>NZ_BAGN01000167.1 GCF_000308835.1 Nocardia vinacea NBRC 16497 | reverse complement strand
CTGCAGGGTTCCGGTAAGACCACCCTGGCGGGCAAGCTCGCGAAATGGCTCAAGGGACAGGGACATCAGCCGCTGCTGGTGGCCTGCGACCTTCAGCGCCCCGGCGCGGTGACCCAGCTCCAGGTGGTCGGTGAGCGTGCGGGTGCGCCCGTCTTCGCACCACATCCCGGCACCTCCATCGGCGGCGGCGAGAATCCGCTGGGCATTTCGGCGGCCGATCCGGTCGCGGTGGCCGAGGCCGGTGTCGCGGAGGCGCGCAGCAAGCAGTACGACGTGGTCATCGTCGACACCGCCGGTCGCCTCGGTATCGACGCCGAGCTGATGGCGCAGGCCGCTGGCATCCGCGATGCCGTGAAGCCCGACGAGACGCTGTTCGTACTCGACGCGATGATCGGTCAGGACGCCGTCAATACCGCGGAGTCCTTCCGCGACGGCGTCGGCTTCACCGGTGTCGTACTCACCAAGCTCGACGGTGACGCCCGCGGTGGTGCCGCGCTGTCGGTCCGCAATGTGACCGGTGCGCCGATCATGTTCGCCTCCACCGGTGAGAAGCTCGAGGACTTCGACGTCTTCCACCCGGACCGGATGGCTTCGCGCATCCTCGGCATGGGTGACGTGCTGAGCCTGATCGAGCAGGCCGAACAGGTTTACGACCAGGAGCAGGCCGAGGAAGCCGCCCGCAAGATCGGCAGCGGCGAGATGACGCTCGAGGACTTCCTCGATCAGATGCTCGCGATCCGCAAGATGGGCCCCATCGGCAACCTGCTCGGCATGCTGCCCGGTGCGGGCCAGATGAAGGATGTGCTGGCCCAGGTCGACGATAAGCAGCTCGACCGGGTGCAGGCGATCATCCGCGGTATGACCCCGGCAGAACGCGCGAACCCGAAGATCATCAACGCATCTCGCCGCCTGCGCATCGCCAACGGCTCCGGCGTGCAGGTCTCCGAGGTCAACCAACTCGTCGACCGCTTCTTCGAGGCCAAGAAGATGATGGCCATGATGGGCCGCCAGATGGGCCTGCCCGGTTCGCGCCGCGGCAATGCGAAGAAGGGCAAGAAGGGGAAGAAGGGCGGCCGCGGACCGACACCGCCGAAGATGCGCGGTGGGTTACCCGGCATGCCCGGAATGCCCGCCGGTATGCCGGATCTGTCCGGAATGCCCGCCGGGCTGGACCAGCTGCCGCCCGGCCTCGAAGGTTTCGACCTGTCCAAGCTGAACTTCCCCAAGAAGTAGGCGGCTCCGCCTTCCCTGACGCGGTCGCGGCGCAGGCAACGGACTGTCCACCGTGCCCGGCTGACGAACGTCGGCTGGGGAGCCGCAGGCGGGGTGACCGTCAAGGGGCGTGGGCATTAGGTTGGACGGCGCCGACGACGGTCGAGGAGGTTGGTGTGCATCTGCGGGGTGTGGTTCTCCCTGATGACGAAGTGCGTGACCTGTGGGTACGGGACGGCCTGGTGTCGTTCGAGCCCGTCGCGGGAGCCGAAACACTGTGCGGCACAGGGTGGATCGTGCCCGGACTCGTCGATGCGCACTGTCACGTCGGAATCCGGTACGGCGGGGGCCACGAGGATCGCGAGGGCGCGATCACTCAGGCCGAGACCGAGCGGGACGCAGGTGCGCTGCTGCTGCGCGATGCGGGGTCACCGATCGATACGCACTTCATCGATGAGCACGAGGAACTGCCGCGGATCATTCGCGCGGGCCGCCATATCGCCCGACCGCGGCGGTATATCCGGGAACTCGGCATCGAACTCGACGATGAGCGCGATCTGCCGGAGATCATCGCCGAACAGGCTCGGCTCGGCGACGGCTGGGTGAAGATCGTCGGCGACTGGATCGACCGGTCGGTGGGCGATCTGCGGCCGCTGTGGAGTGACTCGATCCTGAAGGAGGCGATCGACGCCGCGCACGTGAACGGCGCGCGGGTGACGGCACACGTCTTCGGCGAGGACGCCCTGCCCGGCCTGATCAACGCGGGCATCGACTGCCTCGAACACGGCACCGGCCTCACCGACGACACCATCGAGTTGATGGCCGAACACGGCACCGCGCTGGTCCCGACGCTGATCAATATCGACACCTTCCCCGAAATCGCCGACAGCGCAGGCAAATTCCCCATCTACGCCGCACATATGCGCGATCTGCACGCGCGTGTCCGCCGCACCGTCGCCAATGCGCACGATGCGGGCGTTCCGATCTTCGCGGGCACCGATGCGGGCGGTTCCATCCGTCACGGCCGCATCGCCGACGAAATCGCCGCCCTGTCCGGGGCGGGGCTGTCGAACCACGACGCACTCGGCGCTGCCTCCTGGAATGCCCGGACATGGCTCGGCCGACCGGGCATCGAGGCCGGTGCGCCAGCGGATTTCGTTGTCTACCAGGAAGATCCGCGCATCAACCCGGCCGCGCTCACCGAGCCCCAGTACGTCATCCTGCGCGGCCGCCTCGTCAAGACCCACAATCCGGTCACCGGCCACCGCTGACCCGCCGCATCGCGCACGGGCCATTGCTTGCGCTGGGTGGTCCGTCGGTGTGCGACAGACTCCCAGGTCAGCGGGTTGATGCGGCCAAGATCGGGAGGGCGGGGGCCGGGCGCGCGTAGGGTCGGGTCATGACCATTCGCCTCGGTTATCAGATGCCCAACTTCAGTTATGGCCAGCCCGTCAGCGAACTCTTTCCCACCGTGGTCGCGCAGGCCAGGGAGGCCGAAGCCGCCGGGTTCGACACGGTCTTCGTCATGGATCACTTCTACCAGCTGCCCGGGCTCGGCGAGCCGAGTGAGCCGATGCTCGAGGCCTACACAACACTGTCCGGAATCGCCGCTTCCACCGAACGAATTCAGTTGTCGGCGTTGGTAACCGGCAACACTTATCGCAATCCCGCCCTGCTCGCCAAGACCGTCACAACCATGGATCTGGTGAGTGGCGGACGGGCCGTGCTCGGCATCGGCGCCGGCTGGTTCGAGCTCGAACACCAGGCCTACGGTTTCGAATTCGGCACCTTCACCGAACGATTCCAGCGGCTCGACGAGGCGCTGCGGATCATTACCCCGATGCTGCGCGGTGAACACTCGACCTTCGATGGCAAGTGGTACCACACCGAGAACGCCATGAATGAGCCGCGGCTGCGCAATGACCTGCCCATTCTGCTCGGTGGCGGCGGCGAGAAGAAGACCTTCGCGCTGGCGGCCCGCTTCGCCGACCACATCAATATCATCTGCAATGCCTCCGAACTGCCCCGCAAGGTCGAGGCACTGCACCAGCGCTGTGCCGAAATCGACCGCGACCCGGAGACTTTGGAGGTCAGCTACCTCTGTTTCCTGATGATCGATGAAGACGGCGACCGCGCACGCAAACAACAGCAGGATCTACTGCGCGGCATCGGCGTCGACTTGTCCACACTTTCGGAGGACGAGCGCAAGCAAACCATCGCCGATCGCCAATTCGTCGGCAGCCCAGCCGACGTCGCCGAGCAGCTGCAGGCCAGGGTGCTCGACCAGGGCGTGCAGGGTCTCATCGTCAACATGGTGACGAACGGCCACGAGCCGGGTGCCGTGGATCTTGCCGGGCGCACCCTCGCGCCGCTGGTCCACTAAAAGTGGCATCGGCCCGGGAGTCCGTTCGCGATCCATGCTCGAGAACGGGCGCTCGGGCTGTTGCTCGAAGCGACGAGATGGTTTCGCCGCCGCCCGAGTCTCTGAAATCAGCTCGAGCCGCTTTGTCTGGTCGGTGCCACGACGTCACCGACATGACAGCGGTCAGGTGACAGTGGAAACACAAAGTTGCATCGCAGACAAAGTCGCATGGTGACGGTCGCAGGCGACGGAGATCGGACGGGACATGACGATGAGCGCCGAGGTTGCGATGATTCATCCCTTGGGGCCGACGACTGTGGAAGACTGGCTGGCCGAAGAGCAGCCGTCTGATGGATCTCGACTCGAACTCATCCTGGGGTACCTCTACACGACGCCAGCGCCGGGCGGTCCGCATCAGTATGCGTCGTTGGAGTTGGCGATTCTGTTGCGCGACGCGCTGCGGGCTGCGGGACGGACCGATTTGAATGTGCTCCCAGCAGTGGCGGTGCGGATCAGTACGGCATTCCGTACCGGGGTCGTTCCTGATATCGCTGTAGTGAATGTCGATATCAACCACACCAGCTTCGCGCCCGAGGATCTCTTGCTTGCCGTCGAGGTGTGGTCTCCCGGCAATACCCGCGAGGAGCGCGATACACGGATCGCCGGATATGCGGCCGCGCGCGTCCCGTACCTGTGGATAGTGGAATTGCCCGAGAACAAGCCGGCGCGCTTCCAGGGTTATCGGCTCGGTGAGCGCGGATACCGCCAGGAGGTATACGTTGCGGCGGGCGAGACGGCCGTGGCTCCGGGGCCCGTTCCGATCACTGTCAACACGGCGGATCTGCGGTGAGGTGCTGTTGACCGAGAGCCGCGACTTCCGTCGTGCTGCTGCGCTACCGAACCACGTAATCGGGGGGCTCGACCGTCAGCTGAGCAGGTTCGCGATCCCGCTGATCACGCCGCGGATACCGCCGACAGTGGCCTGGGGCAGGTCGGGCTCCAACAATTCAATGGCCGTGTAACCGCCGATTTCGGTGGCGGCCTCGGCAACCTCGCCCCGCGTGCGCCGACGGCGCCTCCGGAAAATCCCCATGATGTAGTTATCCGTGCCGGGCGGCCGTCCGTTTACCGACGACGCGATTTCAGGAGCGGGGGACCGGTCTGGCAGAATGGACCACCGTCCTTCCTGGACAAGTGTCAGCCCGTCTCCGGTTACGTACCGCGCGGCGGTCACACACTCCAAGCGCAAAACCGGGCTCGCAGACCGTGCGGGTCGCTGAATTGCGCCGTGACCAACCACTGAAAGGCAGATCAGCACATGGCTGTTCGCATCAAGCTCACCCGTCTCGGCAAGATCCGCAACCCGCAGTACCGCGTGGTCATCGCCGATGCCCGCACCCGTCGTGACGGCCGCGCCATCGAGAACGTCGGCAAGTACCACCCGAAGGAAGAGCCGTCGCTGATCGAGATCAACTCCGAGCGCGTGCAGTACTGGCTGGGTGTCGGCGCGCAGCCGACCGAGGCCGTGCAACGGCTGCTGGAGATCACCGGCGATTGGCAGAAGTTCAAGGGCCTGCCGGGCGCCGAGGGCACCCTGAAGGTGAAGCCCGCGAAGCCGTCCAAGCTGGACCTGTTCAACGCCGCGCTGGCCGCCGCCGATAACGAGCCGGTCGCCGAGGCCGTCACCCCCAAGAAGAAGGCCGCCAAGAAGGACGAGGCCGAGACCGAGGCTGCTGAATAACCGTGAGCGAGCGTAGCGAGCGAACCGAAGGCACTGCGCCCACGGCGCGCACGACGGAGCCGAGCGCCGGCGAGGCGGAGTCGTGAGCGCCGTCGTCGCCGATGCCGTCGAGCACCTGGTTCGCGGCATTGTCGCCAATCCGGATGACGTCCGGGTCGAGCTGATCACCGGCCGCCGCGGACGCACCGTCGAGGTGCACGTCAACCCCGATGATCTGGGCAAGGTGATCGGTCGCGGCGGTCGTACCGCGACCGCGCTGCGCACCCTCGTCGCCGGAATCGGCGGCCGGGGCATCCGGGTCGACGTGGTCGATACCGACGCTTAAATGGAACTCGTTATAGGCCGGGTCGCCAAATCGCACGGTGTGCGCGGCGAACTGGTCGTCGAGGTCCGCACCGACGATCCCGACGCGCGTTTCGCACCCGGTGTGCGGCTGCGCGGGCGGGCGGCGCGGTCCAAAGAAGTTCGTGAATTCACCGTGGAGTCGGCCCGAGAGCATTCGGGCCGACTTCTCGTGCAACTCGTCGGGGTCTCCGACCGTACCGCCGCCGATGCGCTGCGCGGCACGCTGTTCGTCGTGGACAGTGCGGAGCTGCCGCCGTCGGAGGATCCGGACGAGTACTACGACCACGAGTTGGAGGGGCTGGTCGTCCAGCTCACCGATGGCACTGTTGTCGGCAAGGTCACCGAAGTGCTGCATTCGGCTGCGGGAGAACTGCTTTCGGTGCGCGCCGCCGACGACGGCAGGGAGATCCTGATCCCGTTCGTCACCGCGATCGTGCCGACGGTGTCGCTGGCCGATCAACTGGTCGTCATCGATCCGCCCGAGGGTCTGCTCGATCCGGAGTAGCGGATCGCCGATCCACCGGAAACAGAGGACAGCATGAAACTCGATGTCGTCACGATTTTTCCGGAGTATCTGGAGCCGCTGCGAACGGCGTTGCTTGGCAAGGCCATCGACAAGGGCCTGATCTCCCTCGACGTGCACGATTTGCGTCGCTGGACGCACGACGTGCACAAGTCCGTCGACGATTCACCCTACGGCGGTGGGCCGGGCATGGTCATGAAGCCGACTGTCTGGGGTGACGCCCTCGACGAGGTATGCCCCGACGACGCCCTGCTCGTGGTGCCGACTCCCGCCGGAGTGCCCTTCACGCAAGCCACCGCGCAACGCTGGGCGAGCGAGCAGCACCTCGTATTCGCTTGCGGCCGTTACGAAGGCATCGATCAACGTGTCTTCGACGATGCCGCCCGCCGGGTCCGTGTCGAAGAGGTCAGCATCGGCGACTACGTTCTGATCGGTGGTGAAGCCGCAGTCCTCGTGATGGCCGAGGCCGTGGTCCGCCTACTCCCTGGCGTTCTCGGCAATCAGCAGTCCCACCAAGAGGATTCGTTCTCCGATGGGCTGCTCGAGGGGCCGAGCTATACGCGCCCCGTCTCCTGGCGCGGTCTCGAAGTGCCGCCGATCCTGCTGTCCGGTGATCACGCCAAGGTCGCCGCGTGGCGACGCGAACAGTCCCTTGCCCGTACGCGCGAACGACGTCCGGATTTGCTTGACGACTGAAACTGCAGACTCGACGCCCTATCGAATGTATCGTTGATTAACGGCACATTAATCAACGGTGAACAACGGCAGGTGGCTATGGTGACAGTGGCTCGGTTCGGGATGGTGCGTCGAGCGATGGCCTCGACTCTCATCGGTGGCGCCATGATGGTCTTATCGGATCTGGTGGCGCCGGAACTCGTCGTAGTCAGAGTTGCCGCGGATCGGGATACGCATGATCCGGATGCCGGCCGGGGCGGCTATGGCGCAGGTCAGCGCGGCCGCAGTAGCAATCACGGGCAATACAAGGGCCGGAACGAGCGCCCATGCCAGTACACCCCCGAAGGGGTTTGCACCGGCGGCCGGTGATCAACGGCCCGAGTCAGGGCAGCAGACCGAAGCGCCGAGCGGTGACAACGGCTTCGTGGCGGGAGTGTGCGTCGAGTTTGGTCATCGCGTTGCGCAGATAGCTCTTGACCGTTTCCGGGCCGAGCGAAAGGCGTTGGGCAGCTTCGTGATTGGTGCAACCGAGCGCGATCTGGGACAGCACGTCGAGTTCCCGTCGGGACAGGCGCGGGGCATCCGCGGGTGAGTCGCCGACCAGGACTCGGGTGAGGCGTTCACACACCGAGTGCAGGCGTTCGCGTAGGCGTTCGTCCTCGGCCGAGCGCGCCGCGCCGCGGAGTTCGGCATTGATCTCGCGGAGTTCCTCGGCGACGGCGGGCGCGGTCTCGGGCGCGGGAGTGGTTATTTCCAGCAGGCGCAGGCGGCGGTCCACCTCGTCGCGGATGGTGATTTCGGTGGCCAGGCGTCGGCTGGCCGCGACGACCAGATCGGCGGTGCGGTCGCCGAGCGGTGTGCCGCCACGATTGGCGGCATAGAGCACCGCGCGGGAGCGATCGTCGACCACCACGGGCACCGCTAGCACCGAGCGGATGCGTTCGCCGGAGACCGGACCGTCGTAGTGGTGGGTGATCTCGGCGGCATTGCGGTAGTCGGCGACCGAGGCTGGGCGGCGCATATCCATCACCCGGCCGCCCAGCCCGGAGGTGCGTAGCACGGTCAGTCCGCGCAGGCCATTGGTGACGGTGCCGACGAATTCGGTGAGCAGCAGCGCATCATTGTGCACCTCGCCGCCGAAAACCACCGGCACGCCCGCTTTATTCGCCACCCATCGGATCTCGGCGCGCAGCGCGTCGCCGTCACGCGGCCGCAGCAGCGCGGTGGTGTGGGTCAAAAGACTCACCCCTTTTCGGGGGTAGTGCCGAACACGATGTGACCCACATCCTATTGGAGACGAGGTGGCCTGGATCACCGATGAGGAGAGGCGAGATGACCGCGGACCTGAACGCGCGCGTGCGCGAGCTACTGGAGACCTACGACGGACCCGACGTCAGCGCAGCGGATCTGCTGTGCGACCGGCACCCCGCCGACCGCATCGCGTTCACCATCGTCGACCCCGACCTGACCTCGACCGACCTCACCTACGGTGAGTTGCGCGAGCGCTCCCAGCGCTTCGCCGTCGCCCTCGCCGACCTCGGCGTCGAACCCGGCGACCGCGTCGCCACCCTGATGTCGAAATCCGCCGACCTGGTGGTCGCACTGCTGGGCATCTGGCGTCGCGGCGCGGTCCACGTCCCGCTCTTCACCGCATTCGCCCCACCCGCCATCGCCTTCCGGCTCGAGGCGAGCGGCACGACGATCGTCATCGCCGACGCGGATCAGGCGACAAAGTTGGTGCCGGGCGACGGCATCCCGGCCGATCCGCCCTGGCGCGTCATCATTGCCGGGAACGACCGGGCAGTCGCCGAGGCGCCGCCGCGGTTTGCGGATCTGCTCGCCGCTTACTCCGCCGACGATCCGCGCGCGGCCGCGGTGGCGGTCGGCGGGGATGGGCTTTTGGTGCAGTTGTTCACCAGCGGCACGACGGGCACTCCGAAGGGCGTGCCGATTCCGGTGCGGGCACTCGCGGCATTCCATGCGTACCAGGAGTTTTCGCTGGACGTGCGAGCGGACGACGTCTATTGGAATGCGGCGGATCCGGGTTGGGCGTACGGGCTGTACTGGGCGATTCTGAGCCCGCTGGCCTCCGGTATTCGCAGTCTGCTGCTGCATGCCGCCTTCTCTGCGCCGCTGACCTGGCAGGTGCTCGAACGGTTCGGCGTAACCAACTTCACCGCCGCGCCGACGGTCTACCGCGCGTTGCGTGCCGATAGTGCCACCGCCCCGACGGATCTCCGGTTGCGGCGGGCGTCCTCGGCGGGCGAACCGCTCACCCCGGATGTGGTGACGTGGTCGGTCGAAACACTCGGAGTTGCGGTGCGCGACCATTACGGGCAGACCGAGCACGGCATGCTCATCTGCAATTCTTGGCACGACGCGCTGCGGGTGGACACACCCGCGGGCTCGATGGGCCGGACGATGCCCGGATGGCATTGCGCGGTGCTCACGGACGTCGCCGACGTCGAAGCGCCGGTCGGCGAACTGGGCCGAGTCGCCATCGATACTCGACGCAGTCCGCTGCTGTGGTTCCTCGGCTACCTCGATGCCCCGGAACGCACCGCGCAGCGCTATACCGCCGACGGCCGTTGGTATCTGACCGGGGACGCCGGATCCCAGGATGCGGACGGTTTCTTCCATTTCTCGGCTCGCGACGACGATGTGATCATCATGGCCGGTTACCGCATCGGCCCGTTCGAGGTCGAAAGCGTGCTGGTGCTGGATGAGCGGGTGGTCGAGGCCGCGGTGGTCGGCATGCCCGACGAATTGCGTGGCGAAGTGCTCGAGGCATTCGTGGTGCTGCGCAACGGTTTCGAAGGGAATAGCGAACTCGAGGCCGAATTGCAGACCTTGGTGAAACGCAAGTTCGCCGCGCACGCGTATCCACGCAAGGTGCATTTCGTGGACGCCCTGCCCAAGACGCCCAGCGGCAAGGTGCAGCGGTTCATCCTGCGGCAGCAGGGGGTTCGGTAATGTCCGCACTGGCGAGTTACACATCGGGCACCGCGGAAACCCCGCTGCTCGGCGACACCATCGGCGATGATTTCGACCGCATGGCCGCCGCCTATGCGGACCGAGAAGCCCTGGTGGACTGTCCATCCGGTCGCCGCTGGACCTATCGCGAACTGGCGGCCGCGATCGACGCACTTGCCACCGGATTGGCCGAACGCGGTATCGCCAAGGGCGACCGGGTCGGCATCTGGGCCCCGAACTGTGCGGAATGGTTCCTCACCCAGTACGCGACCGCGAAACTCGGTGCGATTCTGGTCAATATCAATCCGGCCTACCGCACCAGCGAACTGGAATATGTGCTGCGCCAAGCCGGTGTGCGCATGCTGATCGCCGCGCCGGAATTCAAGGCCTCGAACTACGTCGCCATGATCGAGCAGGTCCGGCCGAATTGTCCTGGCCTGGAACAGGTCCTGGTACTCGGTACTCCCGAATGGGATGCGGTGGCGCAGTCCGATATCGACGCCGGACGACTTGCGCAGATCGCCGCGACGTTATCCATGGACGACCCGATCAATATCCAGTACACCTCCGGCACAACGGGTTTCCCCAAGGGGGCGACGTTGAGCCACCACAACATTCTCAACAACGGCTACTTCGTCGGTGAACTCTGCGGCTATACCGAACAGGATCGGATCTGCGTGCCGGTGCCGTTTTACCACTGCTTCGGCATGGTCATGGGCAACCTGGCAAGCACCAGCCACGGTGCGGCCGTGGTGATTCCGGCACCCGCGTTCGACCCGGTCGCAACTTTGGATGCGGTCGCCGCGGAGCGGTGCACCTCGCTCTACGGCGTACCGACGATGTTCATCGCCATACTCGCGGAACTGGATTCGGGCAAACAGGTCGACCTTTCCAGCCTGCGCACGGGCATCATGGCCGGATCACCCTGCCCGGTCGAGGTGATGAAGCGGGTGATCGATCGCATGAGCATGAGCGAGGTCTGCATCTGCTACGGCATGACCGAAACCTCCCCGGTATCGACCCAGACCCGTCGCGACGACGGCATCGACCGCCGCACTGCGACCGTCGGCCGGGTCGGCCCACACCTGGAGGTCAAAATCATCGACCCCGCAACAGGTTTGACCGTGCCGCGCGGCGAAGCCGGCGAGCTGTGCACCCGCGGCTATTCGGTCATGCTCGGCTACTGGTCCGAACCCGAGAAGACCGCCGAGGCCATCGATGCCGCCCGCTGGATGCACACCGGCGATATCGGCGTCATGGACGACGACGGGTATCTCGCGATCACCGGTCGGATCAAGGATATGGTGATCCGCGGCGGCGAGAACATCTACCCGCGCGAGATCGAGGAATTCCTCTACACCCATCCGGACATCCTCGATGCCCAGGTGATCGGCGTCCCCGACCCGAAATACGGCGAGGAGCTGATGGCCTGGATCCGAATGAAGGACGGCGCAACACCATTGGACGCCGACGCGATCCGCGCTTTCTGTACCGGCAAGCTCGCGCATTTCAAGATCCCGCGCTACGTGCACATCGTCGAGGAGTTCCCGATGACTGTCACCGGCAAGATCCGCAAGGCCGAAATGCGTGAGTTGGCTGCAGAACTGCTCGCTCCCCCGCCTCCCCGGGCCTTTGGCCGGTCGTGAGTGCTCGAAGACTTTCGTCGCGGGCCGGCGGTCGAGTTGTCGGCAGAGTCTTGGACGTCCCCGACGAGTTACCCATGTGCTCACGAAATCAGTCGTCGCGGTCCGAAGGCGGGAGCGCGAGTTGTCCAAGTCCTCAATCCGATCTCCCGGACCAGCACTGGCACCGCACGATTCGGGGCATCGGCAGGCCGGTTTACCTGGGCATGGGCCGTTTGTCAGGCGACAACGGTAGTCTCTCGGGCGTGACGACAGCGCCCGAGATCGCCAGTTCAGCGACGAACACCGACACGACCGCCGCCGCACCGGCCGCGACCACAGCTCTGGCCAGTGTGGGCCGGCGCATCGCCGATGAACTCGGCGTGCGCGAGACCCAGGTTCGGGCCGCCGTCGAGCTGCTGGATGCGGGTTCGACGGTGCCTTTCATCGCGCGGTACCGAAAAGAGGTCACCGGTGGCCTCGATGACGCCCAGCTCCGCCAGCTCGACGAGCGCCTGACCTACCTGCGTGAACTCGACGAGCGCCGCGGCGCGATCATCGAATCCATCAAGGGCCAGGGCAAACTCGACGACGCGCTGCTCGGGCAGCTGATGACGGCCGAGACCAAGGCCCGCCTCGAGGACATCTACCTGCCGTACAAGCCGAAGCGGCGCACCAAGGCGCAGATCGCCCGCGAGGCCGGTCACGAGCCCGTCGCCGATGCGCTGATCGGCGATCCGACCACCGATCCCGCGCAGTACACCGCCGAACAGCTCGACGGCGCTCGCGCCATTCTGGTCGAGCGTTTCGCGGAGGATGCCGACCTGGTCGGCGAGCTGCGTGAGCTGATGTGGAACCGCGGCCAGGTCAGCTCGAGTGTGCGGCCGGGTAAGGAGGAGGCGGGCGCGAAGTTCGCCGACTACTTCGAATTCAGCGAGCCGTTCGGCAAGCTGCCCTCGCACCGGATCCTCGCGCTGCTGCGCGGTGAGAAGGAAGAGATCCTGCAGCTGCAGCTCGAACCCGACACCGAGGAGTTGGAACCGGGCGAGCGGTCGATCTACGAGGGCCGCATCGCGGTGAAGTTCGATATCGCCGATCGCGGCCGGGCCGCCGACACTTGGCTGCTGGATACGGTGCGCTGGGCGTGGCGCACGAAACTCCAAGTGAGCCTTGGCATCGATACCCGCATGCGCCTGCGCCAGGCCGCCGAGAAGGACGCCGTCGACATCTTCGCCGCCAATCTGCGCGACTTGCTGCTGGCGGCGCCCGCGGGTACCCGCACCACCATGGGCCTGGATCCGGGCTACCGCACCGGTGTGAAGGTCGCCGTCGTCGACGCCACCGGCAAGGTCGTCGCGACCGAGGTCATCTACCCGCACAAGCCGCAGGGCCAGACCGAGAAGTCCTTGGCCGTACTCGGCGCGCTGGTCGCCCGGTTCGGCGTCGAGCTCATTGCCATCGGCAACGGCACCGCCTCGCGTGAGACCGATGCCCTTGCCGCCGAGCTGATTTCGCGGATTCCGGAGAACAAGCCGACCAAGATCGTGGTCTCCGAGGCGGGCGCGTCGGTGTACTCCGCATCGGCGTACGCCTCGCAGGAACTACCGGATATGGATGTCTCGCTGCGCGGTGCGGTATCCATCGCCCGTCGTCTGCAGGACCCGCTGGCCGAGCTGGTGAAGATCGACCCGAAGTCCATCGGCGTCGGTCAGTACCAGCACGATGTCTCCGAAACCCTGCTGGCCCGCTCGCTGGGCGCGGTGGTCGAGGATGCGGTGAACGCGGTCGGTGTCGATGTGAATACCGCGTCGGTGCCGCTGTTGTCGCGGGTGTCCGGTATTGCCAATTCGATCGCCGAAAGCATTGTGGCGTACCGTGATCAGCACGGCCCGTTCCGCAGCCGCACCGCGCTGCTCGACGTGCCGCGCCTGGGCCCCAAGGCCTTCGAACAGTGCGCGGGCTTCCTGCGCATCCGCGGCGGCGACGACCCGCTCGACACCTCCGCCGTGCACCCCGAGGCCTATCCGGTGGTGCGGCGCATCCTGGAATCGACCGGACGCGGCATGGCGGAACTGATCGGCAACACCACGACCTTGCGCTCGCTGCGGGCCGCCGAGTTCACCGATGAGAAGTTCGGTATCCCCACTGTCACCGACATCATCTCCGAACTCGAGAAGCCGGGGCGGGACCCGCGTCCGGAATTCAAGACCGCCGAATTCGCGGCGGGTGTGGAGAAGGTCGCGGATCTGGAGCCGGGCATGGTGCTCGAGGGTGTGGTCACCAATGTGGCCGCATTCGGTGCGTTCGTCGATATCGGTGTGCACCAGGACGGACTCGTGCACGTCTCGGCCATGTCGCACAACTTCGTCAAGGATCCGCGCGAGGTCGTGAAATCCGGCGATGTCGTCAAGGTGAAGGTGCTCGAGGTCGACGTCGCACGCCAGCGCATCGGGCTGTCGCTGCGGCTGGACGACGAGCCGGGTACGGCGACCAAGGGCGACGGCGGTCGCGGCCGTGGCCAAGGTGGTCGCGGCGGCGGGCAGGATCGCGGCGGACAGCGGCAGAATGGACAGGGTAAGCAGCAGGGCCAGGGCCGACAGCAGAATCAGGGCCGCAACCAGCGGCGCAACGCGCCCGCACCGAGCGGTTCGATGGCGGATGCGCTACGGCGGGCCGGTTTCGGGCAGTAGGGCGATACGGGCGGAGGTTTGTAGGCGGCCATGCGACGGTGGCTCGAAGAAGATGTGATCGGGCACGGCCGCCTTCCGCTGCTGTGCTTCCTCCTCGGGTTCATCGTCGGCTTCCTGCTGATCCGGCTCAGCGTCCGATTGATCCGCAAGCAGGTTCGCTGGTGGCCCGGCAATCTGCGCTCCGGCGGTGTGCACATCCACCACATGGTGTTCGGGGTCATCCTGGTGCTGCTGTCCGGCATCGGGATGGTCACCATGTACCAGAGCGCCACCACACTCACCGCGAGCCTGCTGGCCGCCGGCTTCGGTGTCGGCGCGGCGCTGACCCTCGACGAATTCGCGCTGATCTTCTACCTGCGCGATGTGTACTGGGAGGAACAGGGCCGAACCTCGGTCGATGCGGTCTTCGTCGCGCTCGCGGTGACCGGACTGCTGCTGCTCGGATTCCACCCGCTGTGGTTATTGGACATCAACGACTTCCGCCGCGACCCCAGCACCGAAGTCCGCATCCTCATCGTCTGCTTCGCCGTGGTGAATCTGGGCCTGGCGGCAGTCGTCATCGCCAAGGGCAAGATCTGGACCGGCCTGTTCGGCATGTTCTTCCTGCCCCTGCTCGTGGTCGGCGCATTCCGCCTGAGCAGACCGGGCGCGCCGTGGGCTCGTTGGCGCTACCCGGGCAGACGACGGCTCATGTATCGGGCGATAGTCCGTGAACGTCGCTACCGACGCCCGGTGATCCGCGCCAAGATCTTCGTACAAGACCTGGTCGCCGGAAAACCCGACGTCGTCCACGTCCGGGAGGCCGCGGAGGCCGAATTGGCCCGTACCGTCGTCCCCGCACCCCCCGCCCCACCCATTGGCACCTGCCCTCGGTGTCCGACCATTCCCATCGCGATTGATCGTTGCCCAGTCCCAGCACGACTTGCAGCGCCCGTAGGCGTCAGCCCGGTGTCCCGAGCTCACGAGAACGTTCTGGTGCAGGATCGTTCGACGTTGCCTCCACCATTGCATGGTGATCAAGCGTCCAGCGCTGCCTGTGGGAGGCGGGCTGGGTCGGAGAGCAGGTCGATGGCGGCGATCTTGTCGTCGACGATGGTGAAGGCGATCAGTGAGACTGTCCTGCCCTCGGCAGTATTGAGCAACCCCGCCGCACCGTTGACCAGGACAGGGTGCGAGGCAAAGGCATTGGCGGCGCGCTGGAAGGCATCGAGCTGACCGGCCACCGTCGCGGCGCCGCGCAGTACGCGCATGCCGCCGGGGAAGCGGGTTCCGGCGTCGGCGCGCAAGACCACGTCGGGGTCGAGAACGGCCAGCAGTGCGTCGAATTCACCGCCGCGGGCGGCCGCGAGGAAGGCCTCGACCACCCGACGTTGACGCGGTAGATCCCGGTCGGGTCGCGGCGCTCGACCCTGGACCCGGCGGCGGGCGCGGCTGGCCATCATCTTCGCCGCGGCCGCGGATCTGCCGATGATGGGACCGATCTGGTCGAACGGCACCGCGAACATATCGTGCAGCACGAAGGTCACGCGCTCCGCGGGATTCAGTGAGTCCAGCACGACCAGCAGCGCCAGACCGACCGAATCCACAAGCACCGCTTGCTGTTCCGGCTGCGATGCGTCATCGGCGGTGACGATCGGGTCGGGCAGATAGGCCTCCTCGCGGCGGGACTTGCGCGACCGCAACATATCCAGGCAGACCCGCCCCACGGTCGTGGTCAGCCAACCGCCGAGATTGTCGATTTCGGCGGTGTCGACCCGGGACAGCCGTAACCAGGCCTCCTGTACCGCGTCATCGGCCTCGCTCAGCGAACCGAGCATGCGATAGGCCAGGGCGACCAAGTGCGCACGATGCGCCACGAATCGGTCTGCCAAAGAATCGTTTTCGCCCACAGGGACCTCCTCGAGGTTGCTCGAAGAGATGACGGCGCCGAGGCCGTGAGTGTGACAACCCGTTACCTTGTCCGGTCGCCATCCGTCACACAGATATGAACCTCCGAAAGACCTCCCGCCTGGCCTACCTCGGCGCCACCGGAATCCTGTTGACCGAAACCGTCGTCGGGTCCTACTGGGATCTCGCGCGAATCTCCTACGTACGCGAAGTTTTCCGACGACTCGAATACCCGATGTACTTCGCCACCATCATGGGCGTCGCCAAGGCCGCCGCGGTCGCCGCGATCGTGACGCCGGGCTTCCCGCGCGCCGAGGAATGGGCGTACGCGGGCTTGACCTTCGTCTACGGCGGTGCGGCCGCCTCCCATATCGCCGTCGGCGACGAGCCGAAGGCCTGGCTCGGACCACTGGGTTTCGCCGGGCTCACCCTCGCGTCGTGGGCCCTGCGCCCGACCAGGCCACCCGCGGTCTGACGGACATCCTCGCCGGTCGTCGCGCTGCTACGGTTCCACCATTGCCGGACTCGCCGACGACCGGCGCATCGCCGAACGGGTCGCGACGCGGTGGCCGCACATCCGGCCGGCCTTTGGATTCAGCGCACCGGAGAACGACCGCCTCGCGGCCGCCGTACACCGCGCGGCCACCCGGTGAGCCGGGCCCGATTTTTCCCGCGGCCCGCCGATCTGGCACAATGCACAGGTTGCCCTGGGTGCATTCGGCCCACGGAGCACCCCTTATTCGGAGCATGAACCGGTCGAGCACGCGAGTGCCGCCAGGGTCCTCTGCTCGCGCAAACATCAGAAGGATGAAATGAACACCCTTGACTTCGTCGACGAAAAGTCGCTGCGCAGCGACGTCCCCGACTTCCGTCCGGGCGACACGCTCAACGTGCACGTGAAGGTCATCGAAGGCTCGAAGGAGCGCATCCAGGTTTTCAAGGGCGTCGTGATCCGGCGTCAGGGTGGTGGCATCCGCGAGACCTTCACCGTCCGCAAGGTGTCGTTCGGTGTCGGCGTGGAGCGCACCTTCCCGGTGCACAGCCCGAACATCGACCACATCGATGTCGTGACCCGCGGTGATGTCCGCCGCGCCAAGCTCTACTACCTGCGCGATCTGCGCGGCAAGGCCGCCAAGATCAAGGAAAAGCGCTGACCGAGTAGCGGCACCCGCTCGGCACGAAAGTTCTTCAGCTAGCCCGGCATCGGACGTCAGTCGCGGTGCCGGGCTAATCTGTTCCGCGTGGCAGACGAAAGTGGGTCGATGACGGTGTCCGATTCGGACGACGAGGGCGTGAGCCGCCGCTCACGGCGCTCGAAGCGCAAGCAGCGCCCCTTCTGGCAGGAACTGCCGGTCCTCATTGTCATCGCCGCGGTCATCGCGGCGCTCATGGTCAGTTTTGTCGGGCGGCCGTACGTCATTCCGTCCCAGTCGATGGAAGACACGCTGCTCATCGGCGACCGCATCTACGTGGAGAAGCCGAGCTACTACTGGGGCGAGCCGCAGCCCGGTGACGTCGTGGTGTTCGTCGGCCCGCCCTCCTGGAATACCCGCTACCAGTCGATCCGGTCCAGCAATGTCGCCGTGCGCGGCGTGCAGAACTTCTTCTCCTTCTTCGGGCTCGTGCCACCGGATGAGAACGACCTGGTGAAGCGGGTGATCGCCGTCGGCGGCCAGACCGTGCAGTGCTGTGACGCGCAGGGGCGGGTCATGGTGGACGGCAAGGCGCTGGACGAGCCGTACGTCCTGAACGATTACCCGTGGTACCCGGGTCAGCAGAATGCGACCTACCCGGCGGGCCGGGTATTTGGCCCGGTCAAGGTGCCCGAGGGCAACCTGTGGGTGATGGGCGACAACCGCAACCAGTCCGCCGATTCCCGCGCCCATGTCAGCGATAACCTGCAGGGCACCGTCCCGATCGACAATGTGCGCGGCAAAACGGTCTTCAAGATCTGGCCGCCCAGCCGGATCGGTCCGGTGAAAGCACAGGATCCCCAGACGAACTGATCGGTGCGGGCCGCAGGATAATTGGATGGTGGGGCAGGGTCGAGTGGCTAGGGCTAATGGCGCGACTCCGGGCAACGGGTGGCCGCCGCGTGTCGTCATGCGTCGAGCCGGTGGGTTGCGCACGCTGGAGGCGGCGCTGATCCGCAGCGGACTCGGCCCGGTCGCCGGGGTCGACGAGGCCGGACGCGGACCGTGTGCGGGACCGCTGGTGGTTGCCGCCTGCCTGCTGGCACCCAAGGCCTACGACAGGCTGGCCGGACTCGACGATTCCAAGAAGCTCACCGAACCCGTGCGCGAGGAGCTGTACCCGATCATCACCCGGTTGGCGCTGGCCTGGAAGGTGGTCGTCATTCCGGCCTGGGAGATCGACTCGATCGGCATCCACGTCGCCAATATCGAGGGCATGCGCCGCGCGGTCGCCGGACTCGGACAGACACCGGGGTACGTGCTGACCGACGGATTCCGGGTGCCCGGGATTCCGGTGCCGTCGCTGCCCGTCATCGGCGGTGACGCGGCCGCGGCCTGCATCGCCGCCGCGAGCATCCTGGCCAAGGTGACCAGGGATCGGATGATGGTCGAGCTGGACGAGCGGTTCCCCGGCTACGGATTCGCCGCGCACAAGGGCTACAACACGCCCGAGCACACGGCCGCGCTGCAACGGCTCGGACCGAGCAGTGAGCACCGCCGATCCTGGCGCAATGTGCGCTTGGTAGCGGGGTTGCGGCCGGTAGCCGCGGCGGAGTATGCCGACGCGGAACTGGCCGATGAGGTTTTGCTGGAGGGCGTCGAACCGGAGAGCCGAGTGGCTACCGACGCGGCGCATGCGCGATGATGATGTCAGCAGACGCAGTGCGGCGAGAAGGAGGACGTCCCACCCGATGAGTGCCGAGGACCTGGAGAAATACGAAACCGAGATGGAGCTCTCGCTATACCGGGAGTACAAGGACATCGTCGGTCAGTTCTCGTACGTGGTGGAGACCGAGCGCCGCTTCTATCTGGCCAACTCCGTCGAATTGCGGCCGCAGAACGCCGACGGC
Source organism: Nocardia vinacea NBRC 16497 (assembly GCF_000308835.1). Lineage (GTDB taxonomy): Bacteria > Actinomycetota > Actinomycetes > Mycobacteriales > Mycobacteriaceae > Nocardia > Nocardia vinacea. The sequence goes on along the minus strand of NZ_BAGN01000167.1, from coordinate 64,478 downwards.
GAGGTGTACTTCGAGGTGCGCATGAGCGATGCGTGGGTGTGGGATATGTACCGACCCGCGCGCTTCGTGAAGCATGTTCGGGTGATCACGTTCAAGGACGTGAATATCGAGGAGCTGGAGAAGCCGGATCTGCGGTTACCCGAGTAGGCGCTCTGATCAACGCGGACCGCGATCGCGTTGGTGCTGATCTTCCGCTGGCCCAATAGCATTGGGCACCGACAACTAGGCGGAGTACGGGGGTTGGATGCCCGGGTTGTCCACAGCTGAGCGGGTATCCACAGGTTTTCTGTTTGCGCAGCTCGGTGTCCTCGGGTGTGGGTGTGGTTCGAGCACGCTGAGCTGGTGGCAGACAACCAGGCGCTCGGCGCACAAGGGGAAGAACTGGCGGCCCGATTCCTGCAGGCCGCCGGGATGGAGATCATCAGCAGGAATTGGCGGTGCAAGTACGGCGAACTGGATCTGATCGCCCGGGACGGCCGCGTTACCGCGTTCGTCGAGGTCAAAACTCGAACCGGAACGAGATTCGGTGCGCCCGCCGAGGCGGTCACCTTCGATAAGCAGCAGCGGATCAGGCGGTTGGCGCTGGTGTGGCTGGCCGAACAGGCAGGCCCGTGGCGCGATATCCGCTTCGATGTCATTTCGGTGCTGCTGCACCGCGGCCACCGACCGGTCATCGACCACCTGAAAGCGGTGTTCTGATGGCGCTGGGGGTGGCGTATTCGGTCGCCGTCAGCGGGGTGGACGGCCAGCTGGTCGAAATCGAGGCGGATATCGGGCAGGGGTTGCCATCGGTGCATCTGGTCGGACTGCCCGATACCGCACTGCAGGAATCCCGCGACCGGGTACGTTCCGCGGTGGCGAATATCGGTGAGAAGTGGCCGGACGGCCGCGTGATCCTGGCACTGTCCCCGGCGACGCTGCCCAAGATCGGCAGCGTCTACGATTTGGCCCTCGCGATCGCGGTGCTGGACGCGGCGGGCGCGGTCCCCTCCGATCGGCTCGGAAAGACCGTATTGCTCGGGGAATTGGCGCTGGACGGGCGCGTCCGCCGGGTGCGCGGCATCCTGCCCGCTGTGCTCGCGGCACGCAATGCGGGCTGGATGCGGGTGATCGTGCCGGAATCCGCACTGGCCGAAGCCGGGCTGGTGGATGACATCGAGGTTTTCGGGGCCACGACCCTGCGCACTGTCGTCGCTTGGCTGCGTGGTGAGGGCGGTCTGGTCGAGCCCGATGGAATGCTGCCCGACACCGTGCGCTGCGGTGGCGATCTGAGCGAGGTGGTCGGCCAGGAGGAGGCCCGGTGGGCATTGGAGGTGGCCGCGGCCGGCGGACACCATCTGCTGCTCACCGGGCCGCCAGGAATCGGCAAAACCATGCTGGCGCAACGTCTTCCGGGGCTGCTGCCGCCGCTCACCGAATCCGAAGCACTCGAGGTGACGGCCATCCATTCCGTCGCAGGTGCACTCTCGGATGACCACCCGTTGATCACCATGCCGCCTTTCGTCGCTCCGCATCACTCGACCTCGGCCAGCGCCATGGTCGGCGGGGGTTCGGGGACCGCACGTCCGGGCGCCGTCAGCCGTGCCCATCGCGGGGTCTTGTTTCTCGACGAATGTGCGGAGATCGGGACCAAGGTCCTGGAAGCGATGCGAACCCCCTTGGAAGAGGGCGAAGTTCGCATCGCCCGCCGCGACGGCGTGGCTCGCTACCCGGCCCGATTCCAACTCGTCTTGGCCGCGAACCCCTGCCCATGTGCCCCAGCCCGCGATGTCGACTGCATCTGTGCCCCGCTCGCGCGTCGCCGATACCTGGGCAAGCTGTCCGGACCGTTGATGGATCGCATAGATATCTGGGTCCAGATGCACGGCCACTCCGGCGCATCGTTCGCCGCCGAGGAAGCCGAGAGCAGCGAGGTCGTGCGCCGCCGAGTCGCGGCCGCAAGGCAAGCCGCAATACAGCGTTGGAAGGACTACGGCTGGGCGACCAACGCCGAAGTGCCCGGCCACATCCTGCGCCAACGCTTCCGACTCCCCCACGAAGCAACCGCCCCCATCGAAGCCGCCCTCCGCCTGGGCCGCCTCTCCGCCCGCGGCGCCGACCGCGCGCTGCGCGTCGCCTGGACCATCTCCGACCTCCGCAACGCCGACCAACCCAGCGCCCAAGACGTATTGGCCGCCTTGAACTTCCGGCAACGGGGCTCACATTGAGCAGGGCAACGGACGACGAGCATCCGATCGACGGTGTGATCTTCGCGACGGGGGCCGCTGTGCCAAAGGTGGACGGCGCAATCGCATCGGGACGCGCCGATGCCGCGTACATCGGCTCGGCCGCAGCGGATTTCGCGGCGGCACCTGCGGGTGATGCTTCCGCCGACTGGTGTCCGAGCGCGTCGGTGGGAGGCGAGGGTCCCACTGACGGTGGGGCTTCTGTCGCAGAGTCCGTTGCGACAGGCGCAATCGCCTCGGGGCGCGCCGGTGCGGCGTATATCGGCTCGGCCGCAGCGGATTTCGCGCCAGCGGGTGATGGGTGTCCGAGCGAATCGCCGGGTAGCGGTCGTGCGGACGACTTGATGGGCGATGGGCCTTCCACTCCCGCGTGTGTGGGCGAGCCGACTAGCGGTGTCGCGGAATGCGCAGCCATGGCGGCTCGTGGCGGTTGTCCCGCAGTGGGCGCCGCTGGCACTTCGGTGTGCTGCGGGTCTTGCACGACGCAAGCGGTCGTTGGTCCGGAACGCGTAGAGGCTGTCGCAGGCGGGGAATCCGCCGCCGTCGGGTCTGCTACCGAGTCGATGGGCAGTGTCTCGAGTGGCCACACTGAGGCCGTTTGCGGTGGGCATTCCGCAGCGAGCCCTTTGATGGGCCACGACCACTGTGCCACAGGGGATTCGGACGCTGCATCGCGGCGCGCAGTACGGGCAGGCGGTGAGTCCAGTGCTTCGGTATGTGGGGCAACGGGAACTGCGGGTGCGTCTCCGGTGAGTGCTACGTATCCGGTCGCCTTGGTGGTCAGCAGGTTGGATGCGGCGGGGCGTGGTGGTGCGCGCCGCTCGGGGCGTGGGGTTGTGGATCTGGATGGTTGGGCTTCGGGGTGCTCGGAGTCGACGGTTTCCGGTGCGGATGCTGATGAGCGGCGGTTGGCTTGGGCGTACTTGTCGCGAGTTGTTCAGGGGCCGTGTGCGGCGTTGTCCTCGTTGATCGAATCGGTGGGAGTGGTGGAAGCGGCGCGGGCGGTGCGGGAATGTGAGCTGCCGGATTCGTTACTCGGGCCGACCGCTCAGCGGCGGGAGATCGATAGTGCGGCACGGGATCTCGAGGCGATGGAGCGGCTGGGTGGGCGGTTGGTTACGCCGGATGATCCGGAGTGGCCGGCCTGGCGGATGCTCGGGCTCCGCCAGCTCGAGCCCGGACGTGATCGTGACGGAGCGGTCCCATTGGTGCTGTGGGTGCGCGGTCCGCGGTCGTTGTCGGAGTCGAGCGAGCGGGCGATCGCGGTGGTCGGGGCGCGGTGCAGCAGTGGATACGGGGAGCATGTCACCGGCGAGATCGTTGGTGATCTGGCCGCCCAGGGCTGGACGATCGTCTCCGGCGCCGCATTCGGCATAGACGGTATGGCGCATCGCGCGGCTCTCGCCGTCGGTGCTCCGACGATCGCCGTTCTTGCTTGTGGTGTCGATCGCCCATATCCGGCCCAGCATGAGCGGCTGTTGGCCGAGATCGCCGAAACCGGTTTGGTAATCAGCGAATACCCGCCGGGCACGGCGGCCCACAAGAATCAGTTCCTGGCCCGCAATCGTCTGATCGCTGCCCTGGCAGACGGCGTCCTGGTGATAGAAGCCGGACTACGCAGCGGCGCCCGCAATACCGTGAAATGGGCTCGCCGCCTCAGCCGACCCGCCCTTGCCATCCCCGGCCCGGTCACCGCCGCCTCCTCGGCAGGCTGCCACCGCATGATCCGCGAAGGCGAGGCACTCCTGGTCACCCGCGCCGACGAGGTCATCGATGAAGCAGGCCCACTACGCCTTTCACTACCGACTACCCAGCCGTTCGACCCCAGCGACCGTTTACACGGCGATGAAGCATCGGTCTATGCCGCCCTCCCGAAAATCGGCTCCCGCCGACCCCGCGCCATCGCCGAAAACTCCGGCCTGGAGCTCCGCACGGTCCGTGCCATCCTCCCCGCGCTGGAACTCGCCGGCCTGGTCGGCATGGACGAAAACGGTTGGCATCGAACCGGAAATCCCCCGAACCATTGAACGACGACAGCTCAGCGCTTCGCGGCGCGGAGGGAGGCGAACCTGGCAATTTGTGAACGGTGCTGGTCACACTCTGCGGCGAGGGCGGCTCGCACCCGGGTACGACGGGAGTGCGTGCTCGGCCGCGAGGATGGGCGTGCGTCGGTGCTCAGGAGGAGGATTCCGCGCCGGGCGATGTCTACGCCGGTCATGGAATCGAGTCGGTCCGGACCGGGGCCCGGCGTGGTCCGTCCGCTGACGTCGGAGGTATCCGGTCGAGATGCAGTTGACGCGGTGAAGCGGCAGAGCCGGGTCCACGGCAGGTAATCCCGCGGCGTTGCGGCGTGCTGACTTGCCAAGGGGGGATCGCGCGGTGACGGTGGGGTTATGGAGTTGCCGGAGGATCTCGAGGCATTGCTGGCGGAGTATGAGCGGCATTTGCGGCTCGGGCGGAATCGGTCGGTGCATACGGCGCGGGCGTATGCGGGGGATGCGCGGTCGTTGTTGGGGCATTTGGTTGCGCGGTCGGCGGATTCGGCGGTGCGGGAAATAGATTTGGCGTTGTTGCGGTCATGGTTGGCGGCGCAGTCGGCCGGTGGGGCGGCGCGGACGACCATGGCGCGGCGGGCGTCCTCGGCGAGGACCTTCACCGCGTGGTTGACGAGCACCGGACGGCTGTCGATCGATCCGGGGTTGCGGCTCGGGTCGCCGAAGGCGCATCGGGTGTTGCCGGCGGTGCTCGGTACACAGCAGGCGGTCGCCGCTATGGATGCGGCGGAATCCGGTGCAGTGCAACGTGATCCGATGGCATTGCGAGATCGGCTGATCGTGGAGCTGTTGTATTCGACGGGCATTCGGGTGAGTGAGTTGTGCGGCTTGGATCTCGACGATATCGATCGCGAACGGCGGCTGGTCCGCGTTATCGGTAAGGGCAATAAGGAGCGCTCGGTGCCCTTCGGAGTTCCGGCCGACGACGCTATTGCGAATTGGCTGCGGTACGGCCGCCCCGCACTCGCAACAGCCGACTCCGGCCGTGCGCTGTTGCTCGGCCGCCGCGGCAAACGGCTCGACCAACGTCAGGCCAGAACGGTTGTCCACGAGGTCGTTTCGGCAATCCCGGGTGCGCCCGATATGGGTCCGCACGGCCTGCGGCATTCGGCCGCAACCCATCTGCTCGAGGGCGGTGCGGACCTGCGCGTAGTGCAGGAACTCCTCGGCCACGCCAGCATGGCGACCACCCAGCTCTACACCCACGTCTCCATCGAGCGCCTGAAAAAGGTCCACGACCAAGCCCACCCCCGAGCCTGACCGCCCATAGAGCGGCGGACGAAGATCCGAGGCGCGATGGGGGAGGCCGGCTTTCCAGCACCGGAGTCATGGCCCGGCCGCGCTTGACTGCCGGAGTTGAGGATGACCATCGGAACTGGAGACCGTGATTTTGGCGGTGGCCCTGGCTTGGACCAAGGTCACCCGGATCGTCTGCAGGAATGCGGACGATGGCCCTGATCGGGGTGGAATGGTTGAGGTCGGGTGCGCACCACATGTCGCGGCGGCACACTCGCTGAACGAGGTCCGCGCAGGCCGCAAGCGATGTGCGGCGGACGATCGTGTGCGAGTTGGACCCGACCTTGTCAGCAAACGACTCAGCTTTCTGAAACGTGTTCTTGCCCATGAAAGCGGTGCGGTAAGCGCAAAATAATCGCTATTCTGACACGAGTTCTAATTTGGAGGATTTGTGGACGCCGCACGATTTGTCGACCGCTCGGTGGTCGTCGCATGCTGCATTGCTGTCTCGGGGTGGAGCCGATGAGTACACATACTGTGCTGGGCAAGGAAGTACAGATGCCGGTGCGGATTCGGCTCGCACATGCCTTCATGGCGACCTACTCGGTACCGGCGGCGGCAGCGCAGCGGCTCCTCGAATACTCCGGCCTGGAGATTCTTCGGTTGCCGGGTGGTCGTGCCATATGCACGCTCGTTTTCGTCGATTACGTCGATGGCGACCTCGGGCCGTACAACGAGTTCGGTGTTTCGTTCATGGTCCGGCATCACACCGCTGGGTCCGCCGGCGCGCTCGGCGATCTGCGTGCTCTGTCCACGGGCGGCGCGGGCGTCTTCATTCATCGTCTCCCGGTCGACGGCGAATTCACCCTGGCCGCTGGCCGTGGCATCTGGGGCTTCCCCAAGGAAATCGCCGATTTCGATGCACGGCACGAGGGCAGCGTGCGCCGCGGCGTTTTGCATCAGAACGGGCAACTGATCATCGATCTCACCGTCCGCCCCGGCCTCGCGGTCCCGCAACGCCGTAAGGGCTCCTCCTTCGACGCGTACTCCCACATCGACGGGGTCACCCGCTGCACGCAGTGGCAAATGGAACCGTCCGGCATGCGTGCTCGACCCGGCGGCGCCGAACTGTCCCTCGGCGAGCATGCCTGGGCCGACGAATTGCGCTCCCTCGGCTTACCCAAGCGCGCACTCATGGCCTCGGCCGTCGATCGGCTCGCGATGACCTTCCAGGACGCCACACCCATCTGACCGGGAGTGCGGCACCCGCGATCGTGATCTTCGTAGACGACGAGAACGCCGGTCGTTAGCCTGACATAGCGGAGCGTTCGCATGCGGCAGTAAACCGACCAGCGATGGAGAGGTGCCCGTGAATTCCGACGACGACCATGGTGCAGTCCGAGCCGAGGCGCCATGACACTCCCCAACCCCGCCGAGGAATCCGAGGAGGGGGAGGAGGAGGTCGATTACCGCTTCACCCTCGCCAACGAACGCACCTTCCTGGCCTGGATGCGCACCTCGCTCGGCCTGCTCGCGGGCGGTGTCGCGGTGCATACGCTGGTGCAGCCGGTGCGGATGTCGGGGTTGCGCCGGACACTCGCGATGAGCTGCATCGTGCTCGCCGTGATTATCGCGGTCGGTGCGTATGGACATTGGCGGCGCGTCGGTCGGGCCATGCGAAACGGTGAACCGCTACCCGACACCATCATGGTGCCGATTCTGTCGTGGGGTATCGCCGTCGTGTCGGTATTCGCGTGCGTCGTGGTGTTGTTGCGATGACCCCCGAGACTCTGGCCGCCGAACGTACCGCATTGGCGTGGCGGCGTACGGCCATTGCCGCGATGGTCGTCGCCGCGCTTTTCGTCAATCATGCCGCGACCAACGGGTGGCGCGCCGTCGCCATCGCACCGACGGCGGCGGCGATCACCATGGCAGCCGTTGCGGCCCTGTCATTTTCACGCAATCGCGCCTTGCATCGGGGGCGCTTCGGCCACGGCGGGGGAGTCATTGCGGCGACGATGCTGGCGGTGCTGGCCGTCGCATGCGTCGCGGCCGCAATCGGGTTTACAGATCCACGGCCCTAATGCGTTGCGGGCCGGACATGTTCGGCTGACCAGCACAGGAGGATGGATATGAGCACAGCGACCGAGCCGAGCGAATTCATCGTCGCCGAGCAGCAACGAGCGGCGGCCGCACTGCCCACCGACACGGCCGATCTCGCGGATGCGGACCGCGGGTTCGTCGCGGCACTCGAGCCCGGAGAAGTGCGCACACCGGACGGAAAGATCGTGTGGGACAACGACTCCTACGCCTTCCTGCAGGGAACCTGCCCGGCGTCGGTCAATCCGAGCCTGTGGCGGCAGTCCGGGCTGGTCGTCAAGCAGGGGCTGTATGAGGTCGCAGCGGGCATCTATCAGATCCGCGGGCTAGATCTGTCGAATATGACGCTGATCGAGGGGACCACCGGTGTGCTCGTGATCGATCCGCTGATCTCAGCGGAGACCGCCGCGGCGGGCTTGGCGCTGTATCGAGCGCACCGAGGCGATCGGCCGGTAACCGGGTTGATCTATACCCATTCGCACGCCGACCATTTCGGCGGTGCTATGGGTGTAACGACGGTCGCCGATGTTGCGGCGGGCCGCTGCCCGGTGCTCGCACCGGCCGGTTTCCTCGAACACGCGGTTGCCGAAAACATTTATGTGGGAACTGCGATGGCGCGCCGATCGGCCTATATGTACGGCGCCGCGCTGCCGCGGGGGCCGAAGGGGCAGGTCGGGGCCGGACTCGGACAGACCACGTCGCTGGGCACGATCACCTTGATTCCGCCGACGGTGGATATCACCAGCACCGGTCAGGTAGAAACGGTCGACGGAATCCGGATCGTCTTCCAGCTCACCCCGGGCACCGAGGCGCCCGCCGAGATGAACTTCTACTTCCCGGATATGCGCGCGCTGTGCATGGCCGAAAACGCAACGCACACACTGCACAACCTGCTGACGTTGCGTGGCGCGCTGGTACGTGACCCGCATGTGTGGGCCAAGTATTTGACCGAGTCGATCAATCTGTTCGCCCGCAAGTCCGACGTGGTCTTCGCCTCACATCACTGGCCGACCTGGGATACCGAGCGGCTGGTGGAATACCTTTCGCTGCAACGGGATCTGTACGGATACCTGCACGATCAGACGGTGCGCAGGCTGAATCAGGGTTATCTGGGCGGTGAGATCGCCGAGATGCTGGAGCTGCCACCGGCCATCGCCGATGCGTGGCATACGCACGGGTATTACGGCTCGGTCAGCCACAATGTCAAGGCCATCTACCAGCGCTACATGGGGTGGTTCGACGGCAATCCGGCGCATCTGTGGGAGCATCCGCCGGTCGAATCCGCAAGGCGTCATGTGGAATTCATGGGCGGTGTCGACGAGGTGCTGCGTAAGGCGCAAACCGCTTACGACGCAGGGGATTACCGGTGGGTCGCCCAGGTGATCAACTATGTCATCTTCGCGGATCCGGCCAATGAGGCGGCAAAAGCATTGCAGGCCAACACCTTCGAGCAGCTCGGCTATGGTGCGGAGAACGCCACCTGGCGCAACTTCTTCCTCAGCGGAGCCTATGAGCTGCGCAACGGCTCGTTCGGCACGCCGACGACGACCAATGCGCCCACGATGCTCGAGGCGCTGACCATAGAGCAGATCTTCGATGTGATCGCGCTGCGCATCGACGGACCGAAGGCGTGGAATCTGCACGTGGTGATCGACTGGCACATCACCGACGAGAAACGCACCTACCGCCTCGAACTGCGCAACGGCCTGATGGTCCACTACGACAAGCCCGACGGCGCCGACTTACCCGATCCGGACGCCTCTTTCACCTTGACGAGGTCGATTCTGATTCGAGCCTTGTTGGCAGGCGAGAATCTCGGCGCACTGGTCGCCGCGGGCGATATCGCCATTGCCGGAGATCCCAGCGGGCTGAACGCGGTGGTCGGTGTGATCGACGCGCCGGATCCGGACTTCGCCATCGTCACCCCGTGAGATAGCGCTCGCGTGCCGCTCGGTAAATTGCTCGACCCGCGAGTTCCCGGCGCGCGTACGGTCGGCGACCATGTCCACCGAAGCCATCGACAAATCCGTACCTTTGCGTGAGCGCCTCCGCACTGCGCTGTCGGCCGCGATAAGACCCGCGACCGCAGCGCGATCTCCGGCCTGCGCTGCGCGTTCGGTGCCATCGATAACGCCGAAGCCCTCGATACGGCGGACATCAAGGCCGGTGTCATCGAGAGCAGCGCAGTCGGCGCACGTTTTCGTGTTGTCTCCCATCCAGGAAAGTGCGTCGAATTCGGCTGTGCTGCAGTAGAAGCCGCTGTCTTGACCCGAACTGAGATGGGATCTCGGGCACGAGCGCGACGTCTGGATGGCCGTCGAGCACGTCATCGTACGTTCGTTCGCGGCGGCTCGGCGCGGATCGAGGCGAGCGCGCCGAATCCGTTAATGCTGCAGTCGAATGCTGTATTCCGTGCCGTACTGCGGACGGTCTTCTAGGCGGAGGTCGGGAGCGTGTCGAGGTACCTTCCGGCGATGACGCGCTGGATGGCTCGCACCACCGGTCCGCCGAGCCGCACGTACCAGGCCCCGGGGCGGGAGAACGCCGTGACCAGGCCGTAGACGGTGTCATCGGTGGTGTCGTACTCGACGGTGAACAGCTCCTCGCCGATCTCTGGGTGTCCGGGCAGAGTGCCGTATGCAAAGCCGCGCCGGTCGGGTTCGTCGAGGACGTAGACGACTCGGCACGGCGCGGTGATGCCGACCGGACCGACGCCCAACCGCACCGTCAGCTGCGTCCCCGGCTCCGCGGTCGGCGTGTCGGCCTCCCGAAAGATGCCGGTGCCCTTCTGCATTCGATACGCCAGGATCTCCGCACCCGCGCGCTCGAACAGCGCCCGCCCGGACCCGATGCGGCGGCGCAGCCGAAACCGGTGATAGCCCGCAGGTAGCACCTCCTTCGTCGCGCCGACCTCGGCATAGGTGAACGGCGGATCTCCGAGCGCATCTCCCATAACCCGATCCTCGCGCCCAAACCGTCATTGTGGAAGAGCACCCTCCGAAGCGGCTGCTCGGCCCTGAATTCAAGTCACCGGCTTCAGTCGCAGGGGAGTCGGGTGCAGTAGTCCGAGCGGATCGATGTATTCACGTCGGCTGTGACCGCTTGCTTCTCGTCGCGCGCCCCAATGCAGGCACGCCACCGCCACGCAACCCTCGTGTCCCGCTTCCAGAGCGCCGATTCGCGTTCCGCGACCGACTCGCATGCCCACCGAAACCTCTGCTTGCACCGGCTCGTACGTGGTTCGCAGCCCGCCGGGGTGATCGATCGACACGACCGGTTTGCCTGCGACAGTGCCCGCGAACACCACGATTCCGTCTCCGGCCGCGAGTACCGCCTGCCCATTCGTACCTGCCAGGTCGACCCCGCGATGTCCGGGTAGCCAGTCCTGCGCGGGTTTGTCGAAGGGCCGCTCGACCGCGGGCCGTGGTTGCAGCGGCCAGCTGAACTCCCCGTGCGGAGCAGCCGAAACCGACTGCTCCGCAACGAGTCCCAGCAGAGCGATAACCCCGAGAACGATCGAACCGAGCCGCCGCCGATGTAGACGGCCGACCCCGCCGAGATCATTCATCCGAAATCAGCACTGCAGCGGAAGCGGAGCCTGCTGAACCAGATCCAGCAGCCGCGACAGCAGATCGCTGAAAACCCGCGGCAACGAACTCGCCGACCCGGTACTGCCCGCACGCGCGATATCGGTCGCGAGCGGCGTCACGTCCTCCGCGAAGATCGACGTCTGCACGCCGCCGACCGAATGCCTTTCGAACGCACCGCCCACCCGGAGCATGTTGGGTGCAAGGTCCAAGCGGAGTGCGTCGGGCGCGATATCGACGGGGAGTGCGTCGGGCGTGACGTTCCCCCGCGGTGCATCGGCGGCAACGTTCACATGGAGTGGCTCGGGGGCGATATTTCCGCGGAGTCCGTCGGAAGAGACATTCACGCGCAATGCATCCGGCGCAATATTCACTCGAAGCGCATTCGGCGCGATATCAACTCCCAGCGTCCCAGGCGCGAGGTTCACGCGGGCTGCATCCGGCGCTACATTCACACCCGGCGCACCAGGAGAAATATTCACAACGAGTGGCGCAGCACGAAGCGGATCCGGCACCCGCACCGGCCCGCCACCCGCCGAACAAGCCGAACCCGTGCACTCCCCGAACACGACTTCCGATCCGGGTAAACCGCCATCAGGCGCAGCGGTTGCCGCAGATCCCCAAGGCACCGCCACGGGAGCCCCGCCAACCCGCGGTGCGGCCGAAACCGGCTGTGCCAGAGCCAGTGACAGCAGGAACAGCGGTGGGATGAGCATGGTCATCGAGATAGCTATGCGATTCATGTTTCAAGCGTCGGCCGCGTAGAGCACCCGCAGTACCCTTACTTCGGCGAGTGTGGACAACTTGCTCGGTTGTGGAGACGGCCTATTTCGACCCATGACAGGGCGATTTAGGAACTCACCCCCTCAGCCCGTAGACTGGTCGAGCGGTCTGTGCCTGCACGGACCGACTTCGCGCGCCACCCCGTGCTTGTTCGTAACGGCGCTGTTCGAACCGGAGCTCGACTTCGTGAATCGGCAGTGCATGCGGAGCAGGGAATCATCGGCTGGTCCTGATCCTCGCGATCAGGTCCGATGATTCGGAGGCGCCAGGGCGGCGGATCACCGATTCGCCGCGGCAACCGGCAACGAAAGAGAGATACGGCACCATGGCTGTCGTAACAATGAAGCAGCTGCTCGACAGCGGCGCACACTTCGGACACCAGACCCGGCGCTGGAACCCGAAGATGAAGCGGTTCATCTTCACCGACCGCAACGGCATCTACATCATCGACCTGCAGCAGACGCTGACCTACATCGACAAGGCCTACGAGTTCGTCAAGGAGACCGTCGCCCACGGTGGCACCGTTCTCTTCGTCGGCACCAAGAAGCAGGCCCAGGAGTCGATCGCGGCCGAGGCGACTCGCGTCGGGATGCCCTACGTCAACCAGCGTTGGCTGGGTGGCATGCTCACCAACTTCTCCACCGTGCACAAGCGCCTGCAGCGCCTCAAGGAGCTCGAGGCGATGGAGCAGACCGGTGGCTTCGAGGGTCGCACCAAGAAGGAAATCCTCATGCTCACGCGTGAGATGAACAAGCTGGAGCGCACCCTCGGCGGTATCCGCGATATGGCCAAGGTGCCCTCGGCCATCTGGGTCGTCGACACCAACAAGGAGCACATCGCCGTCGGCGAGGCGCGCAAGCTGAACATCCCGGTCATCGCGATCCTGGACACCAACTGCGATCCCGATCTGGTCGACTACCCGATCCCGGGTAACGACGACGCGATCCGTTCCGCCGCTCTGCTGACCAAGGTCGTCGCCTCCGCGGTGGCCGAGGGCGTGCAGGCGCGGGCCGGTATCTCCTCCGGTGACGAGAAGCCGGAAGCCGGTGCGGGCGAGCCGCTCGCCGAGTGGGAGCAGGAGCTGCTTGCGCAGGCCGCCCCCACCGCGACCGAGGCCGAGGCTGCCGCCGAGGCCCCCGCCACCCCGGCCGACGCCTGATCGTCGCGTTTGTTCACCTTGCCGACCTCTCCTGCATAGGAGCGGTCGGCAAGGTGGTGTTACCACCCGAAACAACACACAGGAGGATCGCCACCCATGGCGACATACACCGCCGCTGACGTGAAGCGGCTGCGGGAGCTCACCGGCTCCGGGATGATGGACTGCAAGAACGCGCTGGTCGAGACGGACGGCGATTTCGACAAGGCCGTCGAGGTGCTGCGCATCAAGGGTGCCAAGGATGTCGGCAAGCGCGCCGAGCGCGCCACCGCCGAGGGCCTGGTCGTCGCCAAGGACGGCGTGCTGATCGAGATCAACTCCGAGACCGACTTCGTCGCCAAGAACGACGAGTTCCAGGGCCTCGCCGACAAGATCGTGACCGCCGCCGCGGCCGTCAAGCCCGCCGACTTGGACACGCTGAAGGCGCTGAAGCTGGACGGTCAGACCGTCGAGGAGGCGCTGCAGGCGCTGGCCGCCAAGATCGGCGAGAAGCTCGAGCTGCGTCGTGTCATCTCCTTCGACGGCCCGGTCGCCGTCTACCTGCACAAGCGTGCCACCGACCTGCCGCCCGCCGTCGGCGTGCTGGTCGAGTACCAGGGCGAGGGTGACGCCGCCGCCGACGCCGCGCGTGCCGTCGGCATGCAGGTCGCCGCGCTCAAGGCCAAGTACCTGACCCGCGACGAGGTGCCTGCCGACGTGGTGGAGAACGAGCGCCGCATCGCCGAGCAGACCGCCAAGGAAGAGGGTAAGCCCGAGGCCGCGCTGCCGAAGATCACCGAGGGCCGCGTCAACGGCTTCTTCAAGGATGTCGTCCTGCTGGAGCAGGCGTCGGTCACCGATTCGAAGAAGACCGTCAAGGCGCTGCTGGACGAGGCCGGTGTCACCGTGACCCGCTTCGCCCGCTTCGAGGTCGGCCAGGCCTGATAACGCCCGCGAAACCCCTCGTGCTCCGGATGCGGTGTGCGAGGGGTTTCGGCTGTCCGGACGCCGCCCGTTCATCCGCAATTCCCGAGCCTGACCGGGCGAGTTCGTTGCGTCCGAGGGGGTCTTCTACCCACATCGAATCGGAGTAGGGCAGGATAAAGGCGCTCTGTGTTGAGCCTCCGCGTTGCCATCCGGCCCACGTGCTGTGTCGACAGACCGAAATCTATCGCCGAAGGAGACGAACACCCATGACGACCCCCGGGATCGAACGCCCAGGATATCGCCGGGTGCTCCTCAAATTGGGCGGGGAGATGTTCGGCGGCGGCAGGGTGGGGCTCGACCCCGATGTGGTGCAGACGGTCGCCGAGCAGATCGCCGAGGTGGTCTCCAGCGGCGTTCAGGTCGCCGTGGTGATCGGCGGCGGCAACTTCTTCCGCGGCGCCGAGCTCGAGGAGCGCGGCATGGAACGCGCCCGCTCGGACTATATGGGCATGCTCGGCACCGTGATGAACAGCCTTGCGCTGCAAGACTTTTTGCAGCAGCAGGGCATCGACACCCGAGTCCAGACCGCGATCACGATGGGACAGGTGGCCGAGCCGTATCTGCCGCTGCGCGCCAAGCGGCACCTGGAGAAGGGCCGCGTTGTCATCTTCGGTGCGGGTATGGGCATGCCCTACTTCTCCACCGACACCACCGCCGCCCAGCGCGCGCTGGAGATCGGTGCCGATGTGGTGCTGATGGCCAAGGCAGTCGACGGAGTCTTCACTGCGGACCCCCGCGTCGACGAGAGCGCGACCATGTACACCGAAATCACGCATAAAGAGGTCATCGAGCGTGACCTGAAGGTCGCCGACGCGACGGCCTTCAGCCTGTGTATGGACAACCAGATGCCCATCCTGGTGTTCAATTTGTTGACGAAGGGCAATATCGCCCGTGCGGTCGCCGGTGAGAAGATCGGCACATTGGTTCGGTCCTGACCCCGCGCCCGCGGATCATGACGATGACGACGCTGTGGAGGAAACGGTCGTGATTGAAGAAGCGCTCTTCGACGCCGAGGAGAAGATGGAGAAGGCCGTCTCGGTGGCGAAGGACGATCTCGGGTCCATCCGTACCGGTCGAGCGAATCCGGGTATGTTCCAACGGATTGTCATCGACTACTACGGTTCGCCGACCCCGATTACCCAGGTGTCGAGCATTACCGTGCCCGAGCCGCGGATGGTGGTGATCAAGCCGTACGAGCAGTCGACGCTCGGCGCGATCGAGACCGCGATCCGCAATTCGGATCTCGGTGTCAACCCCACCAACAACGGTGACATCATTCGGATCTCGGTCCCGCAGCTCACCGAGGAGCGGCGCCGTGAACTGGCCAAGCAGGCCAAGGGCAAGGGCGAGGACGCCAAGGTCTCGATTCGGAATGTCCGCCGAAAGGCCATGGACGAACTGTCGCGGATCCAGAAGGATGGCGAGGCGGGTGAGGATGAGGTCGGGCGCGCCGAGAAGGAGCTCGACAAGACCACCGCGAAATATGTCGGCCAGGTCGATGAACTGGTCAAGCACAAGGAAGCTGAACTGCTCGAGGTCTGAGGTCCGAGGCCGGATCTTTCGGGCCCGCCCGGGCGGGGGACGAACGGAACGACGAGTTGAGCGACGGGACAATCGTGGCCGAGAACGCCGCCGCGACCGGTGCGGCCGAGGAGCCGAGGCCGGCCAACGGCACTGTTGATGCGACGGACGGGCGCGCGGTCGATGCCGCGATTCCCGAAGCCGCACCTCCCGAACGCGTACACACAGACTCCGCGACGTCGGAGGCTGAACGTCGGGGATCCTCGGTGCCGGTGGCCTCGACCGGTCGGCCCGCTACCCCGGGCGATGCCACCGTCGTTCCCTCGGGACCGACGACATCCGGCCCCGCGACCGATGGTCTCGCGACGCTCGGCTCGGCGACCGATGGCCCCGCGACCGATGGTCCCGCGACACCCCGCCCCGCGACTGATGGACCTGCGAATCCAGAACCTGCGACCGATGGGCCTTCGAGCTGGGGACCGGCGACGCCAGGATCCGAAAACGGCGGTTCCGTGACCCCCGAATATTCGGCCGCCGAGCCCGTGAATGCCACAGCCCAGGAACAGAACTCGGACGAATCCGCAGCTCCCGCCTCGCGCGCCGGCCGCAACCTGCCCGCCGCCTTGGCCGTCGGCTTCGGCCTCGGGCTCTCGCTCATCGCGATCCTGCTGTTCGTGCCGAAGGTATTCATCGGCGTTGCGGCCGCCGGAGTCGGCGTCGCGACCTGGGAGGTCGCCAAGCGGCTGCGCGAGGCGGATGTCCTCGTCCCGCGGATCCCGCTCATCGTCGGCGGTCAGGCGGTGTTCTGGCTCGGCTGGCCGTGGGGCGCCAGCGGAGTGGCGGGCGCCTTTGCCGCGACCACGCTGATCTGCATGGTGTGGCGTCTTTTCGATCACGGCTTGCAGACCGCGCCGCGAAACTTCTTGCGCGACACCGCGATCACGATCTTCACCCTGGCCTGGATCCCGCTGCTCGCCTCGTTCGCGACGCTGCTGCTGCTCGAACCCGACGGTAATCTGCGGGTGCTGACCTTCATGATCCTGGTGGTCTGCTCCGATGTCGGCGGTTATGTGGCGGGTGTGCTGTTCGGGCGGCATCCGATGGTGCCCGCGATCAGCCCGAAGAAGTCCTGGGAGGGCTTCTGCGGTTCGCTGGTGTTCAGCGTGATCGGCGGTCTGCTGACGGTGACCCTGCTGCTGGAAGCCAATTCGATGATCGGCGTGGTGCTCGGCGTCGGCCTGGTCCTGGTCGCGACCGTCGGCGATCTCATCGAATCCCAGGTCAAGCGGGAACTGGGCATCAAGGATATGGGCACCCTGCTGCCCGGCCACGGCGGCATCATGGACCGCCTCGATTCGATGCTGCCCTCGGCCTTCGTGTCGTGGCTGGTGCTCAGCAGCTTGATCTAGCGCTTCGCAGCGTGACGGAGCTGAATGATCCGCACCCCGCCGACGAGCGCCATCACCAGCGCACCGGCGATCACCGACAGCAGCATCATGATGCCGACCGGCATGGAGAAGCTCCAGAAAAAGAGATCCACCCGCTGCTGCTCCAGGTTCTGCAGGATGAAGATCAGCAGCACGATCCCGATCAGCGTCGCGGCGGTCAGGGCGACCCAAGTGTCACCGGTCCGGCTCTTCACCAGCGACTTGCGACCGGTCGGCTCTACCGGCTTACGGCCGGTCGACGCAGGTGCGACATCTTCGGTGCGCTCCGGCTCGGACGACTCGGCATGACTGGTCATACTTCGATCATTGCCGATCGCTATCTCGGGTGCACGTATTTCTACGCGCTGACCGATATGTCGTTATGTCGAGGCAGGGGGTGCGCATCCGGCCCGGTCGAACGTGACGTTCGTCGCGTCGGGCGCCGTGATGGCCACCTTCGGTCCGGGCCGCACACGCGAGATGGGACACTGGAGAGACTATGACCGTCTCCCTGCCCCTCGTCTTCGATGCTCCGCGCCGTGGCATGCCGCCGCGGCACCTCGCCGACCTCGATGCCGATGGGCGCAAGGCCGTGGTCGAGGAGCTCGGTCTGCCGAAGTTCCGCGCCGACCAGATCGCGCGCCAGTACTACGGCCGCCTGCAGGCCGATCCGGAGCTGATGACCGATCTGCCCGCCACTGTGCGCGAAAAGGTCGGCGCGGCGCTGTTTCCGCCGCTGATGTCGGTGGTCAAGCATGTCGCGTGCGATGGCGGCGAGACGCGAAAGACCCTGTGGCGTGCGGGTGATGGCACCTTGCTGGAGAGCGTGTTGATGCGCTATCCGGACCGCGCCACCCTGTGCATTTCCAGCCAGGCCGGCTGCGGTATGGCGTGCCCGTTCTGTGCCACCGGTCAGGGCGGCCTCAACCGTAATCTCTCCACCGCCGAAATCGTCGATCAGGTCCGTGCCGCAGCCGCTGCCATGCGTGATGGCGAGGTATCGGGCGGTCCGGGCCGCCTGTCCAATATCGTCTTCATGGGTATGGGTGAACCGCTGGCCAATTACAAGCGGGTGGTCGCCGCGGTTCGTCGCATCACCTCACCCGCACCCGACGGCTTCGGGATTTCTCAGCGCAACGTGGTCGTTTCCACCGTCGGCTTGGCTCCGGCCATTCGCAAGCTCGCCGACGAGGACCTCTCGGTGACCCTCGCGGTGTCGCTGCACACCCCCGATGACGAACTGCGCGACACCCTGGTGCCGGTCAACAACCGATGGCCGGTCGCCGAGGTCCTCGATGCCGCCCGCTACTACGCCGATAAGAGCGGTCGCCGGGTGTCCATCGAATACGCGCTGATTCGCGATATCAACGACCAGCCGTGGCGCGCCGACATGCTCGGCGCGAAACTGCACAAGGCCCTTGGCTCCCGCGTGCACGTGAACGTCATCCCGCTGAACCCGACGCCGGGCAGCAAATGGGATGCCAGCCCGAAACCTGTTGAGCAGGAATTCGTTCGGCGCGTCAACGCGCAGGGCGTTCCGTGCACCGTGCGCGATACGCGGGGCCAGGAAATCGCCGCGGCCTGCGGGCAGTTGGCCGCAGAGGGCTAGACTGTTCCCTTTTACGAAGCCATCGCTTCGGCCCTCGGCGATAGACTGCCGGAGAACCGTATCCTATTGGGGCGCAGCGTAATAGGCTCATGTCGAAGATTGTCGGAGCTCTTTGCGTCGTTCCGTTATGAAGGCTGCCAGGCGGTGCGTGGTCTTGTCGTCGAAGCCGATTTCCGCGACCCGGCTGGTCCACGAAGCCGATGCGTCGACGATCCGCGCCAGGCTGCGGTTGATAGCCCGCGTTGTGACGCCGAGGCGGGTCGCTGCTTCTGCCCACCAGCGGTAGACGAGCTTGGTGTCGCGTCCGTATAGCGAAATGGCCATGGGGTCATGCCAACTCAGGTACGGCTGGGTGCACAGCAGGTCGTAGGCGGGGGTGACTTCCCAGATGCCGTCGGGGTTCTGCCGGATCGACAGATTCTTGCCGTGCAGGTCGCCGTTGCCGATGAGGTAGCTGAATGCGGCGATTTCGAGCATGTGCAATGTGGCCAGAGGATATGAGCCGTGGCCGGCGACCACTGCGTCGGCAAGGGCTTTGATGGCTTCCTGCAACGTGACTCGGTACTTGGCGGCCGGGTATCGTCCCAGAACCTGGCAGGCGTCCTCCTGCGCCAGGCGGCGGATTTCGCCGTGCTCGATGACGCGATCGAATCGGTCGATGAACAGTGCCGTGCGGCCGTTTTGGTCGGTGACGAGCTGGTGGTCGGGAACTCGGATACCGCACGCGTCGGCCATGTCGAGAAAGAAGTTCTCGTTCTCGACCAGGTACGGGTACTCGGGTGGGTTGAGTTTGAGAATGGCCGGGCCTCGTGTGGTGGAGACCGGAGCCGAAATCATTTGTGCGGAGACCTTGATCTGGACTCCGGGCAGCGCGGTGCGGTCGAGTTCGCCGGCGTCGGTGGAGGTGGCGCGGGTGAACAGTGTCGCGAAATCCGCGTTCGTGGTGTCGGTCTGGTCGAACAGGGGTAGTGGGTCGGAGGGGACGGTTCCCGCGGGCAGCACCTGGACGTCGCCGATGGTGTCGGCGCCGACGGCCAGCAGAATGCTGAAATGGTCGTCCTCGCTGGTCCGTGCGGCGGTCGTGATCGCAGTCAGGCGCAGGCCCTCGGGCAGCAGGCCCGCGAAAAAGGCCGGGACCGAGCCTCCGGTCGCCCGGTAAGTTCCTGTCCACTTCGGCAAGGTCAATGCGACCGGTGGTGCCGTCGGATCGGCGAAATAGGGCTCGGCATAGGTGAACACGACGTCGTCGCGTTCGCGGCGCAATTGTCCGGCGAGCCGCCCGGCCTTGTAGACATCGGCATTGTCGATGGCGCGAAGGTCGGCAAGGTCGTCTGGTGTGGTCACTGGCGGTTGGTTTCCACGGCGCGCAGTTCGGCGGTGCTGGTGGACCGGGTTCTGGCATCCGCGTGCGGCATGGTTACGAGCGTCAACCCGAGGGCGTCCAGGATGCGCAAGGTGATCGCGAGGGTCGGTGATGTTTGCCCCGCCTCCAGGGTGCGCACCGATGACACACCGACATCGGCAAGATCCGATAGATCAATTTGGGTCAGTCCGAGACTGCGCCGCCGCTCCGCGATGAAGGCTCCGAAGGAAGTGAGCGGACCCATCTCGTCCCGAGATCGCCGACGAGGTTTCGGCCGCGTCACCCGAACTCCTATCGTTGCTATCGAAGTGCTAGTGGTGCAAGCCCGCGTAAATCGCGCAGCTCGCCGTTAGGTAGGGGCACTTAACGGTGCGATAGCAATGATAGCCTACGGAACCCATTGAAGCTGCGAGGTAGCGCCGCTAATCGTTGCGTCCGCAGCGCTAAGTTGGATGCGGTGGCGGGCTTCTGCGATAGCTCGCAGCAAAAAGAATTCGTGACGCGCCGGCGGAGCGCTCATTTCGGGGCTAGACCATTGCGCTCGCAGCCGAAGGTCAGGCGGGCTCCAGCCCGAGCAGAGCAGGTCGAGGGATTCGATGCGGTCGGTTGCGCTGGCGAAGATGTGTTGTTCGGCGCGGGCTCCATTCGAGGAATCCTTGGGGCACATTCGAATTCGCCAGCGCAGGTAGAGTTTCTCGCCAAGGCGGCAGCGGCGGCGTCGAGCAATTCGAGGTCTCTTCGCCGCCGAACCAGTGCTCGAACAGTCAGTGGCCGCCCGGCTCGAGGAGTTCGCGGCCTTCGTCGGCCTTGACGCGGCGGTGTTCGGCCAGGATGAGTCCGCCGCCGCAGATCAGGCAGAGAGCGGTGGCGATGCCTGCCACGACGGCCCAGCCGGCGAATCCGTAGCCTGCGGCGGTGAGCGTCAGGGCGGCGCCGACTACGCCGAGCAGCACCAGGATGACACCGGGCCAGTTGTGGGTATCGGCGATCATTTCGCCCGCGTGATTTCTGGTGTGCCGTGCGCGGTCGGGGAAGTCGGAGCGCAGCCGATCGGATGCGTCGGGTTCGGGAAACATGGCGTCCTCTCCATTCGGATGGATCGTCTCGTTCGAGCGGGTACCCGACATGTTCCGGATCAATCAGGGCGTATCGGCGATCGCGGCGGGTACCGCGAACCCGAATCTGCTTGCGACGAACAGGAGGGCAACGATGGCAACCGCCGTGTCGACGGACTGACCGCGACCTCCGAACCGTCTCGTCCGCGCTGCCTGAGTGCCGGTGTGAGTGTGCCGCTTGCGGGTATGCGCGGACGAGAGGAGCCGCGGTGGCTCCGTCCCCGATAGAGGAGGTACGCAATGGCCACCGGTCAGAAGGAAGACGTCGTCACGCTCTTGCTGGCACAACACGAACTGATCAAGGGGCTGATCGAAAAAGTACAGCTTGCGCAGGGTGCGGCCAAGCGAGAGCCGTTCGAGGAGTTGGTCCGTGCGCTGGCCGTGCACGAGAGCGCCGAAGAGGAAGTGGTGCATCCGGCATCACGGCGCACATCTGTGCCCGCCAGCGTCGTCGACGACAGGCTGCACGAAGAAGAACAGGCCAAACGCGTGCTCGCCGAGCTCTACGACATGGGCGTGCAGCACGAGGATTTCGATACCAAATTCCGCAGCTTCGCCGAATCGGTGATCGAACACGCCGATATGGAGGAGAAGGAGGAATTCGACCAGCTGCGCCAAGAGATTTCCGCCAACGAGAGCGCGGTGCTCGCCGATGTCGTGCGGGTCGCCGAGGCCGTCGCCCCGACTCGGCCGCATCCGGAGGCGGGTGAGTCGGCGCTGGTGAATATCGTTGCCGGACCGCCACTTGCGCTCTTCGATCGGATTCGCGACGCGGTGCGCGATTGGCGCCGTAAGACCGAGGGGTGAGCGGTATGGCCGACGCAACCGATAGGAACGGTGCATCGAATGAGAAGCAGCGCCAGCTGGATCGATATCGGGTGGATCGCGAACAGGGGAAGCTGACCACCCAGCAGGGCGTACGGGTGGACAGCACCGACGACGCCCTGAAGGTGGGGGAGCGCGGACCGACGCTGCTCGCGGATTTCCATGCCAGGGAGAAGATCACCCACTTCGATCACGAGCG
Source organism: Nocardia vinacea NBRC 16497 (assembly GCF_000308835.1). Classification (GTDB taxonomy): domain Bacteria; phylum Actinomycetota; class Actinomycetes; order Mycobacteriales; family Mycobacteriaceae; genus Nocardia; species Nocardia vinacea. The sequence continues at coordinate 42,312 of NZ_BAGN01000167.1, read as the reverse complement.
GATCCCGGAGCGAGTGGTCCATGCCAGAGGCGCGGGCGCCTACGGATACTTCCGGCCCTACGACGGCTGGCTCGGCGACTTCACCGCCGCCCGCTTCCTCATCGATTCGAGCGTGGAAACGCCCGTATTCGTGCGGTTTTCGACCGTCGCAGGTTCGCGCGGATCCGCGGATACCGTGCGCGATGTGCGCGGTTTCGCGACGAAGTTCTATACCGCCCAGGGCAATTACGATCTGGTCGGCAATAACTTCCCGGTGTTCTTCATCCAGGACGGAATCAAATTCCCGGACTTCGTGCACGCGGTGAAACCAGAGCCGCACAATGAGATTCCGCAGGCCGCCTCCGCGCACGACACCCTCTGGGACTTCGTGGGTCAGCAGCCGGAGACACTGCACGCGATCATGTGGCTGATGTCGGACCGGGCACTGCCGCGCAGCTATCGCATGATGCAGGGCTTCGGCGTACACACTTTCCGACTCGTCAACAGCGAGGGCCGAGGCACTTTCGTGAAGTTCCACTGGACGCCGAAACTCGGCGTGCACTCGCTGCTGTGGGATGAATGTCAGCAGGTCGCCGGGCGTGATCCCGACTTCAACCGACGCGATCTGTGGGACTGCATCGCGGCCGGCCAGTATCCGGAGTGGGAACTCGGCGTGCAGCTGGTCTCGGACGAAAGCGAATTCGGCTTCGACTTCGACCTGCTCGATCCGACGAAAATCATTCCGGAAGAACAGGTTCCGGTGCAGCCGGTCGGACGCATGGTGCTGGACCGCAACCCGGACAACTTCTTCGCCGAGACCGAGCAGGTGGCCTTCCACACCGCCAATCTGGTGCCCGGTATCGATTTCAGCGATGATCCGCTGCTGCAGTTGCGCAACTTCTCCTATCTGGATACCCAGCTGATCCGTTTGGGCGGGCCGAATTTCGCCCAGCTGCCGATCATCCGGACCAGGGTGCTCGAACATCTGGTGCGGATCGAGCCCGAACTGGCCGAGCGAGTCGCGAGTGAACTGGGTATGCCGGTGCCGCAATCGGACTCGGGTGATCGGGAGGCGGTGGTATCTCCCGCGCTGTCGCAACTGAATACGGTCACCGACACCATCGCGACCCGGAAGATCGCGATCCTGGCCGCCGATGGTGTGGACACACTCGGCGTACGCCGCATCAAATCGTGGTTGTCGGACCGTGGTGCAATCCCCGAAGTGCTTGCGCCGCATGCCGGTACGTTGGGCGGTGACGGCAGCGACGGCGAAACCCTCCCGGTGGACCGGTCGCTGGCCACCGTCGCCTCGGTTCTCTACGATGCGGTGCTGGTCGCGGGTGGAGCGCAGTCCGCCGACACCCTGGTGGGCAACGGCGCGGCGGTGCACTTCGTCCTGGAGGCGTTCAAACACGCCAAACCGATCGGCGGCTTCGGCGACGGTGTCACGCTGCTGCGGGTCGCCGGTGTGGTATCCGATAACGATCATGACGCGCAAACAGGTGTCTTTACCACGACCGCCAGTGGCGCGGGCGTGGCCGAGGAGTTCATCGAGACGTTCGCGAATGCGCTTGCCCAGCACCGGGTCTGGCGCCGGTCGACCGTCGCGGTGCCCGCCTAGCCGTCCCGGTTCAGCTCAAGGTGGGCTGGATCTCCTTCTCCCACGCGGTGAAGAAGCCATCCAGATCGGGCCCGATCTGCTGGACGTACAGTTCGTCGACACCGGCATCGAGATACTGCCGGAGTTGGCGGATATGACGTTCCGGATCGGGCCCGGTGGCGAAGTGGTCGGGCAGTACGGTGCAGAAACCGTCGCCGATGCGCGATATTCGACGCGTGCGAACGGGCCCCGGATCGATATGACCGAGGCCCGTTCGACAGGTGGAGCTAGCTGCCGCTGTGGCTGTGCTGGCCACCCTTCTGCTTGGCCGCCGTCGGCTGCGCCAGTGCGCCCTTACGACCTGCCTCGTGCGGGTCGGCCGCATTGCGCTGGCCGAAGCTGCCGGTACTGGCCTTGCCGCCCTTGCTGGCCTGCTCCTGGGTGTCCTTGCGATTGCCGAACTGCCCGGGGTTCTTCGGATCTGCCATGACGGCGCTCCTTCTCGGTAGTTGGAACTATCTGCGGCCCCGGTTCGGACCGCATTTGCGATCTACCCGGGATCCGGTCGGTTAATCGAGTGGATATCGCCCGGTGGTCCGGCTGTTTCGCGGCCTGAAAAATGGTGTTTACCAGTGATATTCGCGGGTAGCCGACAGACGGCTTCATCGATCCAGACGGTGTACGGCAGGGGCCGGTGTTCGTCGAGTACAGCCGTATCGATGTGCCGGGGTATCGAGCACTGACGGAAGGTCAGCCGGTGCGTTACCTGTGCGATCCCGCGGCGTATGGTCGCGCGGCTGCGGTGGTGCGCCCGTACCCTCAGCGGATCAGTCCGTTGTGATCACGGAAACTGAACTGCCGCAAGCAGATCGAGCTATCCGACGACCGACTTCATCCAGTCGATGACGGCGGCATGATATTGCGCGGTATTCCGTGCGAGATTAACCGAATGTCCGCTGCCGGGCAGCACGAAGGTTCGCAACCGCGCGGCCGGACTGAAAAACGCGGCCTCCGCGGCCTGCAGGGTCGAGCTGTCGGCGCAGATCGCATAGGCGGGCCCGCACGACAACCGGTCCAAACTGCCATTGACGACCATGACCGGGGCGGTGATCAAGCTGGACATCCCTGGCAGGGTAGAGGTGAGGCCGTCGGGATATTCGGTGAGCGAGAAGGTTTCCTTCGTCGCCTCATCGATCGCGAGCACCTGCGGATCATAATTATCCGGCCCGAAGAAATCACTGGCCCGGGTGCCCGGCCGGGTCACGAGATAGCCCGAATCGTATCCGCGGCTGGCGAATACGGGATCCTGCACCGCCTGGTAGTAGGTGCCGATCACACCGAGGACGTCCGGAACGCTCAGGGTGTGCGAGTATCCGGTGAGCAGCACGCCGTCGACATCGTGGTATGTGGTGGCCTCCATGACCGAGGTGCCGGAGCTCAGCGAATGACCGCCGGTGACGACCTTGCCGAATGGTTGTGCGCCCGCGAGTCCGTGGCGCAGGGCCTGCACGATGTTGTGCAGGGCTTCTGCGGTGGCGGTCGCGGTCAGTGACATGCTCGGCGGACGGGTGCTCGCGCCGTTACCGAGTCGATCGGCCACCAGCGTCGCGTAACCTGCGGCGTTCATCGCGCGCCGGAAGTTGTAAGTCTCTGGGGCGTAAGGGAAATCCCAGTAGGTGTGGTTGTAATTGGACCCCGCCATCAACACCATGACGGTATCGGTCGGCCGGTCCGGCAGGCACAGGGTCGCGCCCAATGTCCCCTGCGATACCGGGAAAGAGATCCCCTGACAACGGTCGGACGAGGCGGCCGGATCAGCACTGGCCCCGCCCGGCACCACACCGAGCATTGTCGCCGCCGCGGTAGCGGCCACCAGCATTCGGGCGTAGAGCTTCTTCGTCACCGCGTTCCCTCCGAATGGGAAATGTCGTGCGCCGCGCCATCTTCTGGCGAATCACCATACCGCACACGAAGTTCCGTAGCTATGGGGTTGCGTGACGAAGATGCGATCTACGATGCACGTCATGGGTTCGCGTGGTGTGCATTTCGTCGGCAGCTTTCCGGGTACGAGTACGGACGACGCGATGCGCGCGATGCTCGATGCCGCGGGACCGCGCCTACGCACGCTCCCGACGGGGGAAACGCGTCGCTACGAGTTCTACATCCAGCCGATCATCGAGGATCTGGTGGCGCAGGGCGCATTGGAAGTGAAGAAGCCGGGTACGTGGCGGTCGAGCCGGGAGCGGACTATCCATCGCGTCCCGAGCGGTCGCGAGCTGACGGGCGACATGATGGAGCTCGGTTATCTCGCCGAGGCCCAGGAGGCGCTGCCGATATTCCGGGATTTGCGCACGGCGCGCGAACTGCCCGAACTCACTCTCCAGATCGGGATGCCGACCGATTTCACCCTAGCCTTCATCGCCATGGGTATTTCAGGAGTCCGGTCGCACCGCAAGGCATTCCGTGACGCGACCGTGCGCGATATCGCGGCCATCCACGAACTGGTCGGCACCGAGGACGTGGTCGTGCAATTGGAGGCGACCGCGGAAATGGTGCTCATGGCGAAGGCGCAGCCACTGCACCGACAGCTGGAGGCGGCATTGCGCCTCGGCGGGGGGATTGCGGCGCTGGCCGAATCCGCGCCTGCGGGAACCAGATTCGGCGTGCATCTGTGCGTCGGAAGCATGAACAACAAGTCCCGGGCCAGCATGCGTGATCTGCGTCCCTTCGTGGAGCTGGCCAATTCCGTTGTCCGGCAGTGGCCGTCGGATCGCCCGCTGACCTACGTGCACGGTCCGCTTGCGGCCGGAGATATCCCACCGTCGGCGGATCCTGCGTACTACGCACCCCTCGCGGACCTGTCACTCGGCGAGGGCACCAATTTCTACGCGGGATTCGTCCACGACATTCCCACGGTGCCAGAGCAGGTCGAGACCTTGCGGTTGATCGAGAACGCACTGAGTAGACCGGTGGACGGCGTCGCGAGTGCATGCGGACTCGGTCGCCGTCCGCGTCCGATCGCCGACGCGCTCGCGGCCCGCGCCGATACGCTCGCCGCGAGCTAGGGCTTGCGACCGACTCCGCCCAACAGCACCAACTTGGTGCGCGGCAGGTCGTCGTCGAGCCAATCCTGTACCGGCACCAGACCGGGTTCGACCACCTCGAAGCCGTCCAGGTAGGCGGCCACCATATCCGGGGTCCGGAATTGGACCTGCGCCGAGCTGCCGTTGGTGTCGCTGGTCGACTGCGCGACGAACTCCGCGTATGTGTCGACCGATCCGTGGGTGAAGGCCAGGATGCTTCCCGGTGCCATCACATCGCGCAGTCGCGCGATGATCTCGGCCGGGTGTTCGTCGTCCATCACGAAGTGCAGCACGCCGACGATCAGAATCGCTACCGGCTGGTCGAAGTCGATCTGTCCTTCGGTCCGCGCCTTCTCGATGATCTCGTCCGTGCGGCGAATATCACCGAGTATCGATGTGACACCGGATGTGCCGGACAGCAGCGCGTTGGTGTGCACGTACACGACCGGGTCGTAGTCGATCATCACGACGCGTGCCGAGGGGTCGACCTTCTGCGCTATCTCGTGCACGTTGGGCGAGATGGGTATTCCGGCCCCGATATCGATGAACTGCCGAATCCCCGCCTGGGCCGCCTCTTCCACGGCGTTGAGGAGGAATTTACGACTGAACCAGGCCGTCGTCTTGGTATCCGGCGCGACCGCGAGCATTCGCTCGGCGACCCGCTGGTCCACCTCGTAGTTGTCTTTACCGCCGAGTAGGTAGTTGTACACCCGAGCGGCGTTCGGCTTGGATGGATCGACGCGTACCGGCGCCCGATCGGCCTCAGCCACCGCACCTCCCTAGATGTCCCTCGGCACATCGTAACAACGTCTGGTCGTTTGTCCGCATGGATCGGGTCGCGATACTCGATTGCGGTGAATCCTTTGTGCGGGTTTACACCTCTCATACTTGTGTCGGCAACACGGTCGACACGAGATCGGGAGGTTTGTCGTGATCATAGCCGCGATTGTTGTTGGGGCGCTGCTCATTTGCGCGTGCAGCATCACCGTGCTGCGGCGGCGGAGCCGGTCGGAATGACCGAGGTGTGCTGGCCCGACGAACATCTCGTCGCCGCGGCGCGGGCGGGCGATATCGAGTCGATCACCTCGCTGGTGTCCGGATCGCATCCGCATGTGCGGCGCTTCGCGTACTCGCTGTGCGCGACGCCGGAGGATGCCGAGGATGCGGCGCAGGAGGCGTTGATCATTCTGTATCGCAAGATCGGGTCATTGCGGGCTTCGGGTGCGTTGGCCTCGTGGATGTTTCGCATTGTGCGCAATGAATGCCTGCGACAACTGCGGTTACGCGTGCGTCGGGCCGAACCGATTCCCGACTCCGCCATCGCATCGGCGGAACAGGAGGCGATCAATCGCTGGGAGGCCGAGCGGGTGGCCGCGGCGATCGCGGCACTGCCCGGCGATCAGCGGCGGGTGCTGATCATGCGAGATGTGCAGGGGTACAGCGGTCGAATGGTCGCGGATCTGCTCGGGCTGAGCACCGCTGCGATGAAATCACGGCTGCATCGGGCGCGTGTGGCGGTGCAGGCGAGTCTGGAGGTCGGTAATGACGAAAGCATCGCGTAGTGGTCGGGCGACGGGCGGGCGCGATGAATTCGCCAGTGCGTCGCTACCGCGCCATTTGGCCCGTGGCGCAATCGGATTCGGCGCTGTGGTCGGTTCGTTCGCACTGCTGCCTGCGGTTGGCCCCGTCGGTCTGCTGCTCCTGCCGGTCGGTCTCGTCGCACTGCGTGGCTGCCCGACCTGCTGGGCGATCGGCTTGCTCCAGACGCTGTCCCGCGGCCGACTGCAGCGCTCGTGCACCGACGGAACCTGCCAACTGGTCACCACGAAACCCGGTGCGACATAACCGCTTCCACCACCCGAACACAGCCGCACCCAGTTGAGTGCGGCTGTTCTAGGTGCGGTTCTTGGCGGGGCGGTTGGACGCGGCGCGGCGTTCGGCCTGCTGGGTTTTGATGCGCTCGTTTTCCTTCAGCACCGCGGCGTAGTTCTCGCGCTCGTGGATCAGCCACTCGGGCGGATCGGCGAGCAGCGCGGCGATTTCCTCGGCGTTCATCGCATCGGAGACTTCGGCCCGGGCCAGGCCGGTATTGGAAACTCCGAGTTTGCGGGCGACGATATCGCGGGGGAATGGGCCCGTCTTGCGTAGTTCGGTCAGCCAGGCCGGGGGATTGGTGCGCAACTCTTCGAGTTCGGCGCGGGAGATCGGGGAGTTGCGGAATTCCTCGGGCGTCGCCGGAAGGTAGATGCCGAGCTTGTTCGCCGCGGTCAGCGGCTTCATGGTCTGCGGTTTCTTATCCGGGCTCACCGCTACAGCCTAATGGGCACCCCCGGACGCAGTTCGCCCGCAGTCTGTTGCACTCGGACGAGTGAAGGCGAGGCCACCGCGTATCCGGCCCGGCGGTGCCCTCGGGCCACCCGCCTCGCGAGTCGACAGCCCCGATGGCAATACGCTCATACGAATGAACCCCGAGTCCATCGACGTGACCCGCCTGCGCTGGTTTGTCGCGGTTGCCGAGGAACTGCATTTCGCCCGGGCGGCGAAATCGCTGCACATTTCGCGGCAGAAGTTGAGTCACACGGTGATCGATTTGGAGCAAGAACTCGGGAAGAAGCTTTTTGTGCCCGGAGCGCAGCCGACCCAGCTGACCGACGAGGGGCAGCAGTTGCTGCGCGATGCCAGGGATATCATCGCGCGCGCAGCGGAGCCCGAGCCCGTGGCTGCGGAGGATGTCGCATTACGGGTCGGCTTCGTACCTGGCGTGACGGTCTCCAAATGGACGCGGATCTGGGGTGAGCGGTTTCCGGACACCGCGCTGGAGGTGGTCCCGATTCCGATGGCCGAACAACTCGCCGCGCTGCGTGACGGGCGCGTCGACGCCTGTTTCGTCCGTCTGCCCATCGATCGTGCAGGTCTGAGCGCGATTCCGCTCTACCGAGAGCTTCCCGTCGTCGTGGTGCCCAAAGACCACACCCTGTCGCTGTTCGAACAGGTGGGCATGGGCGATCTGGAGGGCGAACGGATCCAGGACTCGAGCGATATCGATGCGATCGCGGACACCATCGAATTGGTCGCGGCCGGTGTCGGCGTCGCCATCGTCCCGCATTCCATTGCCCGGCTGTACGCCCGCCGCGACCTCGTCTACCGGACGATGATGGGCGTCCCGGCTACGGAAATCGCCCTGGCCTGGCCAGCCGCACACACCACAGAACTGATCGAAGAGTTCGTCGGCGTCGTGCGCGGCCGTTCGGAACGCAGCTCGCGGGCCCAGGCTCAGCGCAAGAAGACCGAGCCGAAGAAGACCACCGCCAAGCGTTCGACGAGGAATGTCGTCAAGAACGCCGGAGCCAAGAAAAAGCCCGCCAAGCGACGAGGGCGTTAGGCGGGCGAATCCCCGAGCGAGTCAATACCTTTCGGTGTGGACTACCGAGGCTTACGGCGCAGGATCGAGTCGCGGATCAGGACGCCCGCGATCGCGGCGGCGAAACCGACCAGGAACAGGTCCTCGATGTGGCCCTTGTGGTTGCCGATCGTCATGGCCAGCAGGATCAAGCAGACGATCCAGCCCGCGACACGGAAGGTGCGGCGCGATTCCCCGCTCCAGCCCCATGCGGCGGACGGAACCTCGGCGGTGTCCACGTGGGTGACGATTGCGCGGTCACTGGTGGGTTCGAGTTCCGTGGCGGCCACGATCGCTCCTTAGCTCGGTGTAAGCGTTGCTGCCGATATCGTGGCATACGACCGCTCGTCGTAGCCAGCAGGGCTGTGTTGGATCGGCTGGGTCAGCGGCGCGCTACGTGGTTACGCGGGCTACCGCCTTCGGGCGCGTCGCTAACCTCGCTGCCACAATGGGGCCGTGTCCGACATTGTGAGAGTCCTTCTGCTCGGCAGCACCGGTTCCATCGGTACCCAGGCGCTCGAGGTGATTGCCGCCAATCCCGACAAGTTCGAGGTGGTCGGGCTGGCCGCGCGCGGCGGCAATACCGAGCTGCTCGCGGCCCAGATGGCCGCCACCGGGACCCGCAATGTCGCGGTCGCCGATCCGGCCGCGGGCACCCGGCTCGACCTGGCTCTGCGCGGCCCCGGCGCGGTTACCGAATTGGTGCGCCGCACCGAGGCCGATGTCGTACTCAACGCATTGGTCGGTTCGCTCGGCCTGGAGCCGACCCTGGCCACCCTGCAATCGGGCACCCGACTGGCGTTGGCGAATAAGGAATCCCTCGTCGCGGGCGGCTCGCTGGTGACCCGCGCCGCCGCACCCGGCCAGATCGTGCCGGTCGACTCCGAACATTCCGCGCTCGCCCAATGCCTGCGCGGCGGCCGGGCCGAGGAGGTGGATCGGCTGGTGCTGACCGCGTCGGGAGGTCCGTTCCGCGGCTGGACCACCGAAATGCTGGAATCGGTGAATCCGTCCGAGGCGAAGGCGCATCCGACCTGGTCGATGGGCCTGATGAATACGTTGAATTCGGCCTCGCTGGTGAACAAGGGCCTCGAACTGATCGAGACGCATCTGCTGTTCGGGGTGCCCTACGACCGCATCGATGTCACGGTGCATCCGCAGTCGATCGTGCACTCCATGGTCACCTTCAAAGACGGCTCCACCCTTGCTCAGGCCAGCCCGCCCGATATGAAGCTGCCGATCGCACTGGCACTCGGCTGGCCCGATCGCGTACCGGGCGCGGCCACCGCCTGCGATTTCAGCACCGCGTCGACCTGGGAATTCGAGCCGGTCGACAATGCGGTATTCCCGGCGGTCGAGCTGGCCAGGCAGGCGGGCACCGCGGGCGGCAGCGTCACCGCGGTCTACAACGCGGCGAATGAGATTGCGGTGCAAGCCTTCCTGGACGGGATCATTCGTTTCCCGGATATCGTGCGCACCGTCGCCCGAACGGTCGAGGCGGCCGATCGGTGGCAGGCCGAGCCCGAGACACTCGACGACGTGCTGGCGGCCGACACCTGGGCGCGCGACTACGCCCGCGCGCTCGTCCACTCGGCCTGAGCGCGCAATTCCCGCCCTATCCGGCGCTTTCTGCGGTGTGCGTGCGAAAGTGCGCGGCCAGGGCGGATCGTCTGCCCCGAACGGCCGTCGATGCGATCGGACGCGCCGCCGGATGGTGGCCTGGCAGACTTGGGAGCGAAGGTTGGTCGGCAGCCGGTTACTGTGGTCGGGGTGCCCGCGGCGCGGACGGACGTGCCTGTGTGGGTAATCGCGGCCGCTGCGGGCGGCCGCACTTCATTTGAGGCGAGCTGCGCAACGCAGGAGGGCTGTACAGCAAATGGTGTTCGCGTTGGGGTTCGTACTGTTCGCCCTCGGCATCACGATTTCGATCGCGCTGCACGAATGCGGGCATATGTGGGCTGCCCAGTCCACCGGCATGAAGGTGCGGCGCTATTTCATCGGCTTCGGTCCGAAGATTTTCTCGTTCCGGCGCGGTGAAACCGAATACGGCCTGAAAGCGCTCCCGCTCGGCGGCTTCTGCGATATCGCGGGCATGACCGCATTGGACGAACTGGCCCCCGAGGATCTCGACCGGGCCATGTATCGCCAGACCACCTGGAAGCGCTTGGTCGTGATGTTCGGCGGGATCGCGATGAACTTCGTGCTCGGCTTCCTCCTGCTGGTCGTACTCGCGATCGGTTGGGGACTGCCGCGCTTCGACCAGCCGCCCGCGACCACCATCGGCGCGATGAAATGCGTCGCCCAGCAGAATCCGGATAAATCGCTGGCCGACTGCCAGGGCACCGGACCGGCGCAGCAGGCCGGTTTGCAGCGCGGTGACGTCGTCAAGGCCGTCAACGGCGTGAAGGTGACGACCTGGCAGCAGTTCACCGCCGAAACCCAGAAGCAGACCGGCCCGTTCCCTTACACCATCGAGCGCGACGGTCAGACCAGGACCATCGAGGTCACCCCGGAACGCGTCACGCGCTATCCCGATGACGGCGGGCCGGGCCGCGAGGTCAGCGCGGTCGGCGTCGGTTCGGAGTACTACGAGCCCCTGAAGTACAACGCGCTGGCCGCGATTCCGGCCGCTGGTGCGTATACCGGGCAGATGTTCGTGCGCACGGTGGAATCGCTGGCCCAGATGCCGCAGAAGGTTTCCGCGCTGTGGACCGCGGTGACCGGTGGCGAGCGCGATCCGGAGACCCCGGTCAGTGTCTACGGCGCGAGCAAGATCGGCGGCGAGACCGCCGAGCGCGGCCTGTGGGGCGTGTTCATCCTGGTCCTGGCCAGCCTGAACTTCTTCCTCGGCGCGTTCAACCTGCTGCCGCTGTTGCCGCTGGACGGCGGGCATATCGCGGTGGTGCTCTATGAGAAGGTTCGCAATACCGTCCGCGGCTGGAAGGGGCTGGCGCCGGGCGGTCCGGTCGACTATCTGAAACTGCTTCCGGTGACCTACATCGCAGTGGTGATCGGCGGTGCGTATATGGTGCTCACGCTGGTCGCCGACATCGTGAATCCGATCCAGTTGTTCCGCTGACGCGCTAACCTGTCGCGGTTGTGCCGCGATAACCACCGCGAATGCCGGATTGCTGGCATTTCGGGACATCTGTGTGTCATGACTCATGTCATGGCTGTCACAGGGTGAGCAGCCGTGATACGCGGCTAAGCTCGGTAGGCGAACGGCCCGAATCAGTACGCACGAAAGTAGGCAGCCGAAAGTGACCAGCACAATCGGATTGGGGATGCCGACCGCACCCGCGGCCGTTCTCGCGCCTCGCCGCAAGACCCGCCAATTGATGGTGGGCAATGTGGGCGTCGGCAGCGATTACCCGATTTCCGTGCAGTCGATGACCACCACCAAAACCCACGACATCAACGCCACCCTGCAGCAGATCGCCGAACTGACGGCCTCGGGCTGCGATATCGTGCGCGTTGCCTGCCCGCGCCAGGAGGACGCCGACGCACTGGCGACCATCGCGCGCAAGAGCCAGATCCCGGTTATCGCGGATATCCATTTCCAGCCGCGCTATATCTTCGCCGCCATCGATGCGGGTTGTGCCGCGGTGCGCGTAAACCCGGGCAATATCAAGGAATTCGACGGCCGGGTCGGCGAGGTCGCTAGGGCCGCGGGCGCCGCGGGCATCCCGATTCGCATCGGCGTGAACGCCGGTTCGCTGGATAAGCGGATGTTGGAGAAGTACGGCAAGGCGACCCCGGAGGCACTGGTCGAATCGGCGCTGTGGGAGGCGAGCCTGTTCGAGGAGCACGGCTTCGGCGATATCAAGATCTCGGTCAAGCACAACGATCCGGTGGTCATGGTCGAGGCCTACCGCCAGTTGGCCGCGCAGTCCGACTACCCGCTGCACCTCGGTGTGACCGAGGCTGGTCCAGCGTTCCAGGGCACGATCAAGTCCGCCGTCGCATTCGGCTCGCTGCTGGCCGACGGCATCGGCGACACGATTCGCGTGTCGCTGTCCGCGCCGCCGGCCGAGGAGATCAAGGTCGGCGGGCAGATTCTGCAGTCGCTGAACCTGCGCCCGCGCAAGCTCGAGATTGTCTCCTGTCCGTCCTGCGGTCGCGCCCAGGTCGATGTGTACACCTTGGCCAATGAGGTGAGCGCCGGTCTGGAGGGCATGGAGGTGCCGCTGCGGGTGGCCGTGATGGGCTGCGTGGTGAACGGTCCGGGTGAGGCGCGTGAGGCCGATCTCGGTGTCGCCTCGGGCAACGGCAAGGGCCAGATCTTCGTCAAGGGGCAGGTCATCAAGACCGTGCCGGAGGCGCAGATCGTGGAGACCTTGATCGAAGAGGCCATGCGCATTGCCGAGGAGATGGACGAGACGGCAGGCGCGGGCGAACCCGTCGTCACCGTCGGCTGATCTTTCGAGCGACCCGCAAGCGGTCGTTACGGCCGGGAGTTCCCGAGTAGCCGTACCACAGTCGACAGATTCGTGGCAGGCTGTCGATGTGCGGAGTCTGCTGGAACCGGCGCGACGGGCCAAGGATGCCCCCGCGCGTCAGCTCGCGAATCGGGATCTGGCACAGGTGCTGCGGGTGCTGGATAGCGATCCGATCGCCTCGTGCATGGTGGCGGCGCGGTTACAGGAATTCGGCTTGGATACCGGCGTCGGACACGGTGAGCTGTGGAGTCGGGGTGGACCGTCGGAATCGCTGTGCTTCTCCGGGGCGAATCTGGTGCCCTTGCGCGGTGACGAGGATGCGTTGCGCGCCTTTGCCACGCGGGCGCTCCGCTGGCCGCGGGTGTGCTCGTCGGTGGTCGGGCGTCAGGAATTGACGCTGCCGCTGTGGGAGATGCTGTCCGCGCATTGGGGACCGGAACGCGAGCTACGCGGTGCGCAGCCGCTGCTGGCTCTCGGCCAGCCCGCACTGGCCACCGCCGATGCGCAGGTCCGCAGGGTTCGGCCGGATGAGTTGGAGCGCTATCTCGCCGCGGCGATCGCCATGTTCATCGAGGAGGTCGGGGTCGATCCGCGCGCGGGCGACGGCGGCCGCGGCTATCGGCGCCGGATCCAGAGCCTGATCGAATCCGGCCGTGCCTGGGCGCGTTTCGAGGACGGCGAAGTGGTGTTCAAGGCCGAGGTCGGATCGCTGTCCCGGCGTGCCGGGCAGATCCAGGGCGTGTGGGTACATCCGCAACGTCGCGGCGCCGGTCTCGGCACCCGCGGTACGGCCGCCGTGGCGAATGCGGTGGTGGCCTCGGGCCGCACCGCGAGCCTCTACGTGAACGACTACAACGGCATCGCCCGCCGGGCCTACAGCCGGGTCGGATTCCGGCAGATCGCCACCTTCGCGACCGTGCTGCTGGACTGAACGCGGCACCGAACATCGGTGTGCCACAGCCGTTTGCTCGCGGTTGACTATACGATCGGTCCCGATGTCGACTCGCATGCTCATCACGCTGGCCGTCGCGGCGTTCGCGGCGGCGGGATCCGGCTGCTCGGCCAGCCCGCAGGGACCGGTGCCCGCAGCCGATGCCTTCCTGGCCGCCTTCGCCGACCACGACATCGAGGCCGCGGCCGATCTCACCAGTCAGCCCGAGAAGGCAACCGCCGCATTGCGTTCCGCATGGGACGAGTTGCAGGCCGAGAAGTTGACGGCGCATACCGGTGCGGCCCGGGTCACCGGCGATACCGCGACCGTCGACTACACCTACGAGTGGCGCCTGCCCAAGGACCGGAACTGGAAATACACCGGCCAATTGCAGATGGGCCGCAGTGACGGCCGCTGGATGGTGCGCTGGACCTCCTCCGATATCCACCCGAAACTCGGCGCCACCCAGACCATGGCACTGCGCGCCAACCCGGCCCCACGCGCCAGGGTGAACGAGCAGTCCGGCAGTGATGTGCTGGTGCCGGGCAAGGTATCTCGTGTCGCGTTCACCGCGGCCTCCGCACCGGATCCGGGTTACACCGCGACCTCGCTGGCGGCGGCGTTGAACCGCTTCGACGACCGGCTCACCCCTGAGGCGATCCGGAGCGCGGCGTACGCCGCCAAGGGCGAGTACACCGTCGCGTTGTTGAGCGAGTACGAATTCGAACAGGTGAGTGGAGATCTCATCGGTCTGCCCGGGGTAACGCTGACCCAGCAGTGGGATATGGTCGCCACCGACCGCGATTTCGCACCCGATCTGCTCGCGCAGGTGCGCAAGACGGTGATCGCCGAGGTGGACGGCAAGGCGGGCTGGAGCGTTGTCACCATGAACGCCAACGGCGCCGATACCGACGTACTCACCGAGGTGCCCGCACAACCCGCCCCGTCGTTCTCGCTCAGCATCGACCGCAATGTGCAGAACTCCGCGCAGCGTGCCGTCAGCGGCCGCGAGGAGCAGACCATGATGGTGGTGCTGCGGCCGTCGACCGGCGCGATTCTCGCTGTCGCACAGAACAAGGCGGCCGACCGTGCCGGGCCGGTGGCCACCATCGGCCAGTACCCGCCGGGCTCGGTCTTCAAGACGGTGACCGCGGCTGCGGCGATGTCGCTCGGAAAGGCCACGCCCGAAACGGTTTTGCCGTGTCCGAGCCGAATTATCATCGGGGAGCGGACAATTCCCAACTACAATCTCTTCCAACTCGGTGACGTACCGATGGCCACCGCCTACGAGCGATCCTGCAATACCGCGTTCGCGAAATTGGCCAGTGACCTGCCCGGCGACGCACTGCACGATGCCGCAGCGAAACTCGGTGTGGGACAGGTGTATACGGTTCCGGGCCTGCCGACCGAATCGGGTTCGGTGCCACCGGCCGACGATATGATCCAGCGCACCGAGGACGGCATCGGCCAGGGCAAGGTGGTGGTGAGCCCGTTCGGAATGGCGGTGCTCGCCGCGACCGTCGCGCACGGGTCGGCGCCGGTGCCGTATCTGATCGCCGGGCGGACCACGGAGATCGAAGGGGACCGTCCGGCCATCGGGGCCGAAGTGATCGATGGTTTACGCCTGATGATGCGCAAGGTGGTCACCGGCGGTACCGCCGAACGCATTGCCGACCAGGGCGAGGTGTACGGGAAGACTGGGGAGGCCGAGGTCGACGGCGGCTCGCATTCGTGGTTCGTCGGCTACCGCGGGGATCTGGCCTTCGCGACATTGCTGGTCAAGGGCGGCAGTTCGGATAACGCCGTGGCGGTCACGCGGGATATGCTCGCCGCCCTGCCCGCAGGGTACTGAACCCGACTCAGTTGGTACGACTGGTGGACTCCGGCGGGGTGCCGCGATCGGGCATCTCGTAACGCAGTGTGGTGGAACCGATTCGGATGACATCGCCGTGCGCGAGTGCGGTATCGGCACCGATCGGCACGCCGTTGACGTAGACGCCGTTGGCCGAATCCCGATCCCGGATGAAGATCCGGTTCTCGCGCGGCACGATGCGCGCGTGTTTACGGCTGACCCGGGCATCGTCGAGCACGATGTCGTTATCCCATTCCCGGCCGATCCGCAGCCCGGTCGCCGGAATGGCGATCGCCTCACCGTCGCCGACCCGCAGCCAGGCCTGCCGCAGCACATCGGGCAGATCCCGCTTGGTCGCTCCGGGTGAGGAGGAGACCGTCGGCAGTGCCTGCTGGCTGCGGATCGCCTCCTCCAGTGCCAGGGTGCGCGGATCCGGGTCGATGCCCTGCTGGTCGGCGAGGTTGCGGCGGATGCGCAGACAGGCGGCGAGTGCGTCGGCCTGGCGGCCCGCGCGGTAGAGCGCGGAGATGAACAGTCGCCAGAGCCGCTCGTTCACGGCGTGTTCGGTGGTCAGTGCGGTCAGTTCGCCCAGGACCGCGCCTTCGCGCCCGCATGCGATATCCGCATCCAGGCGATCGGCGATGGCGTTCAACCGGCGTTCGTCCATATCGGTGGCGAAATTGTCGGCGAAACGCAGTCCGCGCAGTCCGGCGACCGCCTCACCACTCCACTCCGCGAGCGCGTCGGCGAAACATTCGGCCGCGGTTTCCAGGTCGCCGGTGGTGAAGGCCAGCGAGCCCTGTGTCCTGGCCCGCTCGAAGCGGCCGACATCGCATTGATCCTCGGCGATATCGAGGAGGTATCCGGCGTGCACGGTGCGCAGAATGGCCCGGTCGTCGACCCCGGCCGAACGCAGCACAGTGCGTAGATTCGAGACGTATGCATAGAGGCCATCGACGGAGCGATTCGGCATCTCCTCTTCCCAGATGCTGTTCGCCAGTGTGGTTTTCGCGACGGCATTGCGGCGGTTGATGACCAGCATGGCGAGCAGCGCGCGGAGTTTGGCGCCGGGCAACGGAATTGCCTGATCGTCGACCAGCAGGCGCACCGGTCCGAGCACTCGAAGATCGAGCGCCGGTCGATTCGAGCCCGCAGAGCCCACCAGATTCCCTCCGAACGCAATCCGCTTCCGGACCGCCGCTGCCCCACGGCTGTTTCGCCGACGGAAGCGTCACGCGATGGAATTCAGCATACGCACTGCTGGCACGCCGTGCCCGTGGCGAGTACGCCGTCGGCGAAATGATTACGCGCCGAGCCGGATTCGGATCGATAATGTGATCGTCCACCGCCGTGGTGGACATTGTCGGCGATCTTGGAGTTGACCGGATGGATGATGTACTGCTGACCCCGCCCGATGCGGCCGAAGTGGCGCTGCTGGCGAGCGGTGTGGTCTCCGCGGCGTCCGGTGCGGACGGGCTGACCCCGCTACAGCAGTTGCTGATTCCGTCGCTGTTCCTGTCGATGACCGGACATCGAGTCGAGTTGGAGACGCTGCCGCCCGTCGATGCCGCGACCTTCGCGGTCGGTCTGGACCGGCGCAACCGGATCTTCCGGGAGCGGATCGTGCAGACGATGCTGTTGTCCGCGCTGGTGGTGCGGCCGTTGCCGCCCGCAGTCGCGAGCAAACTGCGGGAGTTCGCCGACGCGCTCGAGGTCGACGACGAGATGATCGCGGTGGCGCAGAAATATGCCGAGGGCGCGATCGAACTCGCCGCGGTCGACTTCGACCGCAACGGTTATCTCGGCGGGCTGGATCCGAGCCGGTTGACCGCGCTGCACACCGAAAGTCTGGATTCGTCCTGGGGGCAGGTCAGCGATGACCCGACCTTGGCCGCGCGCTGGGCCGGGCTGCGCGAGTTGCCCGTCGGGACGCTCGGCCGTGGCGTTTCCGATTTCTATGCCGACCGTGGTTTCGTCACGCCCGGCCTGCCGGGTTCCGCGCCGCCGTTACTCGCCCAGCACGACTGGGTGCATGTGCTCGCCGGCTACGGCACCACGCTGGAAAATGAGATCGAGGTATTCGCATTCATGGCGCGCGCCAACGACGACCCGCGCGCGTTCAGCCTGCTCGCCATGGTGATTTCACTCTTCGAAACCGGCTACCTACATGCCGGAGCCGGATTGTTCGAAGCCAACGAAGGACATTTGAGCACCGCGGGTATGGCGACGCGCCTCGGCGACGCCATGCGACGCGGGGCGCTCACCCATGGCAGCCACGATTTCCTCGACCTGGACTGGTTCACGCTCGCCGATCGTCCGATCGCGGTGGTACGCAATGAGATCGGGTTGACCGCGAAATCACACGAGGCCGTTGCGGCGGGTTCTGTCGGCGCCTGGGAGCCTGGCGGTATCACGCCGTACCAACTGCATTCGGCCGAGGCCGCCGCGCAGGCCGCGGGCACGCCGTATGTGCCCTGGCGTCCGGATCCGTCCCGCGACTGATCAGGTGCGGTGCAGGGTCGCCGCGAGGTGGTGGGTGAGTGGTTCGCCGACCGCGGCCATACGCAGTGTGTAGTCGATGGTGTCCCCGACCAACTTGATCGAACGGCCGAGGGCGGTTACCACTTTCGCGGTACTGCTGCGGCCGATGCTGGTCGATTCGAATTCCATCCGCAGTTCACCATCGACGACGGTGAGGCTGCCCTCACAGATCTCGGTGATGCCGGTCGGGTGGGCCAGGATCAATTCGACGTGATCCGGGCGCGGGCACCGCAGATAACCGGTTTCGGCGTGCATCGGTCGGCTGCCGTCGGCGGCACGAGTGCGCTGCCGGTAGGTGAGGAACGGTCGGCCGAGGTGGCCGAACTTGATTTCCTCGACATAGTCGAATGACTCGATGGTCGGGTACTCACCGTGCCCTGGTCCGCGCCATGTGCCGAGCAACGGTGCGAGCGGAGCGATATCCGGATGGGGGGCGACGGAAGGTTGAGGGGCGACCACGCGCGACAGCTTAAACCCGTCGGATTCGGGACGTTCCCATACGGTCGAAATTCCGCCAAGCTAAGGTTAGCGTCGCCTAATCGCCAAATGAGGGTTGCGAGTGGCTGGAAAGGACGAAGAAGTTGAACGCACGCCTTAGTGAATTGCGCCGCAACGGTGCCTGGCGGTCGCGGACCCGCAACGGTCTGCTGCGCGCATCGGTGCTCGGCGCTGCCCTGGTTGTGGCCGCGGCATGCTCGGATTCGAAGTCGTCTAACGATGAAGTGCCTGCCCTCGACGGCAATCACTACGCGCAGACCAACCTCGCCGCCAACAACGCCGAATACAAAGCGCAGTACACCTTTCCGGAGATGGTGAACGCGTGGGGACTAGCCGATCGCCCGAAGGGTGCGGGCGGACATTTCTGGGTCGGCGCGGGCGGTAAGTCCTTCCAATTCGTGGGCGATGTCAGCGCGTCCGCGGATCCCAGGGTGCAGAAGCTGTTCCAGGATCCGCTGAAGATCGTCACGATTCCGGGTGCGGATGCCGACACCTCGGATAAGAGCATCGGCAAGACCACCGGCGTCGTGTTCAACGGTGCTCCCATCACCTCCGATCTGTTCGTCGTCCGCGACCAGCCGGTGGATGTCGATGGTGCGCCGGTGCTGCTGACCGGTTCGTCGCGGTTCATCTTCGCCACCGACTCCGGCAAGATTTCAGCCTGGACCGAGCAGGGGCCCGAGGGCGCGATCATCCGGCACGATGGTCCGGCGAATCTGGTCTTCGACGGCGAGTCCCAGGGCATGGCGTTCTTCGGCATCGCGCTCGCTCCGTCCGGTGACAAGCTGCTCGCCGCCGACTTCGGC
Organism: Nocardia vinacea NBRC 16497; assembly: GCF_000308835.1. Lineage (GTDB taxonomy): Bacteria > Actinomycetota > Actinomycetes > Mycobacteriales > Mycobacteriaceae > Nocardia > Nocardia vinacea. The sequence goes on along the minus strand of NZ_BAGN01000167.1, from coordinate 23,183 downwards.
GAGAACCCGCAGGTCCGCACCTTCGACAAGGACTGGCAGCTGATCCCGACCGTCGGCTTCGCCAACCCCTTCGCCACCGGCGACCAGATCGACGCGGCCGCCCCGGATAAGGGCAAGAAGGCCAAGCCCGGCGATCCCGCGCCGTTCAATGTGACCACCATCGGCAACCGCGTATTCGTCTCGTACGCGGACACCAAGCCGGATGAGCAGGATGCGTCCAAGTTCGACAAGGCCGAAGAGGATTCGCTCGACAAGGACCAGGAGAAGGACGCCAAGGGCAAGCCTGCCAAGGGCAAGGTCGCGGAATTCGACGGCAACGGCAAGTTGGTCCGCATCCTCGACGACGGCGGTCGCCTCAATGCGCCGTGGGCTGTCGCGGTGGCGCCCGCGAACTTCGGTCCGCTCAGCGGCAAGCTGCTCGTCGGCAACTTCGGTGGCCTCGGCCATGTGCTCGCCTACGACGACGCCACCGGCAAGTTCGTCGACTATCTGCGCGATGAGAAGGGCCAGCCGATCGAGATCGAGGGTCTGTGGGCCCTGATGTTCGGCAATGGCGAGAGCCTCGGCGACGCCGACTCGCTGTATTTCACCGCGGGCCCGGATGACGAGAAGGAAGGTCTGTTCGGCAAGCTCCGGTTGAAGTAACCCTGCCGTAGGCGAAGGCGGTTCCCGGTAGCACCGGGGACCGCCTTTGTCGTACGTACTACTCGGGATCGGGGGATGGCGGGGCCCAGCGTTCGGACCAGCTCCAAAGTGGCTGGAGGGCCGCGGTGAGGTCGATGCCCGCCGGGGTGAGTTCGTAGGTTTTATCCGCGTTCTTGGTGATCACGCCGGCGGTCTGGAGGTGTTGCAGGCGGGTCGAGAGCATGCTCGACGAGCAGTTGCCCATACGGCGGCGCAGTTCGAGGAAGCCGAGGTGGCCGGGTTCCAACTCCCAGAGGACGCGCAGGATCCAGCGTTGGCCGATGAGCTCCATGGTGGCCAGCACGGGCGCATGCGCCGGGTCGTTTCGCCCGCGCGACGGCTCGGCTCCATTTGCACTTCTCATTTCGAACTACCATAGTGATTCTAAATTAGAAGCGTTGCTGTGGGCTGATGAGCGAGCGCAGCGAGCGAGCAAAGACACGGCCGAGCCGCTCGCTCGTGCGGAGCCGAGCGCCGGCGAGACGCAGACATGAGCGAGAGGCGGATGGTGGGCGACTCGATGGAACGAAGGATTGTGCTGATCACCGGCGCATCGCGGGGGATAGGGGCCGAGACGGCGAAAGTGCTGGCGGCCGATGGTGATCACGTGATCATCAACTATCGGGAGAAGCGCAAGCGCGCCCAGGCGATCGCCGATGAGATCGGTGCCGTCGGCGGCAGTGCCTCGATTGCCGGTGCCGATATTGCGGATGCCGACGCCACCACGGCCATGATCGCCGATGTGGTGGCGGAGTTCGGTCGGCTGGATGTGTTGGTGCTCAACGCATCCGGCGGTCTCGAGCGAAATGCCGCGCCCGACTACGCGATGGCGTTGAATCGTGACGCGCAGATTCGTCTGGTGCGGGAGGCCTTGCCGCATCTGTCATCCGGCGGCCGGATCGTCTTCGTGACCAGCCATCAGGCCCACTTCCACGGCCGCAAACCCGTTCCGGCGGACTATGAGCCGATCGCGGCGAGCAAGCGTGCGGGTGAAGATGCCTTGCGCGCAATGATTCCGGAGCTGACCGAACGTGGCATCGGGCTGAATGTGGTGTCCGGCGACATGATCGACGGCACGATCATTGTTCGCCTGCTGGAACGTCGTAATCCCGAGGCGGTTTCGGCTCGCCGCGATCACGGTGCGCTGCCGACCATCGAGGAGTTCGCCGCCGTCGTCGGCGAGGCCGCAAGTGCCGCAGGCGAATCCGGTCGTACGTTCTATGTCGGCGGTCAGGACTATCTGGCGGATGGCGTGGCCGAGGGTGTGCCCGCCGAGTCGAAGCTCACCTCGCCCCCACTCGGTCGCTGACCATCGGACCATAGTTTGGGTTACTGAGCGTTTGCCGTGAACGCGCAGGTCTGTAACAAATTGATATCGGCGTTTCCGGTCGCGGTCGCGGATCTGGGTCGATAATCGAGGCGTGACGTGCGGTCGTGCGGTGCGGAAACGACATTGCTGGTCCGGAGGTTCGCCGATGGCGGCGCGTTCCGGCGTCGGTGGGAGGCCCAGATGAGGAATGTCGGGAATAACCGGATGGTTCCGGGGCGGGATATGTTGCTGGCCGCATGCCGAGGGCTACCGCACGACGATCATCCGATGCTGGAGGCAGCGGGGGAGTTGGCGCAGCTGCACGAGATCCGCGAGCGGACGCCGGTGCGTGAAATCCCCAAGCTGGATCGGCGGCGTGCCCAACTGGTGCGGTCGATCGACCTGTGGGTGACGCTGGCGATGCCGGTGCCGTGCTCCGAGGCGCAGTTGCACTCCGAAACCGTCGGCGAGATCGTGGATCGGCTGGCCAGAATGACCACGCAGGCCTTCGTGCCGCTGTCCGAGGCGCCGGAGCCCGTCTTCTATGACGCGTGGGTGCAGCTCAACGAGCTGGCGGATAGCTATCAGGATCTCATCGACGGATTGCGTGAGGGCACCCGCCGACTACCTGGTGGCTAACGCCCGCGCCCGAAAAGTCGGAACGAGCGTGCCGGGCGGCGCGGCAGGGTGGCGTAGACCATGGTCATATCGGCGAATACCTCCGCTTCCCGTTCGCGGTCGGCGCCGAAATGTTCGCGGCCGAGTACGTGCCTGATGGAGGACGGTGAGATGGACGGCAGCAGTGCGGCCAGCGACGGTGTAATCGGCTCGCCCGCCTCCGTACCTTCCTTACCGTGCCCGAATAGCATGTGACCGATTTCGTGCAGGATGATGTGATCCGCATTGCGCTCGGTGGCGGACGCGTCGTAGACGATGATGTCGTCGTGACCGCGCGCGATCCAGAGCCCGCTGCCACGACACCCGATATCCGCGAGCGCGGCCGCGGGGATCGCCTGCAGCGAGATGGAACGACCACGGTGCGCGGCGACACTTGCGAGGTAGGCGGACAGATTCCAAGGACTGGGGAGGGGCACGGTCCGCGCTGCTTCACGGAAACGGGCTTCCATGCTGGTCATCGGGGCATACATTACTCACCCCGTGCGCGGTAGTCACCTCGCGAATCGGACATTCCGTCGAAACCGATAGCGACACTGCATAATTCATGCACCCGTGAGACGGTGCCTGGTCGAGTCGGCAGACACCTTGGTGGGATTTATCGCCCCCTCGGAGTCGCGGATGCGACACCCGGGGGCGGTATCGGAACGTCGTCGGTGCGGCGAGATTGGACGGCGAGCCGATCGCGCCGCACGGCGCCGGCGCGCCCGATTTCGGTGGGCAGGGCACGAGAGCGAGCGAGATTGATCATGCGGTACGTACGCGAAGTGTGCGGAAAACAGTACCGGCTGCGGCTGCGTGCGACATGCTGAGAACAGCCGGGTTCCCCACCGACAAGCACGGTTGACGCGCAGGATGGGAGCGTGCAGATGAGCATCGGTAGCGACGCGGGATCGAGCACAGTTCAGCAGGAACGCGGCGACGGGGAAAACCGCCGCCTGAGCAGCGAGCGGCTGGTGGACGCGCCACCGCCGCGGATGGCGACGGCGGCGCAATGGTGGGCGCTGACCTGGCGCCTGGTCCGGCCGTCCTGGCGCAATGGTGAACTATTCACCGCGCTGCTCGCGCCGGTGGTCTTCACCGTCGGCTTCTACGTCCCGCTGAACCTCGTGATGTCGCTGAACCCCCTCCGGCGGGGCGGGCTCAGCAACTACGCGCAATTCCTCATGCCCATGATCGCCATGCAGGCGATCGCTTTCTGCGCCATTACGGCCGCATTCCGGGCGGCCGCCGATGCCAGGGACGGGCTCAATGTGCGGTTCGGATCGATGCCGATGCATTCGCCGGTGCCGCTGGCCGCGCGAGTCACGACCGCGCTGGGTCGGGCGGGGGTGGCGCTGGCCGCGGCGCTCGTGTGCGGCCATGTGATCGGCTTCCGCTTCTATGGAAGCTGGTGGGAAACAATCGGTTTCATCGGGTTCGCGATGCTGATCGGGCTGGCGCTTTGCCTGGGTGCCGATCTGCTCGGCAGTCTGACCAAGAGCCCGGAGGCGACCACTCAGGCGCTGATCCTGCCGCAGCTGATCCTTGGCATGGTGTCCAGCGGACTTTCCCCGGTCAGCCAATTCCCGCATTGGATCCAGGGGTTCGCGCGCAACCAGCCGGTCTCGCAGTACGTATACGGGCTGCGGGCGCTGGCCGGTGACCCATCGGGCCACGCGGGCGTGGTCGGCTGGTCGATTCTCGGGCCCGGGCTGGCCTGGATCCTCGGTCAGATCATTCTCTTCGGTGCGGGTGCGGTATTCGTTTCGATCCGGAGGTCGGCATGACCGAGGTATTGACCCCCACGGAGGAGTTGCCCAAGGTCTACGGTCGGACCGAGACCTGGCGTCTGCTGATACCGCAGACGCTGATCCAGACCAAGCGGTTGCTCATGCGCTGGTGGCGTGATCCGCTGACCGTCGTGCAGTCGCTCGTCTTTCCCGCGCTCCTGCTGATCGTGCTGAATACCGTTCTCGGAAAACAGATTTCGGAGTTCTCGGAGGTGAGCGCGCTGTACGGTTTCGTGCCGATGTCGGCGCTGGTCGGTGTGATGTCCGGTTCGGTGGCAGGTGCCATCACCCTCGGGCGCGAGCGCGACGAAGGTCTGCTGGCCCGCTTCTGGGTGCTGCCGGTGCACCGCGCGTCCGGATTGATCGCGCGCATCGTTGCCGAAGGGATCCGGATCGTGCTGTGCACGGCGGTGATGTTCGCGGTGGGAGTGGCGCTCGGCTTCCGATTCAAGCAAGGGCTGCTCGCCGGTATCGCGCTGTTCGCGGTGCCACTGCTGTTCGGCATCGCCTTCGCCACCGTGGTCACCGCGGTAGCCGTGTTCAGTGCGAAAGCCGCACTGGTGGAGGCTGTTTCGCTCGGATCATCGTTGATGATGTTCTTCAGTACCGGGTTCGTGCTGCTGGTCGCTTATCCGCCGTGGGCCCAGCCGATTGTGCGGCATCAGCCGATGTCCTACGCCATCGATGCCATGAAGGGGCTATCCGTCGGCGGGCCGGTGCGCGACCCGCTACTGGCCACCATCGCCTGGTGTATCGGCGCGCTCGTAGTCTTCGCGATCCCCGCGGCGGTCGGCTATCGACGGGCCAGCCGCACCTGATCAGCCCATCTCTTTGGAGGCCTTGTCGATCAGCGCCATGGAGTCGCGCGGGCTGAGCGCCATGGCGCGCAGCTGGTCGAAAATAATGCCGAAGCGGCGGATCTGGGGATGGCCCTCGATCAGCTGATCACCCGCGATGCCCTCGACGTACACCAGTTCCGGATCAGCGGGATCCTTGAAGTCCAGCAGCGTGAAGGATCCGGCCATGCCGGGATGCACGCCCGCGCTGAACGGAAGTATCTGCAGAATGACGTTTTTCATCTGCGAATCGTCGAGCAGCCGCTTCAGCTGTGCCTTCATGACATCGGGGCCGCCGACCATGCGCCGGATCGCCGCTTCGTCGAGCACCACCCACAGCTCTAGCGGATCCGGCTTGGTGAGATGCATGGCCCGATCCATCCGCGCCCGCACATTGTGCGACACCGTGGCTCCGTCCAGCTTCGGCATATTGGTGTCGATGACCGCCTCGGCATAGTCCGAGGTCTGCAATAGCCCTGGGATGTAGGAGGTTTGGTAGTGCCGGGCCGAGAGCGCCTCGGATTCGAAGTTGATATAGGCCGCGTGCACCTCGGTCAACGTCGCCTCGTACGGCCGCGACATCCCGGGCTTGAGTGCGTCCGACAGGAGTTCGAGCGCATCGTCGCGCTGCTGTTCGGTGACGCCGTAGAGATCCAGCATCGCCATCAGCGTGCGCCGCTGTGGGCGCGCCTGCGCCGTCTCGATGCGGTACAGCGTGGTGATATTGATGCCGGTCTTGCCGCTGACGTCCTCTTTGCTGAGCCCCGCGTGTTCGCGCATCTCGGTCAGCAGCACCGAGAGCCGCCGCAAACCCGCGGTGAGGACTGTGCGCTTGCCTGCCATGACAACCCTTTCGCCCGGCGCACCTGTTAGCACTCTTGCGTACATGTCTGTAGTAAGTGCCCGCCACACACGCAAATATGCAATCGCAGCGTGGTCAGAGACTACCGCCTTTTGCAGCACCGAAGTTCGGAGTTTTCGGTGCGAAATTCCCTCGTCGCGGTGGATCGCGGGTCGATGGCCGGATCTGCGGGGTGCCCGCCTTTGTACTCGCGGCACTGCCTACTCGAGACCAGGGGCATGGATCGGCGGGGCTCGGCGACATCGTGGTGGCGGTTTCGGATGATGTGCTGCTGCCCGACGGGCGGCGAGCCACCACGCATTGACCGGCATGCGGTGAGCTCGCGGCGCGCTATCCCGGAATTAGATGTGGACGCTGATGCCAGCACCGCGGGCGACGGTCCGATCATCACCTCGGCGGGTGTGACCGCGGGCAGCGATATGACACTCGCGCTCGTGGAGGAGGACCGTGGCACCGAACTGGCGCGCGCATCGGCCGAGCACCTCGTCATATTACGCACAGGGGTGGAGGTCTCGCAGGCATCGCTCGAATCCTCAACCGACGGGTTGGCCACCATTGCACGGACACGGCTTCGGCTCCGAGGAGACGATGCGGCGCATCTACTACGCTGCTGTGGTCGAGGAGACCGGCTGCGGCACAACCGGCTTCAATGCCATTGCCATCGACTCCGTTGGCTCGTGCCGCACAGGAATTGGTCACGCACGAGCTGGTGACACCCCTGTGCAATCACAGCGTGCGCGGGCGCCCTCGCCGAGTAGGCCGGTCTGCGTCCCGGCGCGGACCACGGCGAAGAACTGATGTTCCTGATTTGTGCTGCACGATATCGGCCTCGCCGAAATCGCCAACGGTGAACAGCGATTCGAACAAGGCGCCGCTGGGCGCACCGGCCGGTGAGATCCTGCGGTGGCGCGGGAGACGAGCCTCGAGTCCAGCGGGGGCGACTAGTTACCTCGGGACTCCCCGACCGTAGGCGGCGATCGCATACTGCCCACGCGCCGGGCGATGATATGGCAAACTCTTGGCCACCGGTCCAGCTCCCGGTGTGTATCGAGCGTGAAAGTCGTTGTCACTAGCTGTCTGTGGGACCGCCACTCGGTGACCAGGTCGTGACCGCAGCAATGAGAACGCACTCTTGCGTTCTTGCATTTGTAAGAGCATGATCCAGCTACGCTAGTTGTGTAGAACCGATCCGATGACCGGGATAACCGAATCGAGAGCCAATCATGTTGGTACAAAGCGCGTTGGTGTCGGGTGAATTCGAGGTACGGCGATGAGCGCGCCCACGGTGGGGGTGCTGCCGACCGCTCCGCAGATATTGTGTGCATTTCAGGGACGACGTTTTCAAGATCGTGAATTACTGCGTTCCGCACACGCACTCGCCGAACTGCACGCACGTCGTGCCGAGATTCAAGACATGCACCTCGTGGCCGAAATCGATTGCCGTCGTAGCGAACTCGTCGACGATATCAATGAGTGGATTGCGCAGGAGATCCCGCAGCATCGCAATGGCGCTTCGCTACATACCGAGAGCCTCGGTGCGGTGGTGGATCGGATGGCGCGCAGCTGGGTGGATGCCAACACCGCCATAGATGTCGATGGCGCGCGTAGCGACAATACCCATAAACACTGGTACCACTTGGCCGAACTCGTCGACGGCTACACTGATCTGGTAACCGACGTGGCCGGTGGCCGCCGCCGTTTGCCTGAACAGTGAAGTCTTGACGGCGGCCTTCGTCCGCAATAGTGACACTGCCCCGACAGCGTTACTGCTCAATTGGCGACGTCCCGGATCCGTGTTGTCCGACCAATGACCCGACCCGGACGCTAACGTCGCCGGCACAGTGACGGCGGGCGCAACGGGGCGCCCCGCCCGGCGTGCCGCGTGGTCGACTGGCGCGGCACGCCCGCCACGGAATTCGCCACTGCTCTGAATTCGACAGCGCCCGAACTCATTCGGCAGCCATCCGGACTGCTGCCGCCGCGACGCGAATGTCGACCGTGTCGTGGGCGCGCGGTGCGCGAGCGGTTCGACCCGCGGTGCCGACCAGCCGAAGTGATTCCCGCACTGCTGGATCAGCATCACCGGGGCAAGCGGGCTGGCCAACTCGCCGCTACGGGACAGGGCGCCTGCGATGGCGAGTATGGTCTCCGGGTGCTGGTGTGGAGTGCGCTCGGCAAGGCCGCCTTCACTCGCCGCGCGGGATGGTCGACCAGCGCGCCGCCCGCTACCGTATCGGCCTATTGAACAAACCATTCGGTCGGTTCGCTTTCGGCCCAGCGGATTTGGGCCAGATACAGACCTCGATATGCGGCTATCGTGGCCTGCAAGCGATAGCAGGCCATTCTCGGGAATTTTGTGAGTGAGGATTACCGATGTCGTACAGTCCGCCGCCGGAACCCACCCCGGGCTGGCACCCCGGTACGGCGGCTCCCGGCCCGAACGCCGGATACTCCGCGCCTATCCCGCCGGGTGCGTACTCGCCGAATCCTCCTCAGCAGCAACAACCCTGGGTGTACACCAATGACCCCGGATGGCAAGGCGGCTCACCGCCGACCGATCGGCGGCAGGGGCCATGGTTCGCGGTAGCGTCGGCGATCCTCGGCATCGTCGGTTGCGTACTCCCGTTCCTGCCGATGATCGACCTGACCGGCGTGCGACCGTTGATCGGCCTCCCGTTCGCAATTCCCGGACTCGTCCTCGGGATCGTCGGCTGCACCGGACAACGCCGCGCCAAGGGCCTGGCGGTCATGGGAATCATCCTGTCGGTGCTCGCGCTCACCGCCGAGTTCATCATGCTGCCCCAGCTGTTATGAGCAGCCTCCTGTACTGAGAACTGTCGTCACGATCAGGAAGTGGCGATGATCGTGCTGGCGATCAAAGCGGCGGCCAGCCCGATGACCTGGCTCCGGCGCAGTTGCTCTTTCAGCGCGGACACGCCCAGGATCACCGGGACGATGGGGTAGAGCGAAGACAGCACGACTGCAGAGCAACACGTCCGAACCCGACGCGCCGTGACGCGACTCCACCCAGGAAATCAGACAGCCCGTAGCTCAACGCGGAAACCAGCGCCAGCAGCGTGCCCACGATCAGATTCGTCGGTCGTTGTGCATCACTCATGCGTAACCGGAGGCCGGACCTATGTCAAACCTGGTGCAGCAGTCGCCCGCACTGCATACGAAACGGTCGATTGGTGAGCGCACGCAATTCCGTTGTGGTGCTGGGTTGTCCGCCCTACTCGCCGAGGATGACGCCATCCGGCAATCGTCGGCACGTGACCGCGGCCGGGAACCGATCGGGCCGCTGCGCACCGACGGCACCGGACTGCGGTACTCGGCGGCCTGCGTCCGGCCGCGACCGTGGTGAGCTGCCGTCTGCGGTTCGATGCATTCCGTCGACCAACTCCTCACCCGTGGCCTGACGCCCCTCAATTCTGTTCCGAGGCAGAGAACTTATGTTTTCGGGACGGCCGTGAATACACGAGTTCGACTGTTGGGCAAGATACTTGCTGCATCGCGCAGCGTTCGACCGACAGGCAGGGCAGAATGGCAGCGGAATCCCCCTTCGCGCGGCTGACTTCCGACCAATTGGCTTGTTCCGAGCGTGACGAGGCGGACCGACGGCTGCACGCTGTCGGCAGTGGCATCCAGCAGCGGCTGCTCGGCGACCCGGATCGCGAATTGCACAGCCGCGCACCACATGCGCAGCTGGTGGCGTCCACCTGGTCACCCCGATCCTGTTCGGCCGACCTTTTGTTCAGCGGACCGGATATCGTTGTCCGGTGAGGTGATCGGGGTGTCGACATGAGATACGACGAACTGCACGTGACCGGTGTCGATGAATGGACCGCTGTGGCCAACAGCATTGTTCCGATGGATCATCGATATCGAGATCGGAACCAGTGGCAGGTCACGCTGATCACGCAGCATACGACGAGCTACAACCTGCTGCGCTGGGATCAGCCGGGCGATCGGCTGGCGTTCCGCACACCGGCACACATCCGCCGGATGCCCGCCGAGAACTTCTACTGGCTGGTGGTTCCGGAGCGCGGGTCGTTCACGGTCGCCGACGATCGCGAAATCACTTGTGTGGCACCGGGACAGGCGGTTCTGACGGGCTTGGACCAAGCACTTCGGTTAGGGGTGCCCAGCTCGGTGGCATTCGGCTTCCAGATCCCACGTACCGAGGTCGACCACGCGATATCACCGCTCGGCGCGCGCCGACCGGTATTCGACCTCGAATCCGGACTCGGACGCATCACCCGAAGCATGATCCGCGACACCCATGCCGAGCGATCCCGACTCACCGGCCGTCAATTCAATGCGGTCTGTGACCGGACCACCGAACTGCTGTGCATGATGGCCGTCGGCGACAGCACCCCGCAGCGGACCCAGCTGGCCGAGACGGCCGAGGCCGTGCGCCGGTATGTGCGCGACAATATCGGGGTCGCCGACCTTCGGCTGTCCGCGGTGGCGCGGGCATTGAGCTGGTCGCCGCGGCAGCTGCGTACCGCGCTGGAGCAATCCGGAACCACGTATCGTGAAGTGCGCCAGGATGAATCACTGCGTGCGGCACGCGGCATGCTCGAAAACCCGAGCACGACACTTACCATCGGCGAGATCGCCGCGCGCAGCGGATTCACCGTCACCTGGTTCTCCGCCGCGTTCAAGGCGCGATTCGGCGAAACCCCGCGGGAGTTCCGCAAACGTCGGCTGGCCGAGACCGGCCAGCCGGCATCGGTGGTCAGTCGGCTGGGTGCAAACGCACCGGCAGAGTGAGCGGGCCCGCGGTCATGAACTGCGGGCTGACCGGAAGCAGCGCCGAATCCCGGGCCAGGCGCAGCAGCGGGAAGCGGTCGAACAGCGTGGACAGCGCGATGCGCGCCTCCAGGCGGGCCAGCGGTGCGCCCAGGCAGACGTGCGGGCCCCTGCCGAAGGCCAACTGACTCCGGTGATCGTGGTCGATGTCGAACACATCCGCGTTCGGGTATCGCTCCGGGTCTCGCCCGACATTGCCGTTCCAGATGACGATCGCGCCCGCTGGCAGGTCGACGCCCGCGATGGTGACATCCTGCTGGGCATAACGGAGGTTGGCGCTGTACACCGGCGACCGGAAGCGCAGTGCCTCCTCGACCACGTCCGCCCAGCGGTCCTCGGTGCGGGCCTTGTCCAGCTGCACCGGGTTCTCGCACAGTGCGATGATCGCGTTGGCCAGCAGGTGCACCGTGGTCTCGTGGCCGGCCATGATCACCAGCCACAACATGTTGACCATATCGTCGGTGGTCAGGTTGTCGGTGTTGGCCGCCAGCATGGCGGAGGTGAGGTCGTCGCCGGGCTCGCGCCGTTTGGCCTCGAGGAATTCCGCGAGGAACGCCAGCATCTCCGTCATGGCGGCCTGCATCTGCTCACCGGTGCTGGTCTGCGACATGAGGGTGGTGGCCCAATCGCGGATCCGCGACCGATCCGCCTCGCCGACCCCGTACAGTTCACAGATCACCCGCACCGGGAACGGGAGGGTGAATCGCGGGACGAGATCGAATTCGTCCTTCTCGTCGGCGAAGTCGTCGATGAACTCCGTAGTGATCTGCTGAATCCGGGATTCGAGTGCGGCGACCCGAGCCGGGGTGAACGCGGCGCTGATCGTCCGGCGCAGCCTCCGATGGTCCTCGCCGTCCTTGTTCAGCATGTGGTCGATATCGGTGAACGCGCGCATCGGCCAATCCGCCGGAATAGTGCCGTCGTGCAGGGCCGCACAGTTCTTGGCATTCTTGCTGAATACAGTGCCGTCGCCCGCCAGAACGTCGGTCACCGCCTTGTGGCTCGCCGCGACCCAGGCCGCGACGCCGCCGGTCAACTCGACCGGAACCACCGGCCCGCGTTGCGAAATTCGCTCGTAGGTTTCGAGAACCGTTTCTCCAGCGGTGGGCAGCTGGATGACCGACTCGGTCATACTGTCTCCAATGGTGTGATCGACGGATGGCACCCGGACCGTCCCGGTTCGGGCCAGGTCAGTGTCGATCACCGGCCGCGTCGCCCGGGTCCCGATCCAGACCCTCTGCTCCGCAACGGAATTCCGCCGCGATCGGAACATAACTTCGGGCGCGGACGGAGTTTCGGCGGACGGGTGGCAAGGTGTTCTCGATGAGCAAGCTCAATTGGAGTCACAACGCCTATTACCAACGGTTTCTCATGCGGCAACTGCCCCACCCGTGTGCTCGGGTGTTGGACGTCGGTTGTGGGGCCGGGGCATTCGCGGGGGAACTCGCGCGGCGGGTCGAGCACGTTGATGCAATCGACCGGTCGCCGGTGATGATCGACGCCGCGAAGCAGGCGACGCCGGACAATGTCCGCTGCATGCTCGGGGATGTACTGACCGAGCCGCTGGCAGAGGGCGCCTATGACGCGATCGTGTCGATCAGCACGTTGCACCATATGCCGCTCGATGAGGTGCTGCCGGTGTTGGCGCGGGCAGTGCGGCCGGGTGGTGTGATCGCTGCTGTGGCATTGCCGCGGCCCGATCTCCTTCGGGAGCTGCCCGTCGAGTTGGTGGCGGCGATCGGGCATCGGGTGCTCGGGATGGTGTTTCGGATTCTTCGGGCGCGTGGACGGGGGAGTTGGTACGCCGTTGAGCAGACGCATGATGTCATGCCGGTTGTGCTCGATCCGCCGCTGACGACGCGGCAGGTGCGGGTGCGGGTCGCGGCGGTTCTGCCCGGTGCGCGGGTGCGGCGGCTGGTCTTCTGGCGCTACTCGTTGGTGTGGCGCAAACCCGCCTAGACAGCTGCCGCCCGTTTGGCCTCGCGCCGTTGTCTGCGGCGAATGCGGTAGCGGCGGATTCGACTCGCAAGCAGATAAACCAGGATCAAACCGATCACCAGCAGTATGCTCGCGCACACGGCCGCCACGACCGGGTGGAAGATCGCGATGGTGACGATGCCGCCGACGGTCAGATCCTCGACGAGACTCATGACGATATTGCTCGCGGGCTCCGGCGAGGTGTTGATCGCCATCCGCGTTCCGGCCTTCACGAGATGGCTTGCCAGGGCGGTGGTTCCGCCGACCGCGCCGGCCGCGAGCTGGGGAAGCGAACCATCCTGGCCTGCGAGCAGTGCCGCGACAACCGCACCTGATGCCGGGCGCACGATGGTGTGCACCGCATCCCAGAAGCTGTCGAGATAGGGGACCTTATCCGCGACCGCCTCGATGAGGAACAACACACCGGCCGCGATCAGCACATCGGTGCGCTGCAGTGCCTCCGGCACCTCATCGGACAGACCGGTCACGCCGAAGATGCCGAGCAGCAGGACCACCGCATAGGCATTGACCCCGCTCGCCCAGCCCGCGGTGAAGACAAGGGGCAGTGCTGACATGGGGCCATCGTATGGTGCTCAGCGCAGCGCGGCGCGACCACGCAGCCGACCGAGGGTGACCAAGGCGGCCAGCGTCACCGCCAATAGCAGGCAGGTACTCGCGGCCGCATCGAATACCTCACCGCGATCGGAGAGCCCGAAAATGGTGACCGGCAATGTTTTCCAGGTGGCCGGATAAACCATGACGGTCGCACCGAGCTCGCCCATCGACAGCGCGATCGCCAAACCCGCGGCAGCGCCGAGGGCGGGCAGCAGTAGCGGCAGCGTCACCTGGAACAGCACTCGAACCGGACCCGCACCGAGGGATTCCGCAGCCTGCCGGTAGGCGGGATCGAGCCGGTCGAGTGCGGCCGAGACCGCGCTGAAAGAGTAGGCCAGCACCAGCACCGAATGTGCCACGATGACAATCCATTTGGTGCCGCCGAGCAGCAGCGGCCGCTCATTGAAAGCGATAAGCACGCCGAGACCTATGGCCACCGACGGTACCGCCACCGGCAGATGGAAGACCGCGTCGGTGAGTTTGCGCCACCAGCCAGGGGCCTCGCGCGCGGCGAGTGCGGCCCAGGTACCCAGGATCAGAGCAACCCCACCGGAGAGCAGTGCGGTCTGCAGACTGACCGAAAGACTCGCGGCCTCTTGGCCGGACAGCGCCGCACGGAAGTTGGCGAGTCCGAGATTCGAGGGCAGCGGACCGGTCCAGCTGCCCGCCAGCGCCGCCGCGACCACAGTGGCGATCGGCGCGACGAACACCACGACCACGACAAGCGCGAAAATCGCCAACACGATTCCACGGCCACGACGCGTCCAGACCAGCATGGTCAGCTCTCCCTTCCGGCACGGCCGGTGAAGCGGGCGAAGACCAGCCGGTACCCGATATACAGGCTCAGCGACAGCAGCACCTGCACCGAGGCCAGTACTGCCGCGCCCGGCAGGTCGAAGGTCACGATGCCGCGGGTATAGATCAGTGCGGGCAGGGTTGTCACGCCCTTCGCGCCGGTGAACAGCACGATGCCGAATTCGTTGAGCGTCAACAGCAGTACGAGACTGCCGCCCGCCGCCAGTGCGGGCCATGCCTCCGGCATGACCACCTGACGCAGCACCCGCCACGGCGACGCGCCGAGGCTGGCGGCCACATCCAATTGTTCGCGTGGCAGTTGAGCGAATCCGGCCAGAAGCGGACGTACCACGAACGGAGTGAAGAACGTGATCTCGGCGAGAATCACACCGAGTGGGGTGCTCAGGAAGTCCAGCACCGGCGTCTTGTCCCCGGTGATCCTGGCGATCACCGCGTTGACAGCACCGGCGGTGCCGTACAGAAACGTGAAGGCCAAGGTGATCAGGAATGACGGCAGCGTGAGCACCGTATCGATCAATCTGCCGACCAGCGCCGAACCGGGAAACGGCACGAATGCCAGCACAATCGCGAGAAACGTGCCGAGCACCAGACACCCGGCGGTCGAGCAGACCGCAATGGAAATGGTGCGCCACAACGCATTACGGAAGGATTCCGAGCTGAGCACCTGCGACCAGACGGCCGTACCCCGACCGTCCTCGGTCTCGGTCGATTCGGCGAGTACCCGCACTATCGGATACACCGCGATGAGCAGCACCACGAGCAGCGGCGGCAGGGTCCACACCACCGGCCGCCAATTGCGCCGCAGCGCAGTGTCCGGAGGAGGTGCATCGTCGGCAATCTGTAGCTCGAGCAGCGCAGAATTGCTCATGCCTGAGCCTCACTGCCGCTCGGCTCCGACATGCCCGCGCAACGCTGGCACATGATTCGATTACTTCGCTCCACGGCGCCCCATCGAGCCGGAATCGTGCCGCCCCTCATTTCGGTACGCCTGGCTCGTGCGCGGCCGAAGTCCCTGCCGCACCGATGGTCGGCGGAATCAAAACTCCCGCCGGGTCCGGGAACCGTACACCGGTGATCGCGCCGACCTCGGTATCGAGATGGCCGGGCACATCGACGGTGATCTCGTCATCCAATCCGTCTACCGTCAGCCGCAATCGCGTCGAAGCCCCACGCCACACACTCGATACCACGGTGCTGCGCGACGCGTTCCGCTCCGAGGTGGCACCGATCTGTACGGTATGCGGACGCACACAGAGCAATCCGGGTGCGTCCACGCCCCAACCACCGGAGATATCCGGTGCCTCGGCCCGCAGCGTAAAAGCCCCGACGGTAACCAGTGCGGCGGTGCCGGATACCCGATTCACGGTACAGGGCAACAGGTTTGCGCCGCCGAGGAATGCCGCCGTGAAGTCACTGGGCGGTCGCCGCCACAGATTCCCGGCGGTGTCGATATCGACCAGCCGGGCATCGCGCATCACCGCGATCCGATCCGCTAAGGCCAGCGCTTCGGCCTGATCATGGGTGACATACAGCATCGCCGTATCCGGCAATGCCTTTCGCAACTCCTGCAACTCACCGAGCATCGACTGCCGCAACTGGGCATCCAGCGCGGCCAGCGGTTCGTCGAGCAGCAGCACCTTCGGCCGGATCGCCAGCGCACGCGCGATCGCCACCCGCTGCTGCTGGCCACCGGACAGTTCGCGCGGCAACCGCTTCGCAAACGCCGCCATGCCGACCATTGCCAGAGCCTCGGCCACGCGACCGTCGATCTCCTTGCGTGGCACCCGATGCGCCTTCAACCCGAACGCCACATTGTCGTGCACCCGCATATGCGGAAACAGCGCATACGACTGCACGACCACACCGATCCCGCGCTTGGCGGGCGACAGGTCGGTGACATCGCGTCCGGCCAGCCGCACCGCACCCGAGGTCGGCCGGACGAATCCGGCCAGTGCCTTGAGCGCGGTCGATTTGCCTGAGCCGCTCGGTCCGAGGAGCGCGACAGTTTCACCGGCGGCGACGCACAGATTGAAATCGGCCAGCGCGACCGTGGACTTGCGGCCGCGGCCGTAGCTGACCCCCACCCGGTCGAACACAATCGCGGGTTCGGTTGCGGTGGTCGTTATTTCGGCTGCAATGACCGACCTGGGATGCGCGTCACCGACGGACATGATTGCGGCTCCTCGGTTTTGGCGGATCTACTGCCCGGTTGCCTTGTTGTAAGCCGCCACGTCGGCGTCCAGGTCCGAAAGCACCTTGGTCCAATCGACATTCACGACTTCGACCCCTTTGAGTACGGCGCTGGCCGAGGGACCGGAACCGGTCGCCGGGGCATCACGCAGCTCCTTGCGGGCGGGGACCGCGAAGGTATCGGGCAGCGACTTCTGCGCGTCGGCCGAGAGCAGGAACTCCATGAGCTGCTTCGCCTCGCTCTGGTGCGGAGCGCCCTTGGCCAGGCCCATTACGTAGGGCACGGCCACGGTGGAGCGCTTACCGTCGGCGGCCGGGAAGAAGATATTGAACTTCGAGCCCTTGTCCTTGACGGTGGTGAGGTTCATCTGTACATCGCCATTGGCGACAACCAGCTCACCCTTGTCGACCTTGGCCTGCAGCTTGCCGGTGGACGAGGACGGGCCGACATTATTGGCCTGCAACTTGGCCAGGTAGTCCAGTGCGCCCTGCTTGCCGAGCAGATTCTGCAGCAGGATCAACACCGCGGTGCCGTCACCGGCCTGACCCGGCGTCGAATACTGCAGCTTGCCTTTGAACTCCGGCTTCAGCAGGTCGTCCCAGGTGAGATTGGTGGTGTCGACCGTCGGGTTGGCAATGAAGGACAGGTAGTTACCCGCCAGCGTGACGTACTCGCCGTCGGCATCCTTATCACCGGCCGCGACGAAGCTGGTGTCGATTCCGCTGTCCTGCAACAACCCCGAGCTCTTGGCCTTCTGAATGAACGGCGGCAGTGTCACCACCACATCGGCCTGCGGATTGGACTGCTCCTTGTCCACCCGGTTGACCACCTCGCCCGAACCGGCCTCGACCAGGTTCACCGAAATACCGGTCTTCTTCTTGAATTCGTCGAATTGGGTCGTGTACCAGCTGCCGACGCCGTCGGCGGAGTACACGGTGATGGTTCGGCCGCCGCCGCTGTCGGTGCCGGTGCCGCCACAGGCCGCGGTGAGTGCGACGGCAGTGACGGTGGCGACGGCCAGCGCGGTCCGGGAAATGGTGCGTGCCAGACGGCCCTGCGTGTTCGAAGTACGCACGATGACTACAACTTTCGGTTCGTGTCGGGTGTGGAATCGAAGGGACGGGGGATTCGGGGCGATCAGATTCGGTCGAGGATCAAATCCGCGAATTCGGTGACCGAGGCCACCACGTGGGTGGCTCCCGCCGCACGCAATCGCGCTGCGTCATGTGCGCCGGTCAGTGTCCCTGCGACGATTCGCGCACCGGCGGCCAGACCGCTGGCGATATCGCTGGTCGTATCACCGAGTACCGCAACCTGATCCACGGCATCGATGCCGAGCCGCAGCAGCGCGGTCAGGACCATGTCCGGGTACGGACGGCCGCGTCCGGCATCCGAGGGGGCCAGCGTCAGATCGGCGATCTCGTTCCAGCCCAACGCATTCAGCAGCCGATCCTGGGTAGTGCGGCTGAAGCCCGTGGTGAGCGCGACCTTGACTCCCGCCGTGCGCAGTGCGGAAATCGCCTCGGCCGCACCGGGAATCGGAGTGATGTCGACCTCGTCGATCAGTGCGTCATAGGCGGCCTCGAAGGCGAGGTTGGCGGCCCGTGCGTGCTCCTCGTCGCCGAGCAGGGCGCGGAAGACCGCGATCTTCGACTGGCCCATGGTGTCGAGCACATACTGACGGGCCTTATCGCGTTGCGGCCCTTCGGTTTCGATACCGGCACTGGTCGCGGCGGCATCGAAGGCACGCAGTACCAGTCCGCCGTCGGCGATCGTGGTGCCCGCCATATCCAGGACGGCGAGGGTGATGTGCTTATCCGACACGGGTGCTCCTCAGAGATTAAGCAGGTCGGCGGTTTCCGCGCCGATCGCGGGGCCGAGGGTCATGCCGCGTCCGCCCGGGCCGGTGACGACCCAGATATGCGCATCGGCCTTCGCGCGGGTCACGATCGTGGCCGGATCGATGCTCTGGCTGTAGACGCCCGCCCAGCGCCGCACCACCTGCGGGAGTTTGCGTCCCAGCAGTTCCTCGGTGACGGCGGTGAGGTGTTCGTACGGCGCCTCGTCCACATCGAAGGCGAAGGGCTCCTCGTATTCGTGGGTGTCGCCGATTGTGAGACCGCCGTTCAAGCGCTGTACGCACAGCAGCTGCATCCTGTGCTCGGCGGCGATCGCGGTCTGCGACTGCTCCGCGTTCAGCACGTTCAACTCCGGACCGGCGAAGCCCGGGTAGTAGCGGAAGCTGTCGCCGTCGGCGATCGCGGTGGTCAGCGGTTCGCCGAGCGGCGCGGTCTGCATCATCTGCAGCCGGACTCGGCGCACCGGGATGGTGCCGACGAGTTCGCGGGTCAGGCCGGTGTGCGCGGCGCCCGGACAGACCACCACGAGATCTGCGTCGAAGGAGCGGCCCTGATCATCGAGAACCGTCGCACCGGAACCGGTATCGGTGACCTGGCGCGCCTCCGTGCTCGCATGGAAGGTGTAGCGGTCCGATGCGGTCATATAGGCGCGCAGCGCGGGCAGTGCCTGCCGGGATTCCACGGCGGCATCGGTCGAACAGTGCAGTCCGGCAAGGAATTTGCCGCGCAGGGCCGGAGTGATCGCGCGCACCTGTTCGGGTTCGAGCAGTTCGAGGCCGCGGGCTCCGGCATCCGGTCTCGCCGCGGCGGCCTCGGCGACCGCGAGTTCGGTGGGGGTGCGCACCAGCGTGATCGATCCGGCGGGCCGGAATCCGACACCGGGCGCCTTGCCGCCGATTTCCTCCCACAGTTGCCGGGAACGCAGCGTGAAGTCCAGTTCGGTGGCCGAACGCCCGGAAACCCACACCAGGCCGAAATTGCGCACCGTCGCACCGCGCGCCTCGGGCTCCCGCTCCAGCTGCACGACCTCGTGACCACGGCCGATGGCGGCCAGGGCGTGCGCGGTGCCGAGGATTCCGCCGCCGATGATGACCAATCGCATGAATACATAATGCGCAATGGTCTAGACCAAGGAGTGTTTCGCGCGCGAACGCTGGGTTAACAATTGGTATAGACCAATGCGGGGTAGGCTGTCGGGTATGGACACATCAGGTGCGACCGGAGCCGGGGCCGATGAAATGCTCAGCGGGCGTGTCGATTTCGCGCCGCGGCTGCCGAAGTCGTACCTGGTGCGCACCGAACTGGAGCAGCTGCTGACCGATCTGGAGGAGGGGGATTCCGTCCCCTCGGAGCGGGACCTCGCCGTTCGATTCGAGGTCGCCCGCGAAACCGTCCGGCAGGCGCTGCGAGATCTATTGGTGGAGGGTCGAATCCGACGCCAGGGCCGGGGGACGGTGGTGTCCCGGCCGAAGATGGTGCAGCCACTGTCGCTGCGTTGCTACACCGAGGGCGCGATCAGTCACGGCCGCGTGCCGGGCCGACTGCTGGTCGGGTGGGACGACGTCCCCGCCGACGCGGATACCGCCCGTGACCTCGGGCTCGCTATCGGCACCTCGGTCATGCGCCTCGAACGCGTACTCCTCGCCGACGGCGAACGCATCGGCCTGGAGAGCACCTTCATGCCGCTCGACCGGTTCGGTCACCTACGGGATACCTACGACCCGACGACATCGCTCTACGCCGCGGTGCGCGCCTCGGGCGTGGTGCTCGGCAAGGCCACCGAACGCATCGAAACCGTCCTGGCCTCCCCGCGCGAGGCCGCCCTCCTCGAGTGCACCACGGCCCTACCGCTGCTACTTCTGCACCGGCGCAGCGTGGACCAACAGGGTGCGCCCGTCGAACGCGTCCGCGCGCTCTATCGGGGCGACCGCATCGCCTTCGAAGCGCAACTCGGCGGATAGGCCCTGGTGCGGGGCTACATCCACTGCTCGCCACGACAGCCCGGGTTTCGTGGGGCGCGGGTCGACGGGGCGGCCGAGATCTATTGCGCGCGTGGGTGATCGGCCACGTACGCTGGGCCGGTGTTTGCCCTCTACAGTGCTGCGATCGCGATCGTGACCGGCGCCACCTCGGCCTGGATCGGTTACTACTTCAACATCCGCAAGGACCGCTTGCAGTGGGACCGCCAGCATGCGACACGATGGGATGGTGCCCGGCGGGAGGCGTACGTCGCCTTCGCCGCGGCCATCAAGCACGAGGTTCGGCTGCATATCAAGATGGCGGCGGCCAGACATCCGGAACTGTGGCCGGGGCATGAAACATTGGGGCTGTCGGAAGGTTGGCCGATGCTGGTCGCGGCCGAAGATGCCCGCGCCGATCTGCTCGAAGCGATACTCCTGCTCGCCGATGGTCCGACCGTGGCGGCGGCGCGGACTTGGCAGCAGAAGGTATGGGACCTGCGAGTACTGCACACCGAGTCGGTCTCCGCGGAGGCTGTTGGACTGGCACTTGCGACAGCGTCGGAAGCCAGAGACCGCTTCTACGCCTGCGCGCGACCCGATTTGGGAATTCTCACCGCGCTTCCGACGCCGCAATCCCGGCACCAGCAAGACATTCCGGAGACCGGAGTGATGACCTTGTGAGGGTCCGTCAGCGCACCTGGGGTGCGACCTTCGCGCCGAGCAATTCGATGTTGTGCAGCACCTTTTCGTGCGGCAGGGTGCCGACGCTGGTGTGCAGCATGAAGCGGTCCAGGCCGAGGGTGTCGCGGGTGTCGGTGATCTTTTCCGCGACGTAGTCCGGGGTGCCGACGAAGAGGGAACCGCTCTGGGAGCGCAGGGCATCGAACTGGGCGCGGGTCATCGGGCCCCAACCACGTTCGCGCCCAATGGTGCTCATTGCCCCGGCGTACGGCGCGTAGAAATCGGCGACGGCCTGTTCGTCGGTATCGGCGATATAGCCGTGCGCGTGTACCGCTACCGGCTGCTTCTCGTGGCCGCCCTCTTCGAGCGCCCGGTGGTACAGATCCACCAGTGGCTTGAAGCGTGCGGGTTGGCCGCCGATGATCGCGATCGCCAGCGGTAGGCCGAGCAGTCCGGCGCGGACCACGGATTCCGGGCTGCCGCCCACGGCAATCCAGACCGGCAGTGGCCGGTTGTCGGTGCGCGGGTAGATCACCGCATCGCGCAGTGGGGCACGGAACTTGCCGTTCCAGGTCACCGGCTCGTCCGCGCGGATGTGCAGCAACAGCGCCAGCTTCTCCTCGAAAAGCTCGTCATAGTCGCTCAGGTCGTAACCGAACAGGGGAAAGCTCTCGGTGAACGAACCGCGTCCTGCCATCAGCTCGGCGCGACCGTTCGAGAGTCCGTCCAGTGTGGCGAAATCCTGGTACACCCGCACCGGATCGTCTGAGCTCAGCACGCTCACCGCGCTGGTCAGCTGAATGCGCTCGGTCCGTGCTGCGATCGCGGCCAGTACGACCGCGGGCGCGGATGCCGCGAAATCCTTGCGGTGATGTTCGCCGACGCCATAGACGTCGAGTCCGGCGCGCTCGGTGGCGACCGCCTCGTCCACCACCTCGCGCAGCCGTTCGGCCGCGGTGGGCGCCGGTCGGTCGTCGACCGGGTACAGCTCCGCGAAAGTCGTGAGTCCCAGTTCCACAGCTCGAGTCCTGTTCGTGTGTAGTTTCTACGTCAACCACTAGCCTAAACGGACCATGGTCCGCAACTATTCCATCGGTTGACCGCGCATTCGCGGCGCGGGCACGGACAGTGGGCGATGACCGGTGCGGATAGTCTTGTTCCATGTCAGTGCGTACCCGCCAGCCGCTTGTTCCCGGCACGCTCTCGCCCACCCGTGAGGTTCCGCGCTCGATCGAGCGTCCGGAGTATGCGTGGAAGAAGACCGTGAACGAGGGCCGTGAACCCTGGGTGCAGACGGACGAGACCATCGAGAAGATGCGGATCGCGGGCAAGATCGCGGCGCAAGCGCTCGAGGAGGCGGGCAAGGCGGTCGCGCCCGGTGTCACCACCGATGAGCTGGACCGCATCGCGCACGAATTCATGTGCGACCACGGCGCGTATCCATCGACCTTGGGCTACAAGGGTTTTCCGAAGTCGTGCTGCACCTCGCTGAACGAGGTGATCTGCCACGGCATTCCGGACTCGACGGTGATCGAGGACGGCGACATCGTCAATATCGACGTGACCGCCTACATCGACGGCGTGCACGGCGACACCAATAAAACCTTCCTGGCCGGTGATGTCGACGAGGAGGTGCGACTGCTGGTCGAGCGCACACACGAGGCGACCATGCGGGCCATCAAGGCGGTTCGGCCGGGCCGGGCGCTCAATGTGATCGGGCGCGTCATCGAGTCCTACGCCAACCGCTTCGGCTACGGCGTGGTGCGCGATTTCACCGGGCACGGCGTCGGCCCCACCTTCCACAGCGGCCTGGTCATCCTGCACTACGACCAGCCCGCCATCGAATCGGTCATCGAGCCCGGCATGACCTTCACCATCGAGCCGATGATCAACCTCGGCGGTATCGACTACGAGATCTGGGACGACGGCTGGACCGTGGTCACCAAGGATCGCAAATGGACCGCGCAGTTCGAACACACACTGGTCGTGACCGAGTCAGGCGCCGAAATCCTCACTTTGCCGTGATGGGTGGACCGCGCAGTTCGAAGCTCGCGCTGTTGGGTCGTGACCGAGTCAGGCGCCGAAATCCTCACTTTGCCGTGATGGGTGGACCGCGCAGTTCGAAGCTCG
>NZ_BAGN01000168.1 GCF_000308835.1 Nocardia vinacea NBRC 16497 | reverse complement strand
GTGGTCGACGATCTCGCCGCCGCCACCGAGCTGGTCCGTGCCCGGCCGGAACTGCGCGTGGTCACCCGCGACGGCGATCTCACCGGAACCGGTTGGGTGCTGGGCGGATCCGATCGTGCACCGAGTCAGCTGGAGATCCAGGCCGATATCGATACCGCCAAGGCCGATCTGGTCGCCGCGCAACGCCGCGCCGAAGAACTGGAGGCGGCTCTGTCCGGTGCACTTGCCGAACAAGCCGACCGCAAGGATGCCGTCGACCAGGCACTGCTCGCACTGCACGAATCCGATCAGGCCCTGGTCGTGATCTACGACCGCCTCGGCAGGCTCGGCGAGGTGGCGCGCACCGCCCAATCCGATATCGACCGGCTCACCGGCCAGCGCGCGGAAACCGAGTCGGGCCGGGAAGAGGCGCTGGCGGCGCTGGCCGATCTCGAAGCGCGGCTGCGCCGCACCGAGCTCGAATCCGAGGTCGACGACGACGGCATGGGCGCGGCGGGCACCGAATCCGCCGGCCGCGACCGCGAGGAAGCCGCCGCCGCACTGGCCGAGGCGCGCTCCATGGAAGTCGAGGCCCGCCTGGCTGTGCGCACCTCTGAGGAACGCGCGGAATCGGTTCGCGGCAAAGCGGATTCGCTGCGTCGGGCCGCGCGCGCCGAACGGGAGACCAGGGCCCGCGCCGAACGCGCACAGGCCGCGCGAAGGCAGGCCGCCGAAGTCGCTGCCGCCGTTGCCGAATCCGGTGCCAAGGTCGCCGCCGAACTGGAATCCGTTGTGGGGCAAGCGGGTGCGCGCCGTGACGAACTCGTGCGCCGCCGCACCGAATGCGCCACCCAGGTCGAGCAGATCAAGGAGCGGGTCCGCGCGCTTACCACCCAGCTGGCCCAACTCACCGACGCCGTGCACCGCGACGAGGTCGCCAAAGCCCAAGCGGCACTGCGCATCGAGCAGATCGAGGCGACCATCGCCGAACAGTTCGGCATCGCACTGGCCGATCTGATCGCCGAATACGGTCCGGATGTGCCGATGCCACCATCGGATCTGGAGTGGCAGGAGTACGAACAGGCCAAGGAGCGCGGCGAGCAGGTCACCGCGCCCGCGCCGATGCCGTTCGACCGCAAGTCCCAGGAGCGCCGCGCCAAGCGCGCCGAGAAGGACCTCGCCACCCTCGGCAAGGTGAATCCCCTTGCGCTGGAAGAGTTCGCGGCGCTCGAGGAGCGCTACAACTTCCTCGCCACTCAGCTCGAGGACGTCAAGAGCGCCCGCAAGGATCTGCTGGAAGTGGTCGCTGAGGTGGACTCGCGCATCCTGCAGGTCTTCACCGAAGCCTACGAGGACGTCGAGCGCGAATTCGTCGGCGTCTTCGCGAAACTGTTTCCGGGCGGCGAGGGCAGGCTGGTGCTCACCGATCCGTCGGACATGCTGACCACCGGTATCGAGGTGGAGGCCCGCCCGCCCGGCAAGAAGGTCAAGCGACTGTCACTGCTGTCCGGTGGCGAGAAATCGCTGACCGCGGTTGCCTTGTTGGTGGCCATCTTCCGCGCCCGCCCCTCGCCGTTCTATGTGATGGACGAGGTCGAGGCCGCGCTGGACGACACCAACCTGCGCCGCCTCATCGGCCTGTTCGAGCAGCTGCGCGAGAAGAGTCAGCTGATCGTCATCACCCACCAGAAGCCGACCATGGAGATCGCCGACGCCCTCTACGGCGTCAGCATGCGCGGCGACGGCATCACCCAGGTGATCAGTCAGCGGCTGCGCGGAGAGACCCTGACTCCGGTCGGCGCGGCCAGCTGAATGTAAGGCCCCTTCACGATCCCTTTGTGATCGTGGCCTTTTCGATTCCGCGTTGTTGCCCGACGCCGACGCCCGCCGAGTACGTTGCGAAATATGGGCGGGAGGGTGGCGCTGGTAGTCGGCTCGGAGTGCACAGCGCTGCCCAGGTTGGGTTTCACCGACGACCTCGCCACCGGCCTCTACACCGAACTGCGCGGACTCGGTGGCTGGCAACCGGCCACCGGCATCGATGGCCCGCTGCTCGATCCGACGATCGACGAATTGGTCTGCGCCGTAGACGAAGCCTTCGACACCGCGTCGAATCGGCAAGCGACACTGCTGATCAGCTTCGTCGGCCACGGCATGACCACCGCCGCGGAGAACTTCTACCTGCTCGCCCACGACTCACCGCAGCTGCCCAAGCTGCGCAACGCTTTTCACCTGACGCAGGAAATCCAGGAGCGGCTGAACAGTGCCGCGACGCTGGACGGATTGATCGTATTGATCGACGCCTGCGAGACGGGGGAGGGTGTGCGCGGTGCCGCCCGGCGCTGGCCGGAGGCCTCCGGCCCGAACGGACGCGTCGAACTGCTGGTCGCCACCGGAAATGGACCCGCCTACTTCGGCTGTTTCACCAGGACGATCATCACCACCTTCGGCAAAGGGGTACCGCACGGCGGCGAAAGTCTGCTGCCCTCGGATCTGGTGCAGCCGCTGCGCCACTGTCCCGCGCTGGAGCCGCAGTCGTTCTCCTACACCTCCGGAATCCGCACAGCCAGTAGCGATCCCGGGCTCTGGCTGGTGCCCAATGCCGCCCGCCGTGAGGACGCGGTCAGCGGCACCGCCGCGGCCGGTTTCATCGACCAGTTGATCAACGGTCTGGTCATCTCGGAGCCGTTGCGGGAGCGGCTGACCCAGGTGGTCGACGCGGGCGAGGAACGGCTGCGCGGTGTGCTCGGTCCGGCGGGCTGTGGTAAATCGACCCTGCTCGCCACGCTGATCCGCCCGGGCTGGGTGGATACACTGCCGATCAAGGCCGAATACGTCACGGCCGCGATATTTCTCGACGTCACCAGCTCCATGGAATCGTTCACCGCCGAACTGGCACAGCAGTTGGGCAGCAGGCTCGACGGTTTCAAGGCCGCGACACGCATGGTCGAATTCGATCTGGCCGAGCAGGACAGTCGTGGGCTCGATCTGTTCGAGATCAGGATTCTGCAGCCGCTGGCGAGGCTGCGCAGCTCGAAGCCGGTGCAGATTCTGGTCGACGGACTCGATCAGCCCAAGCGCGGCAGCCGTGCGCTGCTGTCGTATGCGGTCGCCGAGCTGACCCATCGCCCGCAGCTCGCGCACGTCCATCTGATCGTCGGGATCCGTGAGGGCACCGGCATCGAGAATTCGCCGCGACTCGCCCATATGCGTCGCATCGAACTGCCCGCGCCGACGACTCCGGATATCGCCAATACCGTCGCGGCGGCACGCGGCCATACCGCGCATACGAATTGGCGCGAATGGATCGATGGTCTGCTGCAGCAGACGCCGACGGGCGGTTGGCTGCTGGCGCGCCTGCTGATGGAAATCCGTTCCGATATAACCTCTTCCGATCTGGAGCGGGGAATCGGCATCGATACACTCGTGTCGCGACGGGTCCGCGACGTCGTCGACAACGCGGATTCCGCCACGGGCGCAGCTGTATACGCATTGCTCGGCATTCTGGTTGCCGCCGGTGCCGGGCCGGTGCTGCCGCTGGAGCTGCTGGAACGCGGTCTGGAATTCCTCGGTATCGAGTTGAGCACCAACCGGGTTCGCGATCTGGTTGTCCGCTTGGGGGTGTTGGTCAGCCGCGGCCGACCGGGCACCGAAGGAGAGACGCTTGGCTTGGCGCACAACGCCTTTCGGCGCTCCCTGATGGTCGCTGGGCGGCCGCAGTGGTGGCGCGATGCGCACCGGGCGCTGGCCGATGCGATCGAGTTGGATGCGGGCTCGTCGACACCCGCACCGCAGATCACCGATTACGCACGGCGATCGGCGGTGCGCCACTATCTCGGCTATGGCGATTCGGCTGCCGCGATGGCTTTCCTGGAACGGTTGATCACCCCGAGAGCAGCGGATAATCGCGATCTGTGGGCCGCCTGGATACCGTCGTTCGAATCCGCGGTCGGCCGCGATCACTCCGACACTCTCACCGCCCGCAATAATCTCGCCTTCTGGCGCGGGGAAAGCGGCGATCTGGCGACTGCTATCACCGAACACCAGGAGCTCCTCGCCGAACGGATACGCGTGCTCGGTGCGGACGATCCCGGCACCCTCACCATTCGAACCAATCTCGCCCGCTGGCATGGCGAGAGCGGTGATTTCCCCACCGCCGTAGCCGAATTCGCGCAGTTGGTCGCCGACCGGACCCGTCTGCTGGGCGTCGACGACCCGGCTACGTTGCGCACCCGGGGTGACCTCGCGCATTTTCGTGGCGAACAGGGCGAAACCGCCCAGGCCATCACGGATTTCCAGCAGCTGCTCACCGATCGGCTGCATGTTCTCGGAGCGGATCATCCCGACACCCTCACCGCCCGTTACGAACTCGCGTACTGGCGCGGTGAGAGCGGCGACCTGGATGCCGCCATCATCGAGCTGCACCAACTACTCGTCGATCAGCAACGCATCTCCGGCACGGCCGATCCGGCATTCTTCAAGACCCGCCACCACCTGACCCAATTGCACGCCGAGAGCGGCGATCACGTGCGCGCCATCGCCGAATTCCAGCAGCTGCTCGCCGAACAGGAACGGGTGCTCGGACCCGATCATCCGCATACCCTGATCACTCGCAACGATATTGCGCGCTGGCGCGGCGTGAGCGGCGACCACGCCAGCGCCAGCGCCGAATTCGAGAATCTGCTGACCGATCGGACCCGCATTCTCGGTCCGGATCATCCGCATACGCTGCGCACTCGCAACAGCATTGCCTACTGGCGCGGTGAAAGCGGCGAACACCGCAGGGCCATCGGCGAATTCCGGAAACTGATCGAGGACGAGCGCCGCATCCTCGGCCTGGATCATCCGCTCACCCTGAAGTCACGCCACAACCTCGCCCACCTGTATGGCGAAATCGGTCACTACCTCACCGCCGTCGCTGAATTCGAGCAGGTGCTGCCGGCCAGGATCCGTGTCCTCGGGAGCGATAACCCGCATACCCTGCGCACACGTCACGAACTCGCCTTCTGGCGCGGGGAGAGCGGTAATCCGGCCACCGCGGTGCTGGAGTACCAGCAGCTGCTGGCCGACCGGCAGCGGGTATTGCCGATCGATCATCCCGACACCTTGCGCACCCGCCACGCGGTCGCCTACTGGCGCGGGGAGAGCGGCGACCCGGCAGCGGCCGTCGCCGAGTACCGGCTGCTGCTGCGCGATCAACTGGCCATCCTCGGCCCGGAGCACCCCGAAACCCTCAGTACCCGGCACTGTCTCGCATTCTTCCTCGGCCAGAGCGGCCAGATCGGCGCGGCCGTCACCGAATACGAACAACTGCTCGCCGATGAACGCAAGGTACTCGGACCCCTGCATCCGGAAACCCTGCACACCTGGCACCGCCTGGCGCTCTGGCGCGGTGAGAGCGGAAATACCGCCGTAGCGCTCGCCGATCTCGAGGAGCTGCTACCGGTGCGGCTGCGCATCCTCGGTCCCGACCATCCCGATACGTTGCGCACCCGACACAATCTGGCGAAGTGGCGCGGTGAGGCGGGCCAATATGCCACCGCCATAGCCGAATACGCGGAACTGCTGGACGACCGGCGGCGCATCCTCGGTGCCGATCACCATGACACGCTGACGACCCTGCACAATCTTGCCTATTGGCGCGGTGAAGCGGTGATCCGGCCGCGGCGGTCATCGAATTCGAGCATCTGCTCGTCGACCGGGAGCGCGTACTCGGACCGGATCACCCCGATACCCTGCGCACCCGTGCGAATCTCGCGCATTATCGGGCCGAGAGCGGCGATATCGCAACGGCCCTGCCCGAATTCGAGTATGTACTCGTAAATCGCATCCGGGTGCACGGCCCGGAACACCCCAACACCTTCCGCACCCGCCACGACCTGGCGTGTTGGCTTGGTGCGCAAGGTGACCCGGCCATCGCGGTCGAGCGACTCGAGCTGCTGCTCGCCGATCGCGTCCGAGTGCTCGGCGACGATCATCCGGATACGCTGCTGAACCGCAACGAATTGGCCCGCTGGCGTTGTGAATCCGGCGATCCACAATCCGCCGTGCGCGATTTCGAGCAATTGCTCACCGACGAATATCGAATATTCGGCCGGTCCCATCCGCGCACGCTCAGCACCCGCTTCCACCTGGCGCACGCCCGCGATTCCGCGGGCGATACCGATACCGCCGCAACCGAATACCTAGAACTCTTGGCGGACCAGCTTCGTGTTCTGGGTCCCGATCACCCCAACACTCGTCGTACCCGCGCCGCCTGCCCCAATGGAAAATCCCGGTCCTAACCCTCGCCGTCTCCTCGGGATCCGCACTTCTCGTACGCGCCGAGTGCGGATCCCGACGACTTCGGTCAGTGCGAGGGTGCGAGCCGGTCGCTTTCCTGCTGGGACTTGATCATGGCGGCACCGGTTGCGCTGAGCCAGGATTCGAGGGTGCTGAGGGCGGGATAGATTTCCCGGAGTGCGGGAATATCGGCGTGCCACCCCGCGGACTCGCGCAGCAGCCGCCAGGTGTTGCCGATCTGTTCGCCGATGCCATCCGCTTCGGCCTCGGTGAGCTCGTGGTAGCGCACCGGATATCCGGTGGCCCGGGTGATCGCCGCCAGGGCCGCGACAGGAGTTATTGCGTCACCGGCCAATTCGAGGGTTCGGCCGTGGAAGCTATCCGGGTCGGCGAAGGCCAGTGCGGCGAAGGCGGCGATATCATCGATCGCGATCATCTGCAGCGGCTGGTCCGCCGGGAACAGATGCTTGTGCACGCCGTCGATGATGCCGTCCACCGGACTGCCACGCAGGACGTAATTCTCCATGAAGCGCACCGGACGCAACAGGGTGTAGCGCAGACCGCTGGCCGCGGCGGCCTCCTCGATGCTGCTCTTTCCGGCCTGGCCCCAGGCTGCGTTATCGGTCATCGAAGCAACACCGGTGAAGACGATCTGTTCGACCCCCGCGTGCTTGGCCGCGTCGATCGTCGCGATGCCGCGGGTGGCCTCCAAGTCGGCCTGCCAACCGTTCGGTCCGAAAGCGGCTGGGGGCACGAGGAATACGCCACGCGCTCCGGCGACGGCGGCGTCCAGCGTTGCGGGAGTGTCGAAGTCACCGGTTGCCAATTCCGCACCGGCGTCGGCCAATGCGCGGGCCGCGGGCGCCTGCGGATCGCGGACCAGCGCACGCACCGCGATACCGTCGGCCAGCAGTCGGCGCGCGGTCGCGCCGCCCTGCTTGCCGGTCGCGCCGGTGACCAGGATGGGGTTCTGCTGAAGGGACATGCTCGCCTTCTCTGCTCGATACAATCGGGTCGGATAACCCGTATTCGGACGATATGGGTGCAATCACCCGCTTGGCCAGGTCCAAGAACGGAAGGCCGTAACGAAATGTCTGCTTCGCTGTCCACTCCGGCACCGTCCGTGGTCGCCGCGCGGGCCGATGCCCGCCGCAATCGCGCGCTGGTGCTGGCGGCCGCGCAACGCGCCTTCGCTGAACACGGCACCTCGGTCTCACTGGCCGAGGTCGCCCGCAGGGCCGGGGTGGGCGCGGGCACTGTCTATCGGCATTTCCCCACGAAAACCGATCTGCTGGAAGCGGTTATGCAGCAGCGCGTCGACCGGCTCGCGACACTGGCCACCGAATATCTCGACGCGCCGGATCCGGGCGGCGCGTTCTTCGCGGTCTGCAGCGAGGTGGTCTTGTCGGCTCCGGGCAGCCAGGCGCTGTGCGATGTCGTCCAGTCCGATGACGGCTGGCCGAAGGCACTGCTACGCGGCGCGGGCGACCGCTTTCATCACTCGCTCGGCGCGCTGTTGACGGCGGCGCAGCGCCAAGGCACGGTCCGCTCTGATCTCGAAATCGCCGATGTGCTGGACATTTTCACCGGATGTGTCGCGGTTCAACGACGTCAGCGCCCCGGTGGTCCGCTGATTCGGGCGGTCGCGATCATGCTCGACGCCATGCGTGCGAATCCCGGAATTCGCGCCGTAACGAAACCCGATGCTGAGTCCAAATCCAGTAACGAAACTGGCTCTCGTAACGAAACCTGTCCGATCTGCGGCACCGAGATCCACCCCACCGGCACCGGTCGCCCGGCCCGATACTGCTCGGCGGCCTGCCGTCAGAAGGCACACCGCCAACGAACCATCCGCGCGGCGCGGGCCGAGGCGGCCGCGCCGCGATAATCACGACAGAATGTTCGGGTTCCGCCCGGCGACCGTCTGCCCTGGGCATCGACGGTCGGCAAAGGGGCGGGGGAGCTAGAGCAGGTCGCTCACGTCGTCCGGCACGTCGACGGCGTATTTGCGCAAGATGTCCATGGAGATCACTTCCAGGGCGTTTTCATGGGTGGCCGCCAGCACCACGGGCGCGGCGACACCGTCCTCGTGAGCGTGCAACCAGCGCACGGCCACCACACACCACCGGTCTCCCGGCTGCAGGCCCGGGAAGTTGTTCTCCGGGCGCGGCGTACTCAGATCGTTGCCGATGGACGCCTGGTGTTCGAGAAATTCAGCCGTGACGACGGTGCACACAGTATGGCTGCCCAGATCCTCCGGCCCGGTACTGCAGCAGCCGTCCCGGTAGAAGCCGGTGAGAGGATCGGTGCCGCACTCTTCCAGCGGCCCCCCAAGCACGTTTCGATCGGTCACGTCGCCGATACTATTGTCCCGTCGCGAGAAGTTCCGCAGGACAAGAAATCTCGGGGGTTGTGTGTCGGGTCCAGGACGCTGTGGTAAGGCGGAGGACCTGGTTCTGCAAGGATGGTCGGCGTGAGCTCCGAAGCCTGGATCCTGATTGCCGCTGTCGCCGCCCTGCTGGTGGTGGCGTTTGTCGCCGGATTCGTCCTGTACAAGCGCCGTCGCGTCACACTGACGCCACCTGCCGCCGAGAAAGAACTGACCGATCGGTCCGGCGGATACGCGGCCTCCGGTGGCTTCAACTTCAGCCAGGGCGGCACGGCGACCGCGACACGCCCGGAGCCTGCTCCGATCGAGCGAACCGATACCGAGGGACAACCCCATGTCGGCGACGACGCGGCGATTCCGCGTGACGCGCCCAAGCGCGGCATTACCAATGTGCCGCTCCCCGAGGGTGATGTCGAAACCGCGGAGTCCGCACCGGTCGAAACCGATGGCGCCGGCACCACGGCCGAATCCGCCACGGCCACGGTCGATTCGGATACTGCGGTCGAATCGGAGAGGGTAACCACCGAACCCGGAACCGCCCCGCCCACCAGCGCCGATACCATCGCGCCCGCGGACACGACCGCACCTGCGGACCCCACTACCGCTGCGGACCCCGGAACCGCCGCACCGACGGACCTCGCCGCACCCACCGGCACCGCCGCGCCGACGGACCCCACCGCACCGACGGGCACCAAACCAGCCCCGCCCACGAGCACCACCCCGCCGGCAGCCGAGGCACCAGCGCCGACGCCGGACAAGAACGCCGTAGAAACCGCGCCCGAACCCACCGCCGCCGACGCGGCCACCACCCCCGCCCTCGAGGAAATCGAGCCGACCGCCGGTCGCCTGGTCCGCTTGCGCGGGCGCCTGTCCCGCTCACAGAACGCTGTCGGCAAGAGCCTGCTCGGCCTGCTCGGCGGCGGCGATCTCGACGACGATTCCTGGGAAGAGGTCGAGGACACCCTGGTCCTGGCCGATCTCGGCACCGCGAGCACCGCCGCGGTGGTGGATCGCCTGCGCGAGGAGATGGCCGCGCGCAGTGTCCGCAATACCGAACAGGCTCGCGCCGTGCTGCGCGAGGTACTGGTCGAGGCGCTACGTCCCGAACTCGACCGCTCGGTGCGCGCGCTCCCGCACGACGATCACCCGTCGATCCTGCTGGTCGTCGGCGTCAACGGCACCGGAAAGACCACCACGACCGGCAAACTTGCCCGCGTACTGGTCGCCGACGGCCGCCGGGTCCTGCTCGGCGCCGCAGACACCTTCCGCGCCGCCGCCGCCGATCAGCTGCAGACCTGGGGTGAGCGGGTCGGTGCCGATACCGTCCGAGGCAAGGAGGGCGCGGATCCCGCGGCTGTCGCCTTCGACGCGGTCAGCGCGGGCATCGAGGGCGGCGTCGATGTCGTCATGATCGATACCGCGGGCCGACTGCACACCAAGACCGGTCTGATGGACGAGCTCGGCAAGGTCAAGCGCGTCGTGGAGAAGAAGGCAGCGGTCGACGAGGTCCTGCTGGTCCTGGACGCCACCGTCGGACAGAACGGCCTCATGCAGGCGCGCGTCTTCGCGGATGTGGTCGATATCACCGGCGTCGTGCTCACCAAACTGGACGGAACGGCCAAGGGCGGCATCGTCTTCCAGGTGCAGCACGAACTCGGCGTTCCGGTGAAACTGGTCGGCCTCGGCGAGGGCGCCGACGACCTGGCTCCCTTCGAGCCCGGCGCCTTCGTGGACGCGTTGCTCGGCTAGTTCCGCGGCCACTGATCCTTCTCCTCGGAAACAGCTGTCGGTTTGCTCCGACACGCATCGCACACTCGCGATGAAACGTCTGTGTACGCCAGGAAACGTGGTAGCAACACAACTGCCCCAGGCGTTCACTTAGGCGAAACACGACATCATCACGGATGAAACACCGAATGAGGACCCTTCTGTGCAGGTCCAATTGCCGGAGTCGGCAGGGCCCGAGATGAGGAGGACATTAAGGTGGCTTTTCCCCTTACCGGTGCACCGGACACCGGTGACACCGCCTGGATGCTGGCCAGTTCAGCGCTCGTGTTGTTGATGACGCCCGGCCTGGCGTTTTTCTATGGCGGCATGGTCCGCTCCAAGAACGTGCTCAACATGATCATGATGAGCATCAGTGCCATGGGTCTGGTCGGCGTGCTGTGGTCGCTATACGGATACTCGGCCGCGTTCGGTGACAACAAGTTCGGCGTGATCGGCGATCCGGCGCAGTTCTTCGGCCTCAAGGGTCTGATCGGCGGCAATTCGGTTGCCGAGGTCAAGGACGCCGCGGGCACCGTCACCACGGAGGCCGTGAACATTCCGCTCGCGGGCACCATCCCGGCGACCGTATTCGTCGCGTTCCAGTTGATGTTCGCGATCATCACGGTTGCCCTCATCTCGGGTGCGGTCGCCGACCGCCTGAAGTTCGGCTCCTGGCTGCTGTTCGCCGGTATCTGGGCGACGGTCGTCTATTTCCCGGTCGCGCACTGGGTCTTCGACTTCGACGTCAAGGATGCCGACGGCAATGTCGTGCACGAAGGCGGCTGGATCGCGAACAAACTGCTCGCAGTCGACTTCGCCGGTGGTACCGCGGTCCATATCAATGCCGGTGCGGCGGGCTTGGCGCTCGTGCTCGTGCTCGGCAAGCGCAAGGGCTGGCCGACCACCCCGTTCCGTCCGCACAACCTGCCGTTCGTCATGCTCGGCGCCGGTCTGCTGTGGTTCGGCTGGTTCGGATTCAACGCCGGTTCGGCGGTCACCTCGGGTGGTCTGGCCGGTTCGACCTTCATCACCACCACCCTCGCGACCTGCGCGGCGATGCTGGCCTGGCTGCTGGTGGAGAAGTTCCGCGACGGCAAGCCCACCTCGCTGGGTGCGGCCTCGGGTGTGGTGGCCGGTCTGGTCGCGATCACGCCGTCCTGTTCCTCGGTCAACGTGGTCGGCGCGCTGGCGATCGGCTTCGTCGCCGGTGCGATCTGTGCGCTGGCGGTCGGCCTGAAGTTCAAGTTCGGCTTCGACGACTCGCTCGATGTGGTCGGCGTGCACCTCGTCGGCGGCATCATCGGCACTCTGATGGTCGGCCTGGTCGCCGCGCCGGAGGCGGGTGCGGCCAAGACCGGCCTGTTCTACGGCGGCGGTTTCGATCAGCTGTGGCGTCAGGCCGTCGGTGCCGGTGCGGTACTTGCGTTCTCCTTCATCGCGACGTTGATCATTGCCTATATCGTGAAGTTCACCATTGGGCTGCGCGCCAGCGAGGAAGCCGAGTCGGTGGGCATGGACGAATCCGAGCACGCTGAAACGGCATACGATTTCGCTGCTGTGGGTGGCACGGCACGTACCGCCGTCAAGGAGGCATGACGACATGAAACTGATCACCGCAATCGTCAAACCGTTCACTCTGGAGGACGTCAAGTCCGGGCTGGAGCAGGCGGGTGTGTTGGGCATGACCGTCAGCGAGGTACAGGGCTACGGCCGCCAGAAGGGCCACACCGAGGTCTACCGCGGCGCGGAGTACTCCGTGGATTTCGTGCCGAAGGTTCGGGTCGAGGTGGTCGTGGACGATGCCTCGGTGGACAGGGTTGTCGAGGTGATCGTCGAGGCCTCCCGCACCGGCAAGATCGGTGACGGCAAGGTCTGGGTGACCCCGGTTGAGGCGATTATCCGAGTGCGGACGGGCGAACGCGGTACCGACGCTCTGTAAACGGAAAATCGAAATCGAGCGACGGCCCCGCTCCCACCGGATAGCCCGGTCGGGGCGGGGCCGTACGCATTTGGATGGACGGTGGTTTGTGGGTAGTCACGAGCAAGACGGCAGACAGGTAACCGAGAATGTCGGCACGAACGTCTCCAATGGCGCGACCGACCTGGTCCGGGCACGCAATCAATTGCTCGAGGGCGGACTGCCCCGTAATCCGCGGCTGGACGCGGAATCCCTGCGTTCGGCGCTGGTCGACCTGTTCGACCTGTGGCTGACCACCAAGGGCACCGAACTCGGCATCGGCCGCGACAGCGGTCTCGCTGTGGTCGCCGTCGGCGGACTCGGGCGAAAGGAGATGCTGCCGTATTCCGATCTGGATCTGGTGTTGCTGCACGATGACGTCGATCCGGCGCGGGTGGCCGAGGTCGCCGATCAGCTCTGGTATCCGCTGTGGGACGCGCATATCAAGCTCGACCACAGCGTGCGTACCGTGCCGCAGGCATTGCGCGTGGCCTCCGACGATCTCATCGCGGCCCTCGGCATGCTCGAGGCCAGGCACGTCGTCGGCGATATCGAGTTGAGCAATCTGCTGATCGGCGGGGTGCGCCGGGAATGGCGGACCGGAATCCGTTCGCGCTTCGACGAATTGCTCGAACAGGCCGAAACCCGGTGGCAGCGCAGCGGCGCGATCGCCCATCGCGCCGAACCCGATCTGAAGAACGGGCGCGGCGGACTGCGCGATATCCAACTGCTCGACGCGCTGGCCATCGCCCAACTGACGGATGCGATGCCGGGTCTCGGGCCGGATGTGCCTGGCGGCGGGGTGAAGCACGCGCGTCGCCGTTTGCTGGATGTTCGCACGGAGCTGCATCGGGTGGCCGGCCGGGCGCGCGATCAACTGCGCGCACAGGATGCCGACGAGATCGGGGCGGCCCTGCGCATCGGCGACCGCTTCGATCTCGCTCGCACGCTGAGCGATTCGGCGCGGACGGTGAGCTACTCCGTCGATGTCGGTCTGCGCACCGCCGCCAATGCGCTGCCCCGCCGTGGCCTCGCGCGACTGCGTCGCATGCCGGTTCGTCGCCCACTCGATGAGGGCGTGGTCGAACACGCGGGGGAGGTCGTGTTGGCACGGGATGCGCGCCCGCAGCGCGATCCCGGACTGATCCTGCGGGTGGCGGCGGCATCGGCGCAGA
Organism: Nocardia vinacea NBRC 16497; assembly: GCF_000308835.1. Taxonomy (GTDB): domain Bacteria; phylum Actinomycetota; class Actinomycetes; order Mycobacteriales; family Mycobacteriaceae; genus Nocardia; species Nocardia vinacea. The sequence goes on along the minus strand of NZ_BAGN01000168.1, from coordinate 2,151 downwards.
CCGGGCTGCCGATGTCCGCGACCACACTCAATCGACTCTCCGAGGATGCGCCGGAGCTGCGCGAACCCTGGCCCAAGGATGCGCTCAACGACCTGTTGATTCTCCTGGGCGCGGGTCGCGGTGTCATCGATGCGGTCGAGGCGCTGGACCGAACGGGCTTGTGGGGCAGGCTCCTTCCCGAATGGGGTGCGGTGCGCGACCTGCCGCCGCGCGATGCGCTGCACACCTGGACCGTGGACCGGCACCTGATGGAGACGGTTGCCTACGCGAGCGCGTTGAGCACCCGCGTCGCCCGTCCCGACCTGCTGATGCTCGGTGCGCTGCTGCACGATATCGGCAAGGGGCGCGTCGGTGACCACAGCGTTGTCGGTGCCGAACTGGCCACCCATATCGGACGCCGTCTCGGCCTGTGGCCATCGGACGTGCGGACGCTCAGCGCAATCGTGCGCCACCATCTGTTATTGCCCGACACCGCGACTCGCCGCGATCTGGCCGATCCCGACACCGTGCAATTCGTCGTCGATGCCCTCGGCGGCGACGTGCAATTGCTCGAACTGCTGCACACCCTGGCCGAAGCCGATTCGCTGGCCACCGGACCCGGCGTGTGGGGTGATTGGAAGGCCTCGCTGATCGGGGAACTCGTGCGGCGCTGCCGCCTGGTCATGGCGGGGGACCAGCTGCCGGAGCCGGAGCCGATCGCACCGGAACTGCTGGCCAAGGCCGCGGCGGGTGGCGTGCACGTCGATCTGCGGCCCGGTGAGGGCAAGTACACCTACACGGTCACCGTGATCGCACCGGATACGCCGGGACTGCTCTCGGATGCCGCCGGGGTGTTGGCCCTGCATTCGCTGCGGGTGCTCTCGGCGACCGTCGGCAGCGAAGGTAGCTCGGCCGTCAATACGTTCGTGGTCTCCCCGAAGTTCGGCGATCCGCCGGACGGCGGACTGCTGCGGCAGGAGCTGATCCGGGCGACCGCGGGCGATCTGGATCTATCCGCGCTGTTGGCGAAGCGGGAGCGCGAGGCCACCGGTACTCGCCCGAGCCCGTACGCGCAGGCGCAGCCCCGGGTGATCTGGTCGGCGGCCTCGACCCCGGGCCAGGTGGTCCTCGAATTGCGTGCCGAGGACCGGATCGGCCTGCTCAGCCGTCTGGCTGCGGCGTTTGCCGAATGCGGTGCCGATGTCCGCTGGGCGAAGGTGGTGACCATGGGTTCCGCGGTCGTCGACGCCTTCAGTCTCGACCTCGGCGTGGACATTCCGGAGCGTCGCGAAACCGTTGAGAAGGCAGTTCTGGCCGTGGTCCCGCGGCCCGCTCCGAAGCCTCCGGAGGGAGTCGGACCACCCGGTACGAGCTCGACCCCCTGACCGGGGTGATTGACATTTGCACATGATTTGCTGAAAGCGTATGCAGCGGGCTCGACGCACCCTACTATCAGAGCGTCTGGCTATCGCGAGCATGAGGGGAGCAGGTCGGTGGCAATTGAAGTCGTTTCGGCGTCGACGATGACGAGTGACGAGACCACGCATATGGCGCGCTGCGTCGGCGGTGATCGGTGGGTGGTCTCCTGGCTGCCCGGCCGGACACTGTCCGGTCAGCAGGCTGTGACCGCTATGACGATTGCCACCACCGTTGCCACCCACGATGTGCCGACAGGCGCGGACTGGGCCATGCTCGACGACCTGGCCCTCGAGCTCGGTCTCACCGGTCGGGAGGCGGTTTTCATGGTTGCTCTGGAGAACCACGACTACCGCAAAACCGCAAAACCGCGCCGCCGCGCGTTGGAATAACGCCACGAAGCGAGCACCGCTTGCGCGAACAGGTGGGCAGTCCCATTACCCTGGGATACCAAGTGACGTCCCACGAGATCAGGAGCGCGATCGGTGTTCGAATCCCTGTCCGACCGGCTTACCGGTGCCCTCAAGGATCTTCGCGGTAAGGGGCGTCTGTCACCGGCCGACATCGACGCCACCTGTCGTGAGATCCGCCTCGCCCTGCTCGAAGCCGACGTCGCGTTGCCCGTGGTGCGCGGTTTCATCGCGAAGATCAAGGAGCGGGCCAAGGGCGCGGAGGTCTCCGCCGCTCTCAATCCGGCCCAGCAGGTCGTCAAGATCGTCAACGAGGAACTCGTCGGAATCCTCGGCGGCGAAACCC
>NZ_BAGN01000169.1 GCF_000308835.1 Nocardia vinacea NBRC 16497 | reverse complement strand
CCGCGGGTACCCGGCCCACCTCCGATCGGGTGCGTGAGGCGCTGTTCAGCGCCCTGGACGCCCGCATCGATTTCGACGGCCTCCGTGTACTCGACCTCTACGCCGGATCCGGTGCACTGGGTCTGGAAGCCCTCTCACGCGGCGCCACCCATGCCCTGCTCATCGAATCCGACCGCAAAGCCGCAGCCATCGTGCGCGGCAATATCGCCGACCTCGGTCTGCCGGGTGCCGAACTCCGCATCGGCTCCGTCGCCACCGTCCTGGCGGGCGGCGGTGCGGGCAAGTACGACGTGGTCTTCTCCGACCCGCCTTACGACGTCGACACCGCTACGGTCACCGCCGACCTACGCGCCCTCGCGGAACACGACTGGCTGGCGTCGGACGCCCTCGTCGTAGTCGAGCGTTCCATCCGCTCACCCGAGATCGCCTGGCCCGCAGGCTATATCCCCGCGAAGGCGCGCAAATACGGCGAAACCCGTATCGAACTAGCTGAATTCGCCCCGGAGTAACTCCGCCGTCGCGGCATTCGAGGTGCGGATCCCGCCTCCTGATACCGTCTGTTCATGGCAGGAGCGTTGTGCCCGGGCTCGTTCGACCCGGTGACCAATGGACATATCGACGTCTTCGCGCGGGCCGCGGCCCAATTCGACGAGGTCGTGGTGACCGTCATGGTCAATCCCAAGAAGCAGGGCATGTTCAGCGTCGAGGAGCGCATGGAGATGCTGCGCGAGGCCACGGCGGACCTGCCCAATGTCCGGGTGGAGTCCTGGCAGGGTCTGCTGGTGGATTTCGCCAAGCAGGAGGGGATCGGCGCGATCGTCAAGGGGCTGCGCGATGCCACCGATTTCGGCTACGAACTGCAGATGGCGCAGATGAACAAGAAGCTCAGCGGCGTCGACACCTTCTTCATCGCCACCAACCCGACCTTCAGCTTCCTGTCCAGCTCGCTGGTCAAGGAAGTCGCGACCTATGGCGGCGATGTCACCGATATGCTTCCGCCCGCCGTCCACAAGCGCCTGCTCGATCGCCTCGCCGAACGCAAAGGCTGAACGCCCCCAACGAAATCCGCCCCGGTTCCGAAGAACCGGGGCGGACTCGTGATAAAGCTCAGAAGACCAAGCCGCGCAGGGCGAGGAAGCGCATACCACCGACCGCGGCGGTGATGGCCAGGACAGCCGTGGCCTGGAACGTACCGCCCATGCCGGGTGCCCACAGTTCGAGCGCGGCCAGTGCTGCGGTGGTGATACCGAGTCCGACCAGCGCGAGCCCCCCGCCTTCCCACTGTGCGGTGAACCAGCCGACGCGGCCCGCGGCGTGGAAGGTGAGCTGACGGTGCATTTCATTCGCGATCACGGTGCTCACGACCGAGCCCGCGATATTGGCGACCAGGGGACCGACGCCGTGCATCGCGAAGAACAGCAGCACGTAGGCGACATTGCTGGAACCGCCGACGAGGGCGAAGCGGATCAGCTGAGCCAGTGCGCGGTCGCCACGCAGATACTGCATCAGCTGGCCGAACCGAGCGGCCGACGCCGGCTGCAGTACGGGGTAGGGCCCCACCCACGGCGTGTACAGGCTGCTTGTCGGCAGAACCGCCGTCCGCGGTAGTTCCAGTACGGTCATTGTCTTTCCGATCCCACACGAGCCTTCGGTACGGACAACCGCGATGGTCATCGCAATCCGCCCGGTCGGCCTCCTCTAACCCCACAGTCCCGGTCAGGGCCTGCGATCCACTTAAGAAGATCTTGTTGCGACCTTCTCGATAAATGTAACACCAAGTGGAGACATATCCTCCACTTGTTTTTGTGGCGTACGAGACACCTGCACGACACACCGGTGGGTGACTCGGCACGAGCCGTGACGAGGGGCACACTGGGCCTACGGCGGAAAGTTTCGCCGTAGGTCTGCACGAGAGTGGGGTAGGAGCATGTATCGCGTATTCGAAGCTCTCGACGAGCTGGTCGCCATCGTCGAAGAAGCGCGCGGCATCCCGCCGACCCGCAGCTGCATCGTGCCGCGCGGTGACGTGCTCGAACTACTCGACGACGTGCGTGATGCACTGCCCGGCGAACTCGACGACGCCCAGGACGTGCTCGATCATCGCGACAAGATCGTCTCCGACGCCCGCACCACCGCCGAGACGACCGTGACCACCGCCAACGACCAGGCACACCAGACCATCGGATCGGCCCGCGAGGAGGCCGACCGGATTCTCGCCGACGCCAAGGCGCACGCCGACCGCATGGTCGCCGAGGCCAGCGCGCACGCCGACCACCTGGTGAATACCGCACAGGCCGAGGCCGACCGCATCGTCGCCGACGGCAATGCCGAATTCGAGGCCGTCACCGGTCGGGCTCGCATCGAATCCGAGCGGATGATCGAGGCAGGCAAGGCCTCCTATGACCGTTCGGTCGCCGAGGGTGAGGCCGAGCGCGACCGCTTGGTCACGCAGACCGAAGTTGTGCGTGCCGCGCATGCCGAATCGGCCCGGTTGATCGACGGTGCGAACGAAGAGGCCGATCGGATGCGCGACGAATGCGACCACTACGTCGACAGCAGGCTCGCCGACTTCGAGGAGACCCTCAACTCCACCCTGCGGACCGTGCGCGGCGGACGTCACCAACTGCGCTCGGGTGCAGGAGCTCCGGATTACGCGGCCGACTATCGCCGCTGACCGGTTTGGGTCCTCGCCGGGCCCTCGCGTATTGTGGAGTGGTTGCCCATTTCCCCTCGAATGTGAAGTGAGTTCGTGATGTCCGCCGGTTCCGGTCCCGATTCGCGCCCTCGTTCGGCCTCGCGCCGTGCGCCGGACGCGGGTTTCGTGCTGGATGTCATCAGCCTTGGTCGTCGCCCCGGCACGATGAAAGAGTTGCATCGCCTCGTCACCACCGAGGAGCGGATCGGGCTGGACCTGATCGCCATTCCGGTGGGCGCAGAGGTGGACCTCGATCTGCAGTTGCAGGCGGTGTCCGAGGGTGTGCTCGTCACCGGAACGGTCTCCGGGCCGACAGCCGGTGAGTGCGCGCGCTGCCTCGAACCGTTCACCGGCGCGGTGGAAATTCAGCTCACCGAGCTGTTCGCCTACCCGCACAGCGCGACCGAGCAGACCACCGAGGACGACGAGATCTACCGCATCGTCGACGACAAGATCGACCTGGAACTGGTGATCACGGACCAGATCGGCTTGGAGTTGCCGCTGCAGCCGCTGTGCACTCCGGACTGCGCGGGCCTGTGCCCGGAATGCGGTGTCCGGATGGCGATTGCGGGTTCCGGCCATGGGCATGAGATACTTGACCCTCGCTGGGCCGGGTTGGCGAAGTTCGCCGCCGAGTCGCCCGGCAATGGCAGCCCCGATTCGGGTGCAACCAACACAGACCATTAAGACCGAGACAGTGCTGCCGTACCGGCAAGCAATAGGACAAGAGGAGAAGTAGTCGTGGCCGTTCCCAAGCGCCGGATGTCCCGTTCCAACACCAGGTCGCGGCGCAGCCAGTGGAAGGCCACCGCGCCGACCCTGATCACGTGCCCGAACCGCGCCTGCGGCGAGAAGACGCTGCCGCATATCGCATGCCCCTCCTGCGGCACCTACAAGGGCCGCCAGGTCACCGCTGCTGTCTGATCGTTCGACCTGTCGTATCGACGTGACCGCCAGTAAGGACGAATCCGGCGCGTCCGGTGAACATGCGAGCCTGCTCGCGGCGCTCGGCGTCGACGTGCGGGCCGATTTGCTGCGGCTGGCGCTGACGCACCGGTCGTACGCGTACGAGAACGGCGGGCTGCCGACCAACGAGCGTCTGGAGTTCCTCGGCGACTCGGTCCTCGGCCTGAGCATCACCGAGCGGCTATACCACGAGCACCCGGACAAGTCCGAGGGCGAACTGGCCAAGCTGCGGGCGAGCGTGGTGAATATGCACGCGCTCGCCGAGGTGGCGCGCGGGCTCGGCGCGGGCGGGCTCGGCGTGCACCTGCTGCTCGGTAAGGGCGAAGAGCTCACCGGCGGCCGGGATAAGCCGAGCATTCTCGCCGACGGCATGGAGTCGCTGCTCGGCGCGGTCCATCTCGAGCACGGAATCGATGTCGCGCGCGAGGTGGTGTTGCGGCTGTTCGCCGACCTGCTCGAGCGCGGACCGCGGATGGGCGCCGGACTGGACTGGAAGACCAGCCTGCAGGAGCTCACCGCCGAACGTGGCCTCGGCGTGCCGAGCTACGAGATCACCTCGACAGGTCCCGATCACGACAAGGAATTCACCGCGACCACCGTGATCGGCGGTCGTCCGTACGGTCAGGGCATCGGCCGCTCCAAGAAGGAAGCCGAGCAGAAGGCCGCGGGCGCCGCCTATCGGGCGCTGACCGACGAAGCCTGACGTGCCAGAACTTCCCGAGGTCGAGGTCGTCCGGCGCGGACTCGCCGCACATGTTGTCGGGCGGGTGGTCGAATCCGTCACGGTGAGCCATCCCAGGTCGGTGCGCCGCCATCTCGAAGGTGCGGACGATCTGACGGCTCGGATGAAGGGTCTGCGAGTTGCCGCCGCCGAGCGGCGCGGCAAATATCTGTGGCTCACCTTCGACGATCCGGACACCTCGTTGGTCGTCCATCTCGGTATGAGCGGGCAGATGTTGGTGCAGCCGGCCGATGCTCCGGTGGAGAAGCACGCGCATATCCTCGCGACCCTCGACGACGGTGCGCAATTGCGCTTCGTCGATCAGCGCACTTTCGGCGGCTGGGCGCTCGCACCGTTGGTCGAGGTCGACGGGACGCTGGTGCCCCAACCTGTCGCCCATATCGCCCGGGATCCGCTGGACCCGCGCTACGACCCGGAGGTCGTGGTGGCTGCGGTGCGCGCCAAACAGACCGAGATCAAGCGGGTGTTGCTGGATCAGACCGTGATCTCCGGCGTCGGCAATATCTATGCCGACGAATCTTTGTGGCGGGCGAAGATCCATGGCAACCGGCTCGCGTCCGGGCTGACCAGACCCGCCGTGCGCACCCTGCTCACCGAGGTCGGCGCGGTGATGGGGGAGGCGCTCGCGGCCGGTGGCACTTCGTTCGATGCGTTGTATGTCAACGTCAACGGCCAATCCGGCTACTTCGAACGCTCGCTCGCGGTCTACGGTCGCGAGGACGAACCGTGCCGTCGCTGTGGTGCACCCATTCTGCGGGAGAAGTTCATGAATCGTTCTTCCTACTCCTGCCCGCGCTGCCAACCGAAGGCCCGTCGCCGCTTCTCGTAGCGACTGCTTGCAGGTCGCTCGGAAAAAATCGGCGTCGGCGAGCTACCGTTCTTTTAGGCGGCTCGGGAGCCGACCGGCCGTGGAGGAAGGACTTATGCGCAAGCTCACCTACTACGTCGCTTCGACTATCGACGGGTTCATCGCCACCGAGGAGGGGTCGGTCGACTTCTTCCCGGTCGGTGGCGATCACGGCCCGGCGATCACCGCGCAATATCCCGAGACTCTGCCGACGAAGGTGCGGGAGGCCCTCGGCATCGATAAGCGCAACCGTTACTTCGACACCGTGCTGATGGGTCGCAAGACCCACGACTTCGGCGTGCGAACCGGAACTTCCAGCCCGTATTCGCATCTGCGTCAATTCGTCGCATCGACGACGCTGCCGGAGAGTCCGGATCCTTCGGTGGAGCTGATCTCGGCCGATCCGCTCGCCACGGTGCGAGAGTTGAAGCGGGACAACGGGCTCGGGATCTGGCTGTGCGGCGGCGGGGAATTGGCGCAGGAGTTGCTGCCGGAGATCGATCAGATCTTCCTGAAGCTGTACCCGGTCGTACTCGGCCGTGGCCGCCCGCTGTTCGGTTCCGGTCCGCGCCTGCCCGAGGCGGCCCGCTTCCGGGTGATCACCAGCAGGGTGTTCGAGGACGGCGTCGCCTTCGTGAAGTACAGCCGGATTCGATAACCGCTGTGGCGGAAGACGATTCGATCGTCGCTCCGGATCCGGGGAACGCTCCGGGTCCGGCGGAGGCGCTGCGCGAGATCGGCTTCTGGCTGGAACGCGCACGGGCGCAAACACATCGGGTGAAGGCGTACCGGCGGGCCGCCGATATCGTCGACCAGCTGTCCGAGGACGAGCACGCGACCCATCGCGCTGCGCACAGCTGGCAAGAACTCGCGGGGATCGGGCCGAAGACCGCCGCCGTCATCGAACAGGCGTATTCCGGTGCGGTACCGGAGTATTTGAGCGAACTCCGCAAGGCCGCGCAGCCCATCGGGGCGCCGGGCAAACCCATGCGGGCCCAGTTGCGCGGCGATCTGCACACCCACTCCGACTGGTCCGACGGTGGCAGTCCGATCGCGGAGATGATGGGCATCGCGGCCGCGCTCGGCCACGAATACTGCGCGCTGACCGATCATTCGCCGCGGTTGACCGTCGCCAACGGGCTTTCGGCGGACCGGTTGCGGCGGCAGTTGGATGTGGTCGCGGAGCTGAACGAACGAGTCGCGCCGTTCCGGATTCTCACCGGGATCGAGGTGGACATCCTCGATGACGGGACCCTGGATCAGCAGAGCGATCTGCTCGCCGAACTCGATATCGTTGTGGCCAGCGTACATTCGCACCTGCGCGCCGACAGCGAGACGATGACCAAGCGCATGGTGTACGCGGTGGCGAATCCGAATGTGGATGTACTCGGCCACTGCACCGGCAGACTGATCGCGGGGCAGCGGGGTCTGCGGCCCGAGTCGAGCTTCGATGCCGAACTTGTCTTCGAGGCGTGCCGGAGTTATGGCACGGCGGTGGAGATCAACAGTCGTCCCGAGCGGCTCGATCCGCCGTCGCGATTGCTGCAGCTGGCAGTCGAAATGGGTTGCTATTTCTCGATCGATACCGACGCGCATGCCCCTGGTCAGTTGGACTGGCTGGGTTACGGCTGCGAGCGGGCCGTCGCGAATGGTGTTGCCGCGGACCGGGTTATCAACACCTGGCCAGCTGAGAAGCTGCTCGCCTGGACGAAATCGGCAGCTGGGGACGTGGTTTGATCGTCGCCTCGGCGCGGGCGGGCCGACCTGGTCGGATGTGATCTCGCGGCAGCTTCTGACCACCGGGTTAACTGTTGCCGAACACTCGTGCGGGATCTGGGAGGATGCCCGATGACGTTCGAGAATGGTTGACACAAAGATCTCTTGGGGGTGGCGGCGCCGGTGGGTGGCTTTCCGATCGAAATCGTGCTCGGACTCATCGGTATCGCGGTGCCGATCGTCGCATTCCTATGGGAGTTCGTCTTCGTCGGACGCAAGGAAATCGGCTATCGGGTGCAGATGGATACGCCGGTCACCGGTGAGATCGAATCGGTCTTTCCCGGTGTACTGCCACAGCTGCGCCCCGAGCAAGATGGTGTGAGTCCGCCGCTGAAGGATCTATCGGTGGTGCTGGTCCGTATCGAAAACAGCGGTGCGACACCGATCGATACGCACGACTACCGGGCACCCGAGGTGGGGCGGGTCGGCCTGCATCTGAACTTTTCGCAGCGCAGGGTCATCGGCATGGCGGTGACCGAGCTGAGTGACGAGGGTCTGGCCGATTCGCTGGGGCGTGATTCGGGTATCGCGGTTCGTGAGGATACCGAAGGGCATATCGGTGCCATCGATCTGCCGAGGGTTCCACTCAATCGCGGTGATCACTACAAGATCCTGGCTATTCTGCAACGTTCGGAGGGTACGGGGGAGTACGCGGATCCGGTACTGAGCGGCGGCATCAAGGGTGGGCGGATTATCGAAACCCAGAGCCGCACCGGCATTTCGCGAGTGATGGTGGCGCTCACGGCCTTTCTGGTCGTGGTGATCGTCGTCCAGCTGCTGGTTTCCGTGCTGGCGCCCGATCCGACGCCATTGGATTGTGCCGCGGGCAAACTCACGGTGGTCGGCTCGTCGGCCTTCGAACCGGTCATCCGCGATGCGGCCGCGCAGTACGGGAAGCGATGCGCCGGAGCGGAATTCACCTTCGGCTTCGAGGGCACCGAACGCGGCCTCGACCGGCTCGCCGAGGAGGGCAAGGACGATCCCGATCTGCTCACGATCAGTGACGGCCCGAAAGGTGATGGTTACCAACCGCTGCTGGACCGTCCGCTGGCGCTGTCGCTGTTCACCATGATCGTGCACAAGGATGTCGGCGTCAGCAACCTTTCTGTCGCACAGATCCAGGATCTGTATCAGGGCCGCATCACCAACTGGCGCGATGTCGGCGGTGCCGACCTGCCCGTCGTACTGGTCAATCGGATACCGGGATCGGGCACTCGAAATACGTTGGAGCGCAGGCTACTCGGCGGTCCGCAGCCAGATCGGCCGCATATCAGCTGTGTCGCGATCAAGGATGGCGCGCCCGCGACGGCCAGATATTGCGATGTGCAGGTCACCAAGGATATGCAGAAGGCTGTCGGCGACATCCCGGGCGCGATCGGCTACAGCGAGTTCTCGGAGGCGGTGAAGGCGGGAGCCACGACCCTCACCATCAATGGCGTAACACCGGGTCGCGACGCCGCCGTCAACCGCAGCTATCCGTTCTGGGGCGTCGAATACGCCTACAGCTACGGCGAACTCGCCGGCGATTCGCTCGGCGCGAGCTTCCTGCACTTCCTGACCGATCTGACCGGTAAGGATGTGCTGCGCGAGCATGGCAACGAGCCGTGCGGTGAGCTTCCCGATCGGGCCCGCTGCCTGCCGTCTTCGTGACGTTGTCACAGATTCGGCGGCTATCTCGTCGTACTCGGGTAAGCGATTTCGAGAGAGGACGGCCAATGTCACGCATGCAACTCGCCGAGGTGGCGCCCGAGATCTACAAGGCCTGGTACGCCGCAGAACAGGCCATTCGCCGTGGGCCACTGGATGCGACGGTGCGCGAGCTGGTGAAGATCCGCGTTTCCCAGATGAACGGCTGCCTGTTCTGCATCGATATGCACACCACCGACGCGCGCATGGCGGGCGAGACCGAACAGCGGATCTACTATCTCAATGCCTGGCGTGAGTCGGTGAAGTTCACCGAGGCCGAACGAGCTGCCCTCGCCTACGCGGAGGCGGTCACCAGCCTCGGTGAACACGGTGTCAGCGATGAGATCTGGGCCGAGGTGGAGAAGAACTTCGAGGAGGGCGCGCGGGCCGGTCTGGTCGCGGTCACCGCGATGATCAACCTGTGGAACCGGATCGGGGTGCCGCTGCGCATGCAGCCCGCCTCGGCGGCCGAGTCCTGAGTCAGTCGTCCGAGGGCATGATCGGTCTGCTGAAGTAATCCTCGACCGGGACCGGACCGGTGTAGCGTCGGCAACCGCACTGCACCCATACGGGCCCGCCGTACGTCTTGCGGACCAGCTCGGCATGGCAGGTGCCCGCCTCCGGATCGTGCAGCGCCAGGTCGTGGCCACAGCCGCACCGGGCAACCGCGGATCCAGCGGGCGTGCGCCTGCCGAACCGCCCGAGGGCCCAGCCGACACCGGCGATTCCGGCCCCGACGGCAAGAGTGATGGGATCGAACATGTGCATATTATATGTATGCGTATAACGCTACGGTAGGGCAATCGAATACCGGATTCGTTTGCTCGCTTCGCTTATCTCGGAACCGTCAATAGTCGGGTAAGCCCCCTTGATATCAACGACGGGTAATGGGTCATTTTATCCCAAATGCTGAGATTTCAGACCGACTGCGTGGTTTGAGCAACCAGAAATAAGGTACGTCTGTGTGCGGCCCCCCTGTTCATGCCAATCGGCGTGACCAGGCCAACCAAGCCTTCATGGACGGCGGTGCAGGCACCAGTCTCCACCTCCGCCGCGGCGGCCAACACGTTCGGCGCCCAGCGCACCGAAGTGCTGGGTGGATGTGCACAAGGTTGTCCCTGGAAGGATGGTCATGAGCGCAGGTCTGATCGCGCCGAATTCGGCGCCCATTGCCGCTTCGGATTTGCTGTCTACCGATCACGTCGGCGAACGATTCCGCATTGCGATGGTTGTTCCGCCCTACTTCGACGTACCGCCGAAGGCCTATGGCGGAGTCGAGGCCGTAGTCGCCGATTTGGTCGACGCATTGGTCGCACGCGGGCACGACGTGACATTGTTCGGCGCCGGTGAACCCGGCACCACGGCGAAATTCGTTCCGGTGTGGGATCGCGCATTACCTGAACGGCTCGGTGAGCCGTTTCCCGAGGTCGTGCACGCTCTGAAGGTGCGAAGGGCGATCGAACAGGTCGCCGCCACCTCCGGCTTGGATCTGGTGCACGACCACACCTTTGCCGGACCACTGAATGCCCCGGCGTATATGGGCTTGGGTTTACCAACAGTGGTGACCGTGCACGGGCCGGTCGACGAGGGCGACTGCTATCACTACTACCGCGAATTGGGCCAGGAAGTATCGCTGGTCGCCATCAGTGATCGGCAGCGCGAATTGGCGCCCGATCTGAATTGGGTTGGTCGCGTACACAATGCGCTGCATGTCGACCAGTGGCCGTACCAAACCGAAAAAGGCGACTACGCACTGTTTCTCGGTCGTTTCACCGCAACCAAGGGGACGCATCTGGCACTGGAAGCCGCGCACGAGGCCGGTATTCCCTTGGTGCTCGCGGGTAAGTGCAGTGAAGCCCCCGAGCGGGCGTATTTCGAAAAAAAGGTGCGTCCACTGATCACCGAGCGGGATCACCTTTTCGGAATGGCGGATGCCTCGGCCAAGCGCAAACTGCTCGCGGGTGCGCGCTGCCTGCTGTTCCCGATCGACTGGGAGGAGCCGTTCGGCATGGTGATGATCGAGGCGATGGTCTGCGGCACACCGGTGGTCGCACTGCGCGGCGGTGCGGTTGCCGAGGTCATCGTCGACGGTGTGACCGGCCGGATCTGTGACGATCCCGCCGAGTTGCCCGCCGCGATCGCCGAGGTGAGCACGTACGATCCGGCCGCGTGCCGTGCGCACGTCGAGGCGAACTTCGGCGCGGGCACGCTCGGGCGCGGCTATGAGCAGGTCTATCACCAGCTCCTGCGTTCGCGGCGCCATGCGCGCGCGGCACTGCTGCTCGATGAGACGGTGCCGGTCCGTATTCCCGCCAGCGAACGAGTATGACCGCAGACGCCGGCGCCGCGTCGAATCCCGCACCGCTGAATTCCGGTGAGCCGACCGGTCTCGGCGGTTGCGGCAATTCGGTGACCTTGGTCGAGGGCGGTACCTTCTGCCTGTCGAATCGGCTCGGCGATGTCGAACCGGGACATCCGCACGGGTTGTTCTTCCGCGACGCCCGCGTCATCTCCCGCTGGGAACTGCTGGTGGACGGCCAACCGGCCGAATCGCTGTCGGTGCTCAGCCCGGAGGCGTTCGCCGCCAGATTCGTGCTGCGCCGGCCACCGCAGGCCGGACAGGCCGACAGCACTCTGCTCTTGGTGCGCGAACGCCTCATCGCCGATGGCATGCACGAGATTCTGACCCTGGAGAATATGGGCCAAGAGCCCACCGCGGTCACCTTGGAATTGCATGTCGACGCGGATTTCGTCGATCTGTTCGCGGTCAAGGAGGGCCGCGTCGCTCACGGCCGGGCCGAGGTCACCGTGGCCGAAGGCGAATTGCTGTTGCACGACCGCACCGATCGGATGCGCGGGCTCACCGTTTCGGCGACAGTCGAGCCCGCCGTTCTGCCCGGCACACTGCTCTGGCGGGTGGTCGTACTGCCCGGCGAACGCTGGCAGACCGAGATCGTGGCCCAGCCGACCGTCGGCAATCAGCGGGTCCAGGCGCCATTGGCACCGGGGGAGCACCATGGGCTCAGCGCACCGAGCCGCAAGATGGCGGCGTGGCGACACACCGCGACAAAGATCACTTCCGCGGATCCGGTGCTCACCCAGGTGCTTCGCCGCTCGGAAAGCGACTTGGGCGCGTTGCAGATTCACGACGGATCCGGCGAGGGTCGCCCGTTCGTGGCCGCGGGTGCGCCCTGGTTCATGACCCTGTTCGGCCGCGACAGTTTGCTCACCGCGTGGATGGCGCTGCCTTTGGAAGTGGATCTCGCGCTGGGCACACTGCAGCAGTTGGCCGAATCGCAAGGACAGTGCATCGATCCGCTCACCGAAGAGGAGCCGGGGCGGATCATGCACGAGATGCGGCGCGGCCCGGCCAGCGGGCATGTGCTCGGTGGCAGTACCTATTACGGAACCGCCGATGCCACACCGCTTTTCATCATGTTGCTCGCGGAATGTCATCGGTGGGGTGCGGATTCGGAGGTGATCAGGGAACTGCTTCCCGCCGCCGACGCCGCGGTGCAGTGGATCACCGAGTACGGCGATCGTGACGGCGACGGCTTCGTCGAATACCGCCGTGCCACCGATCGCGGGCTGATCAACCAGGGTTGGAAGGACAGTTTCGACGGAATCAACGATGCCGCAGGACATCTCGCGGAGGCGCCGATCGCGCTGTGCGAGGTGCAAGGCTATGCGTATGCCGCACTGCTGTCCCGGGCGGAGTTGGCCGAGGCCTTCGACGATCAGCGCGCGGCGACCCGGCTGCGTGAGCGGGCCGCCGAACTGCGCGGCAAATTCGCCGAACAGTTCTGGCTACCGCAGCAGGGGTGGTACGCGGTCGCACTCGACGGCCGCAAACGACAAGTCGACGCGCTGACAAGCAATGCGGCGCACTGTCTTTGGACCGGCATCGCCAGTGACGAGCACGCCGCCGAAATGGTCAGGCGGCTCTCCGGTCCCGAAATGGACACCGGCTTCGGGCTACGCACCCTCGCCTCGTCGATGGGCGCCTACAACCCGATGAGCTATCACTGCGGATCGGTCTGGCCGCACGATACCGCGATCGCCGTCGCGGGCCTGCTGCGCTACCAGCAGGTGCCGGGCGCGGTCGAGCTCGCCACTCGGCTGGCGGGCGGATTACTCGATGCGGCGGCATCTTTCGGTGGTCGGCTACCCGAGTTGTTCTGCGGATTTCCGCGCGATCAGTTCGCGGTTCCGGTCCCGTATCCCACCTCCTGTTCACCGCAGGCCTGGGCCAGCGCGGCACCGCTCTTGCTGGTGCGCTCGTTCCTCGGACTGGATCCCGCCGCGCCGTCGCGCACGCTCACTGTCAGACCGCAACTGCCGCCGCAGTGGGGCGCGGTCACGCTGAGCGATCTGCGATTGGGTTCGGCGACCGTGGATCTCGAGGCGACGGGCGATCAGGTCACCACGGTGCGGCTGCCCGATGATTGGCAGATTCTGCGATGAACGGCGCCGGATCGGGTAATCCACCAATGTAAGGACATTGGTTCGCTTCTCCACTGAATACCAACAGGCTGGAGGTGCACAATGCAGACATCACTGGATCGCCGGGATCTGTGGAGCACTCAGCACCGTGATTGCAGTGCCGAGCCGATGGATCTCGATCTGGACTTGGCGCGTTTCATCTGTAGTACGCATGCGGGCCATGGTCCGGACTGCCACCAATATCTCGCCGCGTCGGCGTATTGCTTCGCCTGCGTCGAGGACAACTGAACGAATCGGCCGAGCGCCCATTCCCGTTCGGGAATGAGCGCTCGGTTCGCTAGCCGCGGAACGGATACCGCTTGTCGAGATCGAGATTCAGCTCGACCACATTCACCCGCGGTTCACCGAGGAAGCCGAGGGTCCTGCCGTCGGTGTGCGCGTCGACGAGCTGCCGTACCTGATCCTCGGAGATATTGCGGGCCTTGGCGATTCGCGCGAGTTGAATGGCCGCGTACTGCGGTGAGATATGCGGGTCCAGACCGCTGCCGCCGGCGGTGACCGCATCGGTCGGCACCGGTGTGTCGGTCGAGGCATCGCCGATGATCGGGACGATCCGGCCGACCGAATAGTCCTCCCCCAGCTTGGCGCATTCGACCTGGATTCCCTTGTAGGTGGACAGGAACGGCTTCGCCGGGCACACCTCGTTGACGCTCACGACCTGCACCGGATGCGAAACCTCGCCATCGGCGTCGCGTGGTCCGATCACCGAAAGCACCGCGCCGACACCGTCCTTGGTGCAGAACGGACGGCTGCCGTCGACCCCCTCACGGTCGCCGACCGCCTTGCTGCGCGCGCACACGGTCGACAGCAGGCTCAACTTCACCTTCGCAGGATCGGCGTCGAGCGTGTCGACGATGCTCTCCGGGCCGAGGTTGGACGCCGCGGTGGACAGTGGGTCGTAGCCGTCGCCCGCCGCCGACGGACGGCTCTGGAAGTACTGCACCAGCGCATTGCCGTCCTTATCGGTGAACGACTGCCCGATCAGGCTGGAACCGACGACATTGCCGTCCACCGTGATCAGCGACCCGTCCGCCTTATCGTGCAGGCCAGGAATCTGGGCGATCAGGAAGACCGCGACGGGATAGACGATTCCGGTGATCGCCGTGAGCGCCAGCAACGCACGCAACGCGGCCAGATGCTGCCGGATCCAAGTCGACATACGCATATCAGGACATCCCGGGGAGGAGTTGGACGACGAGGTCGATCAGTTTGATGCCGATGAACGGTGCGACGATGCCGCCGAGACCGTAGATCGTCAGGTTGCGGCTCAACAGCTTCGACGCATTGCTCGGCCGGTAGTGCACACCGCGCAGCGCCAGCGGGATCAGCGCGATGATGACCAGCGCGTTGAAGATGACCGCCGATAGGATCGCCGACTGTGGACTGGCCAGCCGCATGATGTTCAGCAGGTCGAGGCCCGGAAACAGCGCGACGAACAGCGCGGGAATGATCGCGAAGTACTTGGCGATGTCATTGGCGATCGAGAAGGTGGTCAGCGCACCGCGGGTGATGAGCAGCTGTTTGCCGATCTCCACGATTTCGATGAGCTTGGTCGGATCCGAATCCAGATCGACCATATTTCCGGCTTCTTTGGCTGCCGAGGTGCCGGTGTTCATCGCGACGCCCACATCGGCCTGGGCTAGGGCCGGAGCGTCATTGGTGCCGTCACCGGTCATCGCGACCAGGCGTCCGCCGTCCTGCTCCTGTTTGATCAGCGCCAGTTTGTCCTCGGGCGTTGCTTCGGCGAGGAAGTCGTCGACACCGGCCTCATCGGCAATCGCCTTGGCGGTCAACGGGTTATCGCCGGTGATCATCACCGTGCGGATGCCCATCCGGCGCATTTCGTCGAAACGCTCCCGCATGCCTTGCTTCACAACGTCTTTCAGGTGAATGACGCCGAGCAGCCGGGCCTTACCGTCGGTGACCTCGCCGACGACCAGCGGTGTGCCGCCCGATGCGGAGATCCCGTCGACGATCACGCCGATATCGCCGGGTACGTCCCCGCCTTGTGCGCGAACCCAGTCTGTGACCGCACTGGCTGCACCTTTGCGAAGCTGGTGCCCGTCTTGCAGGTTCACGCCGGACATGCGGGTCTGGGCGGTGAATTCCACCCAGGTCGCACCGGTCAACTCACCCGGGGTGCGTTCGCGCTTGTTGAACGCCTGCTTGGCGTAGACCACGATGGAGCGACCCTCGGGGGTTTCATCGGCGAGGCTGGAAAGCTGTGCGGCATCGGCCAATTCGTCATCGGGAATGCCGGGCATCGGCACGAATCCCGAGGCCTGCCGGTTGCCCAGCGTGATGGTGCCGGTCTTGTCCAGCAGCAGGGTGTTCACGTCACCGGCGGCCTCGACCGCGCGGCCGGACATGGCCAGCACATTGCGCTGCACCAGGCGGTCCATACCCGCGATACCGATGGCCGACAGCAGCGCGCCGATGGTGGTCGGAATCAGGCACACCAGCAGCGAAACCATCACAATGCCGGTGACACCGTGCACGTCCAGCGCCGAAGTATCAGCCACCCCGGGATTGTTCGACTTCGAGAAGATCGCCAACGGCTGCAGTGTCGCAACCGCGAAGACGAAGATGATGGTCAGCGCGGCGAGCAGGATATTCAGCGCGATCTCGTTCGGCGTCTTCTGCCGCGACGCACCCTCGACGAGCGCGATCATCTTGTCGATGAAGCTTGCACCCGGCTCCTGGGTGATCTTGACGATGATCCGATCGGACAGCACGGTAGTACCTCCGGTGACGGCCGAGCGGTCGCCGCCGGACTCCCGAATGACCGGTGCGGATTCGCCGGTAATGGCCGATTCATCCACCGAAGCAATGCCTTCCACGACGTCGCCGTCGCCCGGAATCACCTGGCCCGCCTCGACAATGACGTAATCGCCGCGTTGCAGCGCCGGAGCGCCGACGCTCTCCTCGACGATCCGCGCACCCGGCGACCAGTCGACCAGACGCCGAGCCATGGTGTCGGTCTTGGCTTTCCGCAGCGTATCGGCTTGCGCCTTACCGCGTCCCTCGGCGACCGCCTCGGCCAGATTGGCGAATATGACGGTGAGCCAGAGCCATACGACGATCGCCCACGCGAAGAACGTGGGCTCGGCCAGCGCCAGCACCGTCGACCAGACCGCGCCGATCTCGACGATGAGCATCACCGGATTGCGCCACATGGTGCGCGGGTCCAGCTTTCGCACCGCGTCCGGAATGGAGGTCAGCAGCATCTTCGGATCGAGCACACCCTTGCGGACGCCACGTTTGTGCTGGACCGGTTCGGCTGTCGTAGTGGACATATCAGTGGATTCCTTCGGCGAGCGGCCCGAGTGCGAGTGCGGGCAGGAAGGTGAGAGCGACCAGAATCACCGTCACGCCGACGACCATGCCGACGAACTGCGGCCGGTGCGTCGGCAGCGTGCCGATCGATTCGGGGGTCTGACCCTGCTGGGCGAGCGAACCGGCGAGGGCCAGTACGAAAATGATCGGCAGGAAGCGGCCGAAGACCATGGCCAGGCCCAGCGCGGTGTTGTACCACTCGGTATTGCCGGACAGGCCCGCGAAGGCCGAGCCGTTGTTGTTCGCCGCGGATGTGAAGGCGTACAACACTTCCGAGAGCCCATGTGGTCCGGAGTTGAGCATGCCCGCGCGCTGCCCCGGCATGGCCATCGCGGCGGCCGTACCCACCAGCACGATCAGCGGGCTGATCAGGAAATATGAAGCGGCGAGCTTGATTTCGCGTGGCGTGATCTTCTTGCCCAGATACTCCGGTGTGCGACCGACCATCAGACCCGCGACGAAAACGGTGATCACCGCGAGGATGAGCATGCCGTACAGACCTGAGCCGGTACCGCCCGGGGCGACCTCACCGAGCTGCATATTGAACATCGTCATCAGGCCGCCGAGGCTGGTGTAGGAATCGTGGAACGAATCCACCGCACCGGTGGAGGTCAGCGTGGTCGCGGTGGCGAAGGTCGCGGAATCGGCCACGCCGAAACGGGTTTCGACACCCTCGAGCGATGCGCCGATCGCGGTCGGCACCGTGCCGTGGTGCTGCAGTTGGAAGAGGTTCTGCAAGGTGACGCTGATCAGCGCGATCGTGCCCATTACCGCGACGATCGCGTAGCCCTGTTTCTTACTGCCGACCATGCGACCGAAGGTGCGCGGCAGCGAGAAGCTGATCACCAGCAGCAGGAAGATCTCGACCCAATTGGTCCAGGTCGTCGGATTCTCGAAGGGGTGCGCGGAGTTCGCGTTGTAGAAGCCGCCACCGTTGGTGCCGAGTTCCTTGATCACCTCCTGGCTGGCCACCGGCCCGCCGGTGATGGTCTGCTCGCTGCCGTTCAGCGTCTGCGCGACCTGATCGTGCAGGTGGAAGTTCTGGATCGCGCCACCGGCGACGAGGATGATCGCGAAGACGAAGGCCAGCGGCAGCAGGATGCGAATGGTGCCGCGCACCAGATCCACCCAGAAGTTGCCCAGATCGCCGGTATGCCTGCGCGCGAAGCCGCGCACCAGGGCGACCGCCACCGCGATGCCGACGGCCGCGGAGAGGAAGTTCTGCACTGCGAGCCCGGCCATCTGCACCAGGTGACCCTGGGTCGACTCACCGGAGTAGTTCTGCCAGTTCGTATTCGTCACGAAACTGACCGCGGTATTCCAGGCCAGCGCCGGGGTCAGCTCGGTCGCCGGATCGTGCAGATGCAGTGGCAGCTTGCCCTGGATCAGCTGAAGGAAGAACAAGAACAGAATGCTGACGGCAGAGAACGCCAGCACACTGCGGGCGTAGACGCCCCAAGTCTGTTCGACCTCGGGTTGTACACCGATGGCTTTGTAGACGACCCGCTCCGCGCGGGAGTGCTTCTCGGCGTTGTACACCCGGAACATGTAGTCGCCGAGCGGCACATGCACCAGGGCCAGCGCGATGATCAGGGATGCGACGAACGCGATCCCCGCGGTGGTCGTGTTCAACTAGAACCTCTCGGGGAAAAGCAGAGCCGCCACCATGTAGACGGCGATGAGGACGGCGAGGACCAGACCGATCAGGTTCGCGATCACAGCTTTTCCACCCCGCGCTGGATCAGGCCCAGTAGCGCGAAGATCGCCACGGTGAGCACCGTGAACACCACGACAGACATTTACACAACCTCCATTGGCGCCCCGGGTACGGTGCGCGACATGGCGAGTCAAGCGGTCATTCGAGCTGGTGCGGAGCTTGTTTACGGGTTCTTGGCGGCCCATTGACGAGCATTGACGCTTCGTTTACGGGTACGGCTCGGGCGCTGAGTGAAAGGATGCCGTCAAGGTAGGGGGTCAACCCGTCAACACACCGTAAAGATCCAGATAGGCGGCCGATACGGGAGTAGAAATTCATCGACCGGCCATGCGGGGGATGCCAGCGCGACCGGGGTCCTGTTGGTCGGTGAAAGGATCGTCATGTCGGCTGTCACGGTCGCGGTGCTCATCGGATTCGTCTGTTGCGCGCTGATCATTCGCGCGCTGTCCATAATGGGGCAGCGGCAGGATTCGGAGATCGCGACAGAACGGGCACGGATCTTCGGCGACACGCCGTATCGCGCGATGATGGACGAGTGAAACGCGGCCAACTGCGCATCTACCTCGGTGCGGCACCGGGGGTCGGCAAGACCTACGCCATGTTGGGCGAGGCCCATCGCCGACTCGAACGCGGCCGCGACGTGGTAGCTGCGGTAGTCGAGACACACGGCCGCGCCAAGACCGCGGAACTGCTGGCGGGCATCGAGCGGATTCCACCGCGCATGGTGGCGTATCGCGGGACCACGCTGCCCGAACTCGATGTGGAGGCGGTACTGCGCCGCGCTCCGGCCGTGGTGCTGGTCGACGAACTCGCGCACACCAACGCCCCGGGTAGCAAACATGGCAAGCGCTGGCAGGACGTCGAAGATTTGCTCGCCGCGGGCATCGACGTGATCTCGACGGTCAATGTGCAGCATCTGGAGAGCCTCAACGATGTCGTCGAGCAGATCACCGGCATCCAGCAGAAGGAAACCGTGCCCGACGCCGTGGTGCGCAGCGCAGACCAGGTCGAACTGGTCGATATCACGCCGGAGGCGTTGCGGCGCAGGCTTTCTCACGGAAATGTATACGCCGCCGACAAGGTCGACGCGGCGCTGCGCAACTACTTCCGGCCCGGCAATCTCACCGCCCTGCGCGAATTGGCGCTGCTGTGGCTGGCCGACCAGGTCGATGCCGCACTGGCGAAATACCGGGCCGACCACAAGATCACCGAGCTGTGGGAGGCGCGCGAACGCGTGGTCGTCGCGGTGACCGGCGGTCCCGAATCGGAGACCGTGGTGCGCCGGGCCAGCCGCATCGCCACCAAATCCAGCGCCGACCTGGTCCTGCTGCACGTGGTGCGCGGCGACGGACTTGCCGGGGTATCGACGGAACGGCTGACCCGGCTGCGGGAATTCGCCGCGAGTCTGGATGCCTCGCTGCATACCGTCACCGGTGACGATGTGCCGAATACGCTGCTGGAATTCGCCCGCGAGGTGAATGCGACCCAGTTGGTGCTCGGCACGTCCCGGCGCTCACGCTGGGCGCGCATGCTCGACGAGGGCATCGGCTCCGCCGTGGTGCAGGCATCCGGCAAGATCGATGTACACATGGTCACGCACGAGGAGGCCAACCGTGGGCTGCGCCGCTATTCGCTGATGCCGCGCCAGCCGATCCGCGCATGGCTCGCGGCGGTGCTGGTTCCGGTGGCGGTCTCGGCCGTCTGCTCCACCTTCCTGGACGGATATCTGCAGCTCGGCGGGCTCAGCGCGGTGTTCTTCATCGGTGTCGTCGCCGTGGCGCTGCTCGGTGGCGTTGTGCCTGCGGCGCTTTCGGCGCTGCTGTCGGGCATGCTGTTGAACTGGTTCTTCGTCGATCCGCGCTACAGCCTGACCATTGCCGAACCGGACAGCTTCGTCACGGTAGTGGTGTTGCTGATCGTCGCGGTGGCGGTCGCGGCGCTGGTGGATGTGGCCGCCAAACAGACCCGGCAGGCGCGCCGGGCCTCCCAGCAGGCCGAATTGCTGACCCTGTTCGCCGGTGCCGTGCTGCACGGTGCGGATCTGCCCAAGCTGCTGGAACAGGTGCGCGAGACCTACGGGCTGCGCGCGGTCAGCATGCAGTTCGGCGACGAGGTGATCGCCGCGGTCGGCACGAGTCCACCGCAGCGAGCGTCCGAGGCCGAGACCGCGATTCAGGCGGGCGATGCGACGAGCTGGCTGCTGTTGGCCGGACGTCCCCTCGCCACGACCGACCGCCCGGTGCTCAACGCCGTCGCCAATCAGGCCGCCGGGCTGGTCCGCCAGTCCCGGCTTGCCGAGGAGGCCAGCGCCGCCGCGGCCCTGCTCGAGGCCGACCGGTTGCGCCGGGCGCTGCTGTCCGCGGTGAGCCACGATCTGCGCACGCCGCTGGCCGGTGCCAAGGCCGCGGTTTCCAGCCTGCGCAGTGACGACATCGAGTTCTCGCCCGAGGACACCGTCGAATTGCTGGAAACCATCGAGGAATCGGTGGATCAGCTGACCGCGCTGGTCGGCAATCTGCTCGACTCGTCGCGCCTGGCGGTTGGTGTGGTGCAGCCGCAGTTCCGTCGGGTGTACATGGACGAGGTCGTGCACCAGGCGCTGGTGAGCGTCGGGATGGGCGCGCGCGGGCTGCGGCGCGCGGCGATGGATCGGGTGAAGGTGGAGGTCGGCGAGGTCTCGGTGCGGGCGGACAGCGGTCTGCTCGAGCGGGTGCTGGCCAATCTGATCGATAACGCGCTGCGGCATTCGACGCGCGATACGCCCGTGCGGGTCACCGCGGAACACGACGGCGATCGGGTGTCGATTGCCGTGGTCGATGTCGGTCCCGGTGTGCCACCGGGCACCGAGGAGCAATTATTCGAGCCGTTCCAGCGGCTCGGCGATCGCGACAACACCACGGGTGTCGGGCTCGGCCTGTCGGTGGTGCGCGGTTTCGTCGAGGCGATGGGCGGCACCGTGCATGCCGAACCGACACCGGGCGGAGGATTGACGATGATCGTGGACCTGCCTGCCGATGAAACCGAGGTGAGCAGCCGATGATGAGCACAATGACACCGCGGACCGCACAGGAAGTCGTGATGACCGACAAGAAGCAGGAAGCACCGTCGACCAAGGTGCTCGTGGTCGATGACGAACCGCAGATCGTCCGCGCACTGCGCATCAATTTGTCGGTGCGCGGCTACGAGGTGATCACCGCGGGCACCGGCGCGGCGGCATTGCGCGCGGCGGCCGATAAACATCCCGATGTGGTCATCCTGGATCTGGGCCTGCCCGATATGGACGGCATCGAGGTTCTGGCCGGACTGCGCGGCTGGACCGCCGCCCCGGTGATCGTGCTGTCGGCGCGCACCGATTCGACCGACAAGGTGGAGGCGCTGGACGCGGGCGCGGACGACTATGTCACCAAGCCGTTCGGCATGGATGAGCTGCTGGCCCGGCTGCGGGCGGCGGTCCGGCGTGGCGCGACCGATACCGATGCCTCCGATCCGGTGGTGGTGACCTCCTCGTTCACCGTCGACCTCAGCGCGAAGAAGGTCACCAAGAACGGTGAAACGGTGCACCTGACCCCGACCGAGTGGGGCATGCTCGAAATGCTGGTGCGCAACCGCGGCAAACTCGTCGGGCGGCGCGAACTGCTGCGTGAGGTGTGGGGGCCGTCGTACGCCACCGAAACGCATTATCTGCGGGTATATCTCGCGCAGTTGCGGCGCAAGCTCGAGATCGATCCCTCGAATCCGAAGCATCTGCTGACCGAGGCCGGAATGGGGTACCGCTTCCAGGAATAGCGACGGCGGCGATAGCTGTTGCGGGCAACGTGACAACTGATCTCGGACGAACATGGGTAACTCGTCGGGTACGCCCAAGACCCGACCATGCACACGACGCAGGACCTGAGCGGGACTCCAGGGGCTCCCAACTGGTATGGCCTAAATATTCGGGGAGGCGGGACTGGCAGGATCGTGACCATGGCTGACCAGACCACCGCATCCGCGACCACCACCGCCGCCGCGACCGAGCCGACCACACTGTGGGTCGAGCGCACCGGGACCAGGGCGTACACCGGCCGCAGCTCGCGCGGTGCCGAGGTATTGATCGCATCGCAGGGCGTACCCGGGGCCTTCACCCCGGGTGAGCTGCTGAAGATCGCCCTGGCGGGCTGCTCCGGACTGAGCGCGGACTTCCCGCTCTCGCGCAAGCTCGGCGACGCCTTCGACGCGACCATCCGCGTCTCCGGCGACGCCGACCGCGACAACGAGGTGTACCCGCAGCTCGACGAGGTATTCGAGCTGGACCTCAGCGAATTGGACGAGGAGGCCCGCGAGCGACTGCTGGTCACCGTGCAGCGCGCCATCGACAAGGTCTGCACCGTCGGCCGGACGCTGAAGGCCGGCGCGAAGGTCACGCTGACATTCGATATCGACGCCATCGACGCGTGATGCCGGAATCGGTTCGGCTCAGCGCCTGGGTGCACGGCTACGTGCAGGGCGTCGGCTTCCGCTGGTGGACGCGCTCGCGGGCGCTGGCGCTCGGACTGGTCGGACAAGCCACCAATGCGCGCGACGGTCGGGTGCATGTGGTGGCCGAAGGTCCGCGACCCGCGTGCGAAATGTTGCTGGATCTTCTGCGTTCTGGAGATACTCCTGGTCGGGTCGACCTTGTTGTGGAAAGGTGGGAGCCCGCGCGGGGAGATTTGTCCGGATTCGAGGAGCGGTAGTGGTTTCGACGGCCGAGGGATGTGATCGTTGAGTACCGGGGGTCCGGGCGCGGGCGATGACGCGGATCAGCAGGGGGCCGATCCTGCGTCGGGTGCGCGTGGTGCCGACGCCGCTGGATCGCGGTCGGCCGCACCGGAATCCGGCCCGGGTACTTCCGCCCCAGATCACGCCGCTGGGCCGCCGCCCACCGGGGCGGAACAAGCCCCGCCGGAATCAGGACCGGGGACGGGCGGGTCCACCGCGGCTCCCGGCAACGCGGACTTCGAGTCCGAGCCGCCGCAACCGGTTCCACCGGGCACCGGGCCCCGTCGGTTCGGTACGCCACCGCGCGCGGGCAGCATCCAGCGCCAAGAGCCCGGTGTCACCCAGCCACGCCCGCCAACGGTGGCCGAGGCGCGGGCGCGCGACAAGGCACGTAAGCGCGCCGAGGAGGCACAGCGGGCCGCCACCGCCGCCGCCGAACACAAAAAGCGCACCCGCAAACGTGTCCTCATCGGCGGAGTCGCCATTGTCGGTGTCGCGGGTCTGGTCGGCGGCGGTTACCTCGCCTATCGGGCACTCACCAAACCCGATCAGGTGACGGCGTATTGCACCGTGATCGATCAGAACGGTCAGGAGGTCGTCACACCCGACGACCAGTGCCAGACCGCCTCGACCGCCGTCGGATCCGGCACGACGGGTGCGTACACCGGCAGCAATGGGATCTTCATCTACAACGGGACGCAATACCGCTATTACTACGGCGGCAACAACACCGTCGGCAAACCGCCGACCGGCGGAACCACGGTGCAGCCCAAGGGCGCTCAGATCTCGACCAAGAGCGGCGGCACCGTTACCCGCGGCGGTCTCGGGACCAGCAGCAAGAGCAGCGGGGGTTCGTAATGCGGCGCGTGCGCGGTACGCCGCGGCCCGGCTGGCAGCAGATCATCGAGGGCCAAGGGCTGGTTTACGGCTCGCCCGGCCGTGACGCAAGCGGTCTGCCCCGGCCGTACTGGGACGAATCGGTGCACTACGAATTCGAGATGTCGGAGATCCTCGCGCTGGAGGCCGATGTCGAACTGCTGCACTCGATGTGTCTGAATGCCGTCGAGCACGTCGTGCTCACCGAGCGGTACAAGGATTTCGGTCTGCCCGAATGGAGTTGGGGGCCGATCGCGGAATCCTGGAAGCGCAATGACCCGTACGTCTACGGGCGCTTCGATCTGCGCTATGACGCGCGCCGTCCGGCGAAACTGTTGGAGTACAACGCCGATACGCCGACCTCACTGCTGGAGGCGGCAATTGTGCAGTGGCACTGGCTCACCACGCTCTATCCCGACGGCGATCAGTGGAATTCCCTGCACGAGAAGCTGGTCGCGCGCTGGACCGAGCTGCGCGACATCCTGCCCTCGGCGCAATTGCATTTCACCTGGTCCGGTGCGGATGCAACCGGGGAGGACAATGTCACCACCGCGTATATGCAGGAGACCGCGGCCGAGGCCGGGTTCGACACCATCGCGCTACCGATCGAGGAGGTCGGATTCGACAGCGAGCTGGAGCGTTTCGTCGATCTGGCCGAGAGTTCGATCGATGCGATCTTCAAGCTCTATCCGTGGGAGTGGGTGCTCGACGACGATTTCGGTAAGCGCGTGGTCGCGAGCCTGCCGCAGACCATGTGGGTCGAGCCGCTGTGGAAGACCCTGCTGAGCAATAAGGCGATCCTCGCGATCCTGTGGGAGATGTATCCCGGGCACCCGAATCTATTGCCCGCCTACCTCGATCAGCCCAATGAGCTCACCGAATACATTCGTAAGCCGAAGCTCGGGCGCGAGGGCGCGAATATGACCATCGTCGGCGCCGGCCTGGAGACGGCCACCGGCGGGGTCTACGGCGAAGAGGGTTTCGTCTACCAATTACTCGACCCGCTACCGGAATTCGACGATATGCGCCCGGTCCTCGGCGCCTGGATCGTCGGCGACAACGCGGCCGGACTCGGGATTCGCGAAACCGCCGGATTGATCACCGACGACGGCTCGGCCTTTGTCCCGCACCGCATTACGCAGTAACTACGCGACCTCACCTCGGAAGGATCACGATGACCGCAGTTGCCCTCGAATCGGGTTACTGGAACTCGCTCGGCACCGGCGTTGGAGCCATCGTTCTCTACGCCATTGTCGGCTTGGCCCTCATGCTCGTCGGCTTCTACGCCATCGATCTGACCACACCCGGTAAGCTGCGCGCGCTGGTCGCCGCGGGTAAACCCAATGCGATCATCGTCACGGCCGCGGGCATGCTCAGCATGGCCTTGATCGTGGTGTTGGCTACCTATGCCTCGGCGGGCAAACTCTCCGAGGGGCTCATCGCCGCCAGCGTCTACGGGTTGGTCGGCATCATCGCGCAGGTGATCTCGGTGCGAGTTATCGAGCGCGCACTCGGCATCGATATCGGTGCGGCGCTGGAATCCGATGTCTATACCACCGAGGTTCTCGTGGTGGCCGCGGCGCATTTCGCGCTCGGTCTGGTTGTCGCCTTTGCCATTCTGTAGTTCCCCGGGTGCAATCCCGAGGCGACGGATTCAGCATCTGATGTCGCTCTAGGGCGGCGTTGTATTTTCAGCGGTGTCCGGGGAATCAGTTGTCGTAGGAGGCGACTCCGACGGGACCGACGCCGAGGCAGAGGTCGAGTCCTGGTGTGCGGGGACTGATTCGGAGATGGGATCCGCTGCCGACGACGCGGATGTAGACGGTATTCAGACCCTTGCGGACCGGCGCGGCCACGGGCTCGCCGTGTTCGAAGGAGACGGTGATCCGTCCGTCTTCGTTGGCGAGGTAGTTGAGTTGTGCGGTCCATTCGTGTTCGAGCATCGGACCGTCGAGCGGAATATCGGTTGGCTGCGGACCGCGGATTCGGTAGCCACAGTTGGGCTCTGGCCCGGACAGGATGCTGCGGTTCCACCAAACGGCCGCCTCGACGATCTCACCGGTGTCGGTAATCATCCGCAAGTGCGGAGTCGAGTCGGCAAAGGTCGTCGGCTTCGTGAGTGGTGCGAGCACGCGACTGGTCAGATTCTGCGGATACGCCGTCGGATTCAACACATTCCACGGCACCTCCTGCTCGAGCAGCGGCACCCCATCACTCCCCGCCAGCGCCCCCTTCACATTCGTCACATACGTCCTCGTCGGATTAATCCGCCAAGACTCCACAAACGAAGCAGTAGACCAAACGCTGCTGACCAAAAACACCACCCCCAACACAGCCATCGTCCGCGAACCGGGGAGTGGTACGGGGATGTGACCACGCGGTCCGGGAACCCATACAGCGGCACGGCTACCCAGCCTCGCGAGCACTGCCGCGACGCGGCGAGCACGGCCATGTCGACCGGGGAGGGGCGCGCGAGCGAGATCGCGCAAACCGGGAAGCTCAGCGATGCGGCTGTGCGTATCGGGAAGCAAGTTCGGTGTGTGGTCGCGCGGACGGGCACGCAGTATCAGCGCACCTGCTGCGCTCAATACCACCGCGATATCGGCGAAATAGCGTAGGGACTGCATCAGTTCGGCGGCGGTGTTCGGTCCGCTGCGGGCCAATGCGACCGGCAGCTGCGCGACGAGCACGTACGCCGCCGCTGTCACCCACACCGGCCCCACCCGAAGGCGCGCCCGCAGCGACAGCAGCACCAGCGCGCACAATACGACCCAAGCCGCCACGACCGCCCAACTCGGCGGATCCGCCCACGGCGTGGACGGTAACCAGCGCTCCCAACTCCACGGTCCACCGAACAGCGTCGGCACAATCCCCAATGACGTTGCGCCGGGCAATAAGTCACGCAATTCCGCTGGACTGGTGTGCACCGCCGAAACATCCACCACCGTTAGATATCCGGCCAGCCAACAGGCGATCACCACACCGGATCCACCCCACAGTGTCGCCCCGCGCCGCGCCACCACCCGCAGCGCGGATCCGAGACCATCGACGTGCCGAACGAGCACCGCAACAGCGAACGCGGCGAACGGAACGATCACCGACTTCTCGAAGAAAAGCAGCGCCACCCCCAGCACCACGACCCCCGATACCGCAAACCGCCGCCGCCCCGTCTCGACCAGCTGCACCGCGTCACCGATCACCCACGCGAGCGCGAATTGCAGCGGCAGCGCATTGAGCGCAGCAGCCCACCACGCGTACGCCGGAAGCGTCAGCGGACAAAACAGATAGAAACCCAGCGGTACCAGAATCGCCCACCGCACCCCCACAAGCACGACCAGCATCCGCACCACCGCCACCGACGCCGCCAACTGCAACACCACCAGCGACACCACCGGCCCAGCCCACGTCAACGGCGCAACCGCAGTCACCACCCAGGCCGTAGCGAATGCCAACGGCATGAAATGCCCATCATGGTTGTACAACAGCAAATCCGCAGACCACAGCGAATAACTCCCCGCCCGCCCCACCAAAATCAGATCATCCCAATAGAAGAACCCACCCCCCGCCACCCACCCCCGAATCACCAACTGCACCACCACAAAACACGCCGCCACGCCAAGGACACGCCGCCCTGCACCAACCCTCCGCGCAGGCGTGACGTCAACCCACTTCGGCACGGCGACGGTATCCATGTCACCCCACCGTAGTGTCATCCGTGGTGGGGGCCGGAGATTATCGGCGCGACCGGCCAGGCTCGGTCATGCGCCGAGGGCTCGGGCCAGGTGGGGCCAGGAATCGTGTAGGTCGGTTTCGAACTGGCCCCAGGTGTGTGAGCCTTCGGGGCGGTTGACATGGATGGCGGGGAGTCCGAGCTCGCCGAGCCGGTCGGCGAACGCATCCGTGCACGAGCTGGCGATGGCCTCGACCGGCGGGAAGCCCAGTCCGCCTTCATCTATCGCGCCGGGCGTGCCGGTGGCGGCGGATAGATAGATCGTCTTACCCGCCAACGCACCCGCATTCGCGAACGCGTCGTGCCTGCGCCAGATCTCCTGGCCCAGCTCACCCCACATATTCACCGGATTGGCCCCACCGCGGACGACCTGCGCGCTGACCATCGCCACCCCGAGCGCATCCGATGTCCACGGGCATCCGCTGTAGGCCGCCACCGCGCGGTACACATCGGGCGCCTGGATCGCCAGATCCACCGCCGATCCCGCGCTCATCGACACACCTGCGATCGCATTGCGTCCGGTGCTGCCGAGCCGGAGGTCGAGGACGGCCGGGAGTTCCCGCGAGAGGTACGTCAGCCACCGGTTGCGACCGACCGCCGGGTCGTCGCTGAGCCAGTCGGTGTACAGGCTGTACGCGCCGCCGATCGGCATCACCACGTTGACATGTTTATCCGCGAAGAACTGCCGGACGTCCGTATCGTCCCACCACGAGATGCCATCGGTGCCACCGCCGATTCCGGTGAGCAGATACAGCGTCGGCGCGGGACCGCCTGCGGCTCGAATCACCCTGTTGCTCACCACCCGATCCATCGCGGGGGAGTAGACGTCCACTTGCGAGACCGAACCGTCCAGCGGCGTCTCACCGACCACTTGCGGCGCCGCAACAGCAGGGCACACGGACAGAACAGAAATCGCGAAGCTGGCCAGCAGCACACTCACGAGCGAGGCCAAAACCTTTGAAGCCCTCACCATTCCGTAATACCACCGAAGATCGAGACGCAAACCCGATGCGTACCAACACCTTCGGGGTGCGCTGGGGTCAGCGATCCAGCACTGATCCCAGTGCTCGATCGCTGACCATGACGGTGTCAGTTGGTGTGGCGTCCGAATCGGCCCGATTCGAAACCGGCCAGCATGCGGAAGGCGAGTACGGCGCCCCATGGGCCGATGACCCAGATCGGCCACGGGTAGGTGAATTCTCCGACGCTGATCGAGATCGCGGCCCAGATGGCGAGCACCAGCACGCTCACTCCGAGCCACGAGGTACCTTCGATCTGCTGCCAGATCGGGAAGCGGCTCATCGAATTCTTCTGTCCGGCAGACTCTTTCGGCAATTTCGGCAGATCCGAGAGGACCAGCTGCAGATCGTCGCGAACGCCGGTCTCATAGACGCGGGCGACGCGCTGATCGTATTCGGCAAGGTCGATCCGACCATCTGTCATATGCCTGCCGAGCAGGCGCACAACCTTCTCGCGCTCCGCATCGGAGGCCCGAGTACCAGGCGAGATTTCCATGTCCGGTTCCTAACGACTAGATCCATATTCCACATTGGAAGGTGAAATCAGCATGCACCCTCCAATGTGGAATGTCAACCCTTGTGTGGCGGCGTATGCGGGAGGCGGTGCGGCATCGGCCGCGTGTCCGCCGACCTCTGGTGACGTCGGCGGGGGTAGCGGTTCGTTCCAGCGACGCCTCGACGGCTCGGACTGCCATGGATCCGCAGGGGTTTCCGAGGCATGTTCGACGCGTCCGGCTCGTCCGATGGCGGGCCGGTGGGTGTCAGCTACCGCCTATGACCTGCGGCGACGTCGGTCAGGCGACTCGTCCCGCCGCCGCTCCCGCAGTTCGCGCTGCTGCGGTCGAGGTGGTTCGCTGGGGTGGGCGCCGGATAGCACGTGCCGGTGCGCGCCGGAACTTTCGTCCCGGGGCCGGCCGGTGCGTTCGCGGTAGTCCACTTGTTCCCGGTATCGGGCGGCTGGTGGTTCATTCCAGTGATCACTCGAGGGCTCGGACGGCCGGGGATCCGCTGGGGTTCTGCGGTGGGCGTGTGGTGTGCCAGGTTCGTACGGTGGCTGATCGCGGTGCGGGGTCGGTGGCGCGCTACGGCGGGCAGTTGATGGATCGATCCGGTGATCGGGCGATGGTTCGTAGCGGGGTGCGCCCGATAGTCGAGCGGGGCGTGCTGATGGTGCGTCCCACTGATCACTTGGCGGTGCGTCCCATTGATCACTCGGTGGTGAGTCGCGATGGTCGCTTTGTGGGCTGTCCCAACGGTCGCTCGGTTGTCTATCGGCAGGCCGGTCCGACTGTGCCGCCCGCCGATCGCTCGTTCTTCGGCGCGTGTTCGACGGCTGCTCGCGGCGACGGGGCGACGGTTCGTCGTGGCGTTCGGCCGAGTTCGGAGGATCTTGGGGGCGTTGGGAGTTCG
The DNA here is from genome assembly GCF_000308835.1 of Nocardia vinacea NBRC 16497. Taxonomy (GTDB): domain Bacteria; phylum Actinomycetota; class Actinomycetes; order Mycobacteriales; family Mycobacteriaceae; genus Nocardia; species Nocardia vinacea. The sequence goes on along the minus strand of NZ_BAGN01000169.1, from coordinate 2,808 downwards.
AGGGCCGGCGTCGGGTGCGGGCTGGAGCGCTTTGGTCGGGGGATGGGTCGCGCCGGCTTGTTCGGCCGGGTCGAGGTGCGTCCGCGGGGTCGGGTGCGTTGCGACGCTCGCTCGATAGCTTGTGCTCCCCAGTGGATTCGCGGGACGAATCACGGAGAGGGGCTTCGGAAGTAACCACCGGCAGCTCGCGGGTGATGCGGTGGGAGGTGTCGCCGCGTTCGCGGAAGGCGGCGGGGATGCCCTGGTTGTGCAGCCAGGCGCCGGGGTCGTGGCGGTCCTGGCGGTCCAGGTCGGGAACCGTGTGTTCCAGGAGGTCGAGCAGGTCGCCCCTGCCGCCGCCGAGGGCGGTGCGGATGGCGGGGAAGGTGGTGGCGCGGAAGGCCCAATCCCATTCATAGGCCGGATAGGTGCCGCGCGTGTCGTGGCCGTGGAAGACGAGATCGCCGCTGCGGGTAATGCGGGCCCGCACCGTTATGCCGTCGGATTCGATGAGGAAGCCGCGGATGTCGGTGCGAGCGCGGGTGGCGGCGTGGTCGGCGGCCTTCACCTCGAACCAGGCCGTGGTCAAGCCGGTAAGCGCGAGTACGGCGGCGACGGCGACCTGCACCCAGACATCGGACAGATCGCTCTTGCGGCTGACCTCACACGCATACAGAAATACCAAGCTGCCCGCGACCAGCGTCGCGATGCGTGACAGCCGCAGTGTCGTTGCATGACGGACTGGACCGAGCACGTTGCTGGTCTTGTCCGATGACATGCTCTGCACTCCCCGAACTAACGGTCCGCTGGCGAATCAGACTGGATCGTATTCGCCCCGTCAGTCCGGCGATACCGCAAGGACAAACCGGTCAGTCCCGTCGCGTCGGAGCGCCTGTCCGAGGTGCGAACACCGACAAGGGATGCGAAACTGACGCGCGGCCAGCAAATGTGGAGCACACCGAAATGCGGGACAACGAGCGCGGAGTCGATAACCTACGGGGGCGGTGGCCGCCCGCTTGCCGGGTAACCGATGCTCGACGGATACGATGGCTGGTCGCCTCAGACCACCGCGCAGGGAAGGGTCGTCGAATTTGCACCTGAAGAGTCTGACGTTGAAGGGTTTCAAGTCCTTCGCGTCCGCGACGACCTTGCGTTTCGAGCCGGGCATCACCTGTGTGGTCGGCCCGAACGGCTCGGGTAAGTCCAATGTCGTCGACGCGCTCACCTGGGTGATGGGCGAACAGGGTGCGAAAGCGCTGCGCGGCGGCAAGATGCAGGATGTCATCTTCGCCGGTACCTCCGGACGCGCGGCGCTCGGTCGCGCCGAGGTCACGCTGACCATCGACAACTCCGACGGTGCGCTGCCGATCGACTATGCCGAGGTCTCCATCACCCGGCGCATGTTCCGCGACGGCGCGGGCGAATACGAGATCAACGGCAGCTCCTGCCGCTTGATGGATGTGCAGGAACTGCTCAGCGACTCCGGCATCGGCCGGGAAATGCACGTCATCGTCGGACAGGGTCAACTCTCGGCCATCCTGGAATCGCGTCCCGAGGACCGCCGCGCCTTCGTCGAAGAGGCCGCCGGTGTGCTCAAGCACCGCAAACGCAAGGAGAAGGCGGTCCGCAAACTGGAGGCGATGCAGGCCAACCTGGCCCGCCTCACCGACCTCACCACCGAACTGCGCCGCCAGCTCAAACCGCTCGGCAGGCAGGCCGAGGTGGCTCGTCGCGCCCAGACCGTCCAGGCCGACCTGCGTGACGCGCGCCTGCGCCTGGCCGCCGACGACCTGGTCACCCGGCGCAATGAGCTGGAGAGCCAGCAGAGCAAAGAGGCGTACGCGCGCGAACAGCAGATCACGGTGCAGACCGAACTCGACGCCGCGAATGCCGCACTGGCACAGCAGGAATTCCAGCTGTCCCGGCTGACCCCGAGCGCCGAGGCCGCCGCGCAGATCTGGTTCCAGCTGTCCGCGCTGGCCGAGCGCGTCAATGCCACCATCCGAATCGCGGGCGACCGAGCCCGCAACCTGCACACCGAAATGCCCGTCGGCAGCGGCCGCGATCCGGAGCAGCTCGAGGCCGAGGCCGAACGCGTGGAGGCCGAGGAGGCCGAACTGCGCGAGGCAGTCGAGATCGCGGCCGAAACCCTGGAGGCCGCGCGCGAGGCGCTCGCCGAACGCGAGCAGGCCGCGAAGGCCGCCGAGCAGGCACATCTGGCCGCGGTGCGCGCCATCGCGGACCGTCGTGAGGGGCTGGCCCGGCTGTCCGGTCAGGTCGAAACCCTGCGCACCCGATCGCAGTCGGTGGATGCGGAGATCACCCGGCTCACGGTCGCGATCGGCGAGGCCCGCCTGCGTGGCGAGGCGGCCCAGGCCGAATTCGATACGGTCCAGGGCGAACTCGGTGAACTCGAGGCCGGTGAGACCGGTCTGGACGCCCAGCACGAGCATGCGGTGCAGGCCCTCGCCCTGGCCGATCAGCGCGTCACGGAACTGCGGGAACAGGATCGCGACGCCAGTAAGCGGGTGGCCTCGCTGAGTGCCCGCATCGAAGCATTGGGTATGGGTTTGGCGCGCAGGGACGGCGCGGCCTGGCTGGTCGAGAATCGCGCGGAGGGCCTACTCGGTCCGCTCTCCGGGCTGATTCGGGTGCACGGTGGTTTCGAGGCCGCGGTCGCCGCGACCCTCGGACCGCTCGCCGACGCCGTCGCCGCCGATACCGGAGATTCGGCACACGCCGCGGTGCGGGCGTTGAAGGAAGCCGACGGCGGTCGTGTCGCGCTGGTCTTCGATGCCGCGGCCGCGCCGCGCACGTCCGACGGTGTGC
>NZ_BAGN01000170.1 GCF_000308835.1 Nocardia vinacea NBRC 16497 | reverse complement strand
GGCGCGGGCGGGTCCATGGAGGCGGCCCAGGAGGCCACCCGTGGCCAGGTCGCGGAGGGTGTGAAGTCGTGCACATCGGTGCGCGCGCTGGCCGCGGCGCACGATGTCGAGATGCCGCTGACCACGTCGGTGCACCAGGTATGTCATGAGGGCGTTTCGGTGCGCGAGGCGGTCGGCAATCTGCTGGGTCGGCGGATCAAACCGGAATAGGGGCGAACGCTATAACCGCACGGGCACGAGGTTGGTTCGGCACCCATAACGGGTACGGTTCCGTTCATGACGAACCGGATCAGGGTTGCTGTGGTGTTCGGCGGGCGCAGTAACGAGCACGCCGTCTCGTGTGTGTCGGCCGGCAGCGTGCTGCGCAACCTCGATCCGGAAAAGTACGAGGCCGTGCCCATCGGCATCACCATCGACGGCGCCTGGGTGCTCGGTGGTTCCGAGGTGGCGTCGCTCGGATTCAAGGACAACGCGCTGCCCGCCGTGGACAGCAGCGGTACCGCGCTCACGCTGGCCGCTGATCCGAGCCGGTCCGGCTCGTTGGTCGCGCTCGATGATCCGAGTGCGGCACTGGGGTCGGTGGATGTGGTGTTCCCGATCCTGCACGGCCCGTTCGGTGAGGACGGCACGTTGCAGGGCATGCTCGAATTGGCCGGGGTGCCGTATGTCGGGCCGGGGGTGCTGGCCAGCGCCGCGGGCATGGATAAGGAATTCACCAAGAAACTGCTCGCCGCGGAGGGGCTGCCGATCGGGCGGCAGCTGGTGCTGCGGCGCGGGACCGACTCGCTCGACGCGGATGATCGCGCGCTGCTGGGCCTGCCGGTATTCGTCAAACCGGCGCGCGGTGGTTCCTCGATCGGAATCACCAAGGTCACCGATTGGAGCGAGTTGGACGCGGCGATCGCGGCGGCGCGCGAACACGATCCGAAGGTGATCGTCGAGGCGGGCATTGTCGGACGCGAAGTCGAATGTGGCGTGCTGGAATTTCCGGACGGGCGGGTCGAGGCCAGTGTGGTCGCCGAGATTCGGATGCCGGATGCCGATGCCGCGGCGCCGGAGTTCTACGACTTCGACACCAAATACCTCGACGATGTCTGCGAATTCGATGTTCCGGCCAAATTGGACGACGAAGTGTCCGACAGTGTCAGGGAACTCGCGGTACGGGCGTTCAAAGCGCTTGACTGCCAAGGTTTGGCGCGCGTGGACTTCTTCGTCACGGCGGATGGGCCGGTGATCAATGAGATCAATACGATGCCCGGTTTCACCTCGATTTCCATGTATCCGCGGATGTGGGAGGCGACCGGAATCGACTACCGAGCACTGGTTTCCACACTGATCGAGACGGCGCTCGCACGGGGTACCGGGTTGCGGTGATCGACGCTCGGCTTTTCGGCCAGGACCCGCGGGGTATCGCAAGCGCGCACCCGGTACTGCGGGTGTGGCGCAACCACGCGGGGGTGTGAACGTCAGTTCGGCAGCGGGCCGGGATCGATCGGCTGGGCCGGTATGTTGGCGGAAATCGTGTCCGAAACTCCTTGTAGCGGAGTCGGTCCAGAGCCGTCGGGGACGGTCAGTGCGATATAGGTTGCGCGGTCGACGGCGAACCAGGTGCTCGCCTTGGCGGCCGCATCGCGGACCTCGAACCATTGCACGCCATTGACGATCTGTAGCGGCGAGGCGCGGTTGAACTCCAACGGTCGTTCCAAACCGCAGCGCAGCACGATGGCGTCGCCGCCGTCCTTGCGCTGCCAGGCGCGAGTCGCGGGGGGAGACGGTTCCACCAGCGTGGATTTGGAGTAGTCGCCGAGATCGACCGGCAGTGCGGGCAGCAGCGCGGTGCATGCGGGTCCGTCCGCGGCGGGCGCGGGAACCGGACCGAGGACCAGCGGTTCGCGTTCGATCGGTGCGCGTCGGGCCAGAACTGCGGCGACCAGAACGGCGACTACCAGCACGACCGGGAGTGCGACTGCGGTCGCGATCAGCGCGGGCGGGTAGCCGCTGGATTCGGTCGCGGGCTCGTCGGCGGATTCGGTGCGATCGACGGTGGGCGTGGGTTCCGCAGCGCTGTCCGCGGCCGGATCAACCGTCCCTTTCGACAGCTCGGCCTTCGACGACTCCGCCTCCGACGAATCGCGGTCCGACGATTCCGCCGCCATGCTCACCGATCCCTTCCTGTTCGCGCTGGTGGGGCCCGGTCACCTGGGGGATGGATGCCGCGCACCGGCCTGGTAGTACACGATTGCCTTGGAAAGGGTACCCTCGGGGCGATTTCAGCCAGCACGACGCCGGGAAGGGACCAGGTCATCAGCGACAGCACACGGCCGAAGACAGTGCGTGAGCTGGGGGAGTTCGCGCTGATCGAGCGGATCAACTCGGGGCGGGTGCAGGCGCCCGGCGTGCTGCTCGGCCCCGGTGACGACGCCGCCCTGGTGGCCGCGCCGGACGGCCGTTTCGTGGTCACCACCGACATGCTGATCCAAGATCGACATTTCCGGCTCGACTGGTCCGGTCCGCGCGATATCGGGCGCAAGGCCATCGCGCAGAATGCCGCCGACGTGGTCGCCATGGGTGCCGTGCCCACCGCATTCGTGGTGGCGTTCGGCTGTCCGGCCGATACGTCGCTCGAGCTGGTGGATGGGCTCACCGACGGGATGTGGGCCGAGGCGCGGCGCGCGGGCGGTTCCATCGCGGGCGGCGATGTGGTGCGCAGCCCGCAGCTGGTCATCTCGGTCACCGCTTTCGGCGATCTGGACGGCCGCGCGCCGATCACCAGAGCCGGTGCACGCGTGGGGGATACGGTCGCGGTGGTCGGTCGCCTCGGCTGGTCCGCAGCTGGGTTGGCGGTGCTGACCGCCGGATTCGATCCGGCAGACGAATTCTTCGCCGAAGCGCTTGCGGCCCACCGGGTCCCACAGCCGCCCTATTCGGCTGTGCTCGCTGTGGTCGCCGATTCCGCTGCCGGAGTGGACAACTCGGGAGCGTCCCCGGCGGAAGGTGTACTCGGCTCGGAGCACGTCGGGGTGTCGGATCAGAACGCGGTGGAGTTCGGAGCGGAGGGCGTCATCGGATCTTCCGCCGAAGTGCCCGCGATACCCACCGCGCTCACCGACATCTCGGACGGATTGCTCGCGGATCTGGGCCATATCGCCGAGGCGTCCGGTGTCGCCATCGATATCCACTTGCAGACATTGCGCGATCCGGCTCTGGCGACGATCGCGCAGCGTCTGGATGCCGATGCGGCGCAATGGATTCTGACCGGCGGCGAGGATCACGCGTTCGTCGGAACCTGGCCCGCGCACCGGGAGCTGCCGCCCGGTTGGGTGCCGATCGGACGGGTGCTGGCAGGTCACGGCGTAACCGTCGACGGTGCGCGGCATCCGGGCAGTGGGGGCTGGGAATCGTTCAGCGGGGTGGACTCGGCGTCCGAGCCCGAGCCACGATAGGTTGTGCGGTCATGGGCGCGAAACCACTGACGGAAATCATGGATCCGGGTTGGGCAAAGGCTCTCGAACCGGTTGCGGAGCAGATCTCGGCGATGGGCGAATTCCTGCGCGCGGAGAATGCGGCGGGCCGTGGTTATCTACCGGCCGGTGAGAATGTGCTGCGCGCCTTTCAGCGTCCCTTCGCCGCGGTGCGTGTGTTGATCGTCGGCCAGGATCCGTATCCGACGCCCGGACATCCGATGGGCCTGAGTTTCTCTGTCGCCCCCGATGTTTCGCCGGTGCCGCGCAGCCTCGCCAATATCTTCGCCGAATACAGCAAGGACCTCGGCCACCAGACACCGTCCAACGGAGACTTGAGCCCGTGGTCGGATCAGGGCGTACTGCTGCTGAACCGAGTCCTGACGGTTTCACCGGGACAGCCCGCCTCGCACCGCGGCAAGGGGTGGGAGGCGGTGACCGATCAGGCGATTCGCGCGCTGGTGGCCAGGGACGAACCGCTGGTCGCGATCCTGTGGGGTCGGGACGCGCAGACACTGAAACCGCAGCTGGCCGCGGCCGAGGTGCCCTATATCGAATCCGTGCACCCGTCACCACTGTCGGCCTCGCGCGGCTTTTTTGGTTCGCGACCCTTCTCACGAGTGAATGAACTACTCGACGAATTGGGTGCCGAGCCTGTTGACTGGCGCCTGCCCTAGATCTCGGGCGTCGAGGTTAAAACACAGTAGAGGAGCACAATTACATGCAGAACAAGACCGTTCGCGGCGCACTGCGCGGCACCACCGCCACGCTGGCCCTGTGCGCGGCCCTGGCCGGCGGCAGTGCGGCGGCGAATGCGGCCGGGTTGCCGCTCGAGCCCGCCACGGAGACCTCCGCGCCGAAGACCGCCGCTCCGGTCGGCGAGGAATTCACCTCCAATGGCTCCTCGACCATCTCGTCCTCGGTGAATGCCAAGGTCGCGTGCCTGCTGCAGAACACCATCAGCGCGCAGGGCAAGTGGGACTGCTGAGGTCCCATTGACCGGGGCTCGTACGAGCCCCAGCGGTAACTGTGCGATCCTCGGATCGTGAGTAATGCGAACAACCTTCTCGATCCGATCCGGCTGCGGCTGCGCGGTTCGGATGGGATCGAGCTGGCCGCCGACCAGTTCGGCCCGGCGGACGGCCCGCTCGTCCTGTTTCTGCACGGTGGTGGTCAGACCAGACACTCGTGGAAGCAGACCGGTGCGAAGCTGGCCGCCGCCGGGATGCGGGTCGTCACGCTGGACGCGCGCGGTCACGGCGACAGCGCTTGGTCGCCGACCGCTGATTACCGGCGTCACACGATGGTCGCGGACCTGGTGGCGGTCCTCGAACAGCTGGCTGCGCCCGCGGTCGTGGTCGGTGCGAGCATGGGCGGGATCACCGGTCTGCTCACCACCGCGGATCCGGGCGGCGCGCCGATCACCGCACTGGTGCTCGTCGACATCGTCACCCGCCCCGAACCCGCCGGTGTCGCGCGGGTGATCGACTTCCTCGGCAAACATCGCGACGGCTTCGACAGCCTCGAGCAAGCCGCCGACGCGGTCGCGGAATACATGCCGCATCGGCCACGGCCCAAGAACACCGACGGCCTGCTGCGCAATCTGCGCCAGCGCGACGGCCGGTGGTACTGGCATTGGGATCCGGATATGCTCGGCGACCGCGTCGAGGATGCGAGCGAAATGGTCCCGCAGCTGGAGGCCGCCGCACGCGCCCTCACCATTCCCGTGCTGCTGGTGCGCGGTATGCAATCCGATGTGGTGACGCCGGAAGGCGCCGCGGAATTCCAGGCATTGGTGCCGCACGCGCAGCTGATCGAGATCGGCGGCGCGGCGCATACCGCGGCCGGTGACGACAATGATTCGTTCACCGACGCGGTCGCGAAATTCGTGCTCCAGGTGCGCGGTTAGCTACCGGTTCTGGTAGTCGGGCTTGCGCTTCTCGACGAAGGCATCCACGCCCTCGCGCCCGGCCGGGCTGTTGGCCGCGGCGCTGATGGCATCGCGCTCGTAGTCGAGCTGGTCGCTCAGCGTCGACGAATTCGACCGTGCCAGTAGCGATTTGATGCTCGCGTAGGCGGATCGCGGTCCGGTGGCGAGGGTTCGGGCCACATTCGATGCCTCGGCCTGTACCTGCTCGTCATCGACGAGCCGACTCAGGATGCCGAGTCGCACCGCCGTTTCGGCGTCGAGAATCGCGTCGGTGAGCAGGATTTCGCGGGCGCGGCCGGTGCCGACGATCCGCGGCAGCGTCCATGACATGCCACCGTCCGGGCTCAGCGCAATGCCCGGATACGCCGGGCGAAGCTTGGTGCTCGGGCCGCCGATCGCGATATCCGCCGCGCACACCAGGCTCATTCCGGCTCCGGCCGCCCAGCCCTGCACCCCGGCGACGACGGGCACGATGGTCTCGTCGAGCGCGCGCACGAACTCGTGCAGGTCCGTCGCGAGGCCGTAGAGGTGACCGGCCCGATCCTCGGCCGCCGCGAAACTGCGCACATCGCCACCCGCGGAGAAGTTCGGCCCGGCGCCCGTCAACAGCACGGCGCCGATCTCGCGGCCTGCCGAGCGCAATGCCTCGGTGCCCGCGTTGACGCCCGCGAAGTCCAAGGAAGTGCCCTTGGCGGCGGTCGAGATGGTGATCTGTAGTACGCCGTCGACGACGGTGACGTACTCGGTGTGCGTGGAAGTCATGGCCAGCACATTAGCTCCCCGCCCCGAGCCGCCTTCCGGTCAGAGGCGGACCATGCGGACTTCGATGGCGGGGGTGAAGGCCTCGATGCGGCTGGTGCCGTCGAGCTCGAAGCCGTGTTTGCGGTAAAAGGCCTGGGCGCGTGGGTTCTTCTCGAAGACCCAGAGAGAGCACGGGATGTCGGGTGCGACGGCGGCGCGGATGAGATCGTGGGCGACGCCGGTGCCGTACCAGGCGGCGCGGACATAGAGGGCGTTGAGTTCGGTTGGGGTGACCGGTGATTCGTCGCGTGACGCGGTCGCACACGAGAAGCCGATCACCTCGTCGTCGACGAGGGCGACATAGGCGCTGCCCGGGTTGCGGACCCGGACGCGTTCCCACTGCTCCGCGCGGCGGTCGACCTCGAACGCATCCAGGATGTGGTCGGGGACCAGGCCCCGATAGGCCTCACGCCAGCAGGCGATATGGCATTCGGCGAGGCCGTGGACGTATTCGGCGGCGAGTGGGGCTATGCGCCAGGCGGGCTGGGTCATGGCGACCATCGTTGCCGAGGGCGGTCGTCGATGACCAGCGTCCGCAGATGACTACGCCCCGAGCACCTGGTGGTGTCGGGGCGTATGCCGGTCTCTGGGTGAATCAGCCGCGAACGACCTTGCCCGCCTTCAGGCAGGAGGTGCACACGTTCATGCGGCGGGTGTTGCCCGGCGCGACCTGTGCGCGCACGGTCTGGATGTTCGGGTTCCAACGACGGTTGGTACGCCGGTGCGAGTGCGAGACCGACTTCCCGAAGCCGGGGCCCTTGGCGCAGACGTCGCAGACGGCAGCCATAGTCGCGAACTCCTTCATGTCATGTGGGGACCGCCGCACGTCGGCAGCATGTCCGGAAACAATGTCTTAATGCCCTGCCGACTGACGTCGGCCAGCGCGAACCCTCTCGGCCGCGCTAGGCAACCCTGCAAGGGTAGCTGGCGGCGCCCGGATCCGCCAAACCGGGTCATGAACCGACGACCCGTGGGCACACCCGATGGTAGTGGATCGGTGTCGCCGATCGACTGTCGGTATCGCCAGCTAACCTGGCCAACGGTGGCAGAACCTTTCGAGCGATCTGCCAGCAGTCGCTTGGGTGCGGGTGGCACAGCGGTGTGAACGATCGCGGAGAGAGGTGGCGGTGCCCGGAGTGCGGGACATGATGGGCGACGGCCCTGACGCGGGTCTGCCTGCCGTTGCCGGTCCGAATGAACTGAACGGCACGGCCCTGCTGCGCTGGGGTCGCATCTGCCTCGATGGCCTGCAGCAGCGTCGCGAGGAGATCAACGCCCTCAATGTCTTCCCCATCGCCGACGCCGATACCGGTACGAACATGCTCGCCACCATGCGAGCGGCAATGCAGGCCGCGGATGCCGCGGTGATCTCGGCGCGCGGATCCGAGCGATCGGATGGTTTCGCGGCTGACGGTTATGCAGCGGATGCTAGGGCGGTCGGTGGTGCAGTTATCGCCCGGAATGGCGTTGATCGCCCCAACCCGCCTGATCTTGCCGGGCGGGGCAGCTCGCGGAATGGCTTCAGCGCAGCGCCGTCGGATGGAACCGCGGACGGGTATCTCGAACCGGGCGCGCTCTCGACGCACGATGTGGCCGCGGCTATGGCGCGCGGGGCGACGCTCGGGGCGCGCGGGAATTCCGGGATCATTCTGTCGCAGGTGCTGCGGGGGATTGCCGAGGCGGCGCGCGGGGGCCCGCTGACCGCGCAGACGTTGCGTGACGCGCTGGCAACGGCATCGGCGCTGGTTCGGGAATCGCTGAGTGTGCCGGTCGAAGGGACCATCCTGACCGTCCTGGAGCGGGCAGCAGTATGTGCTGCGGCCTCCCCGACATCCGCCCTGGCCGAGGTGGCGGTGGCTGCGGCCGACGGTGCTGCCCAGGCGCTCGGTGATACGCCCGCCCAGCTCGGCGTGCTGCGCGAGGCCGGGGTGGTCGATGCGGGTGCGCGCGGGTTGGTCGTGCTGCTCGACAGTCTGGTCGCGGTCACCCTCGGCGAGACACCCGATCGGCCGGAGTACGCGCGAGGCGAATTCGCATTCGCTGGTGACCAGGCGAGAGTTGATCGTGCCACGGCCGCACGGCATGCCGATTCCGCACCGCACGGCAGCTGTGTCGAAACCGTGAACAGTGCCGAACCCCACTTCGAGGTGATGTACCTCCTCTCCGATACCGACGACCGACGAATAGCCCGCCTCCGCGACCGCCTCGCCGACCTCGGCGACTCGGTGGTGGTCGTCGGCGACGGCGCGGGCTCCTGGTCCGCGCACGTCCACTGCGCCGACGCGGGCGCCGCCGTGGAAGCAGGAATCGCCACCGGCGCCCTCAGCGCCATCCGCATCGAAAGCTTCACCATTACCGCCCGCCCGACACCCGTGCCCTCCGATGCGGCCGCGCACTCGGACAAAATCCCGGACGCCGACTTTGCCGACCACGCTGAGGGCGTCGGGCACCCTGACACAGCCCCCGCCGACGTTGCGGGTCGCGCTGGTGCCGCGGGGCGGCCTGGTGGTGTCGGACGCGCCATCGGACCCGATCACGACGGTCCCGCGGACCGCGCCGTTTTGGCTGTCGCATCGGGGGACGGCGCGGCGGCGCTGTTCGAGGCCGGGGGTGCGGTGGTGCTCGGTGGTGACGGGCCGGTGACCGGTGCGGCGCTGCTTGCGGCGATTCGGCAGCTGCCGAATCGGGAGGTGTTGGTGCTGCCGAATGGCGCGCTGCCCGCGCACGAGTTGGTTGCGGTCGGTGTCGCGGCGCGCGACGTGCATCGGGACGTGTTGTTGTTGCCGAGCGGGTCCATGGTGCAGGGGTTGGCGGCGCTGGCGGTGCACGATTGCGGCCGGATCGCGGTGGACGATGCGTTCGCCATGTCGGAAGCGGCGGCCGCGACCCGCTGGGGATCATTGCGTGCCGCGACAGAACGGGCGCTCACCATGGTCGGCACCTGCGAGGCCGGTGATGGGCTGGGGCTGGTCGGTCACGATGTCGTGGTGATCGACCGGGATGTGCCGGCCGCGGGCCGGACCCTGCTCGACCGGATGCTCGCCTTCGGCGGTGAGCTGGTCACTTTGCTCATGGGTGTGGCGGCCCCTGCTGAACTCGCGGAGGCACTGGCCGCGCATATCGCGAACGGCTTCCCCGGCGTCGAGGTGATTGTGTATTCCGGTGGGCAGCAAGCGGATCTGGTGCAGATAGGGGTGGAATAGGGATATGGCGACACTCAGCGATCGGCTGGACCACCTGCTCGGCGTGAAGGCGGCCGAGCCGCTCGCCGATGCCTTCGACATGCACACCGTCGAGGATTTGTTGCGGCACTATCCATTGCGCTACGCCACCCAGGGCCAGCCGCTCACCCAGGAGCAACCGGAGGAGGGCGCGCACATCACCGTCATCGGCCGGGTGACGAAAACCGAACTGCGCCCGATGAAGAACCGCAGGGGGCGACTACTCAAGGTCGCGCTCGACACCGGTTCGGTCGCCCCCATCGATATCACCTTCTTCAACGGCGACAAGGTGAGTTACCTTGTCCGCGAAGGAGTCCGGGCCATGATGTCGGGCACCGTGCACTGGTGGCGCCCGGACCGCTGGAACCTCTCACATCCCGATTATCTGATCCTGCCCGAGAAGGAAGAGGATTCGATCGAGAACCTCACCTCGGTGCGCGGCGGCGGCGCCTTGCGCGGATTGGCGCAGAGCGCAAAAGGTAAAGGGGGAGTGGATGTCTCGTTTTTCGAACGGGAATACATCCCGGTATACCCCGCGACCGCGAAAGTGCAGAGCTGGGATCTGCTCGCCTGTGTCCGGCAGGTACTCGACCAGCTCGACCCGATCGACGATCCGCTGCCGAGCGATCTGCGCGACGACCGCGCACTGATGAAGATCTCCGACGCACTGCGCCTGATCCACCTGCCCGAACGCAAGTCCGATATCGAACAGGCCAGGGAGCGTTTGCGTTTCGACGAGGCGCTGGCCCTACAACTGGTCCTCGCCGAGCGGCGACACGACGCGGAGGCACGAGCGGCCCGGCCGTGTCCGCCCCGATCCGACGGTATCGCAGCGGCTTTCGACACCCGCTTGCCCTTCGAACTGACCGAGGGGCAGCAGCAGGTGATCGCGGAGATCTCCGACGATCTCGCGCGCAGTCATCCGATGCACCGGCTATTACAGGGTGAGGTGGGGTCGGGCAAGACCATCGTCGCGCTGCACGCCATATTGCAGGTGGTCGATGCCGGTCAGCAGTGCGCGCTGCTCGCGCCCACGGAAGTCCTTGCCGCCCAACACTATCGGTCGCTGCGCGCCATGCTGGGCGATCTCGGCACCGCCGGTGAACTCGGCGCCGCCGACAACGCGACCAAGGTGGTACTGGTGACCGGCTCGATGTCGGCGTCGGCGAAGAAAGCCGCGCTACTGGATGCGGTGACCGGCGAGGCGGGCATCGTGATCGGCACCCACGCGCTCATCCAGGACGCGGTGGAGTTCTTCGATCTCGGCATGGTGATCGTCGACGAACAACATCGGTTCGGTGTCGAGCAGCGGGATGCGTTGCGCGCCAAGGCGAAGTCCGGCACCAGTCCGCATCTGCTCGTCATGACCGCGACCCCGATTCCCCGCACCATCGCCATGACCACCCTGGGAGATCTGGAGACCTCAACCCTCACCCAGCTGCCCCGCGGCCGCTCGCCGATCGTGTCGAAGGTGGTGCCGCGAAAACAGCATCCGAACTGGGTCGACCGGGCCTGGGAACGCATCCTCGAGGAGGTCGGCGCCGGTCGACAGGCCTATGTGGTGTGCTCGCGCATCGGCGATGACGAGGAGAACGGCAAGGGCCGCAACGGCAAGAAGTCCGGTAAGGCAGAGGAGAAGGAAGGCCCGACCACGGCCGCCGCTCTCGAGGTCTTCGACATGCTGCGCACCGGTCCGCTCGCGAGCGTCCGGGTCGGCCTGCTGCACGGCAGGCTCCCGACCGATGAAAAAGACCAGGTGATGCGCGCATTCAACGATGGCGACATCGATGTGCTCGTCTGCACCACGGTCGTGGAGGTCGGCGTCGACGTCCCGAATGCGACCGTCATGGTCATCGTGGACGCCGACCGCTTCGGTGTCAGCCAGCTGCATCAGTTGCGCGGCCGCATCGGCCGCGGCAAACACCCCGGCCTGTGCCTGCTCATCACCGACGCGGGCCCCACCGGCACCGCCATGGCCCGCCTCGACGCTGTCGCCGCCACCACCGACGGCTTCGAACTCGCCGTCCTCGACCTGCGCCAACGCCGGGAAGGCGACGTCCTCGGCGCCGCCCAGTCCGGCACCGCCCGCTCGCTGCGCCTGCTCTCCCTACTCGACGACCTCGAAGTCATCACCGCCGCCCAAGACCTCGCGCGTCGAGTAGTCGAATCCGACCCAGGCCTCCACCACCACCCGGGCCTAGCCACCATGATGCACGCCGCCGTAGACGCCGAACGCCTGGAGTACCTGGCGAAGTCGTGAGAATGCACTGGTGAGAGGCATTCTCCTCGACGTTTACCCGCACCAGCGCATGGTGATCAATTGTCCGGCATCAGCGCAGGACTCGTGGGTAGGGCAGATCCGTGCTGGTGTGCTCGGTGACTGCGAGGGGGCTGCCGATCTGGGGGAAGGCGCGCTGCGGGCAGGAGGGGCGCTCGCAGACCTTGCAGCCCGCGCCGATCGGCACCGCTGCGGCCGGACTGTCGAGTTGTAGGCCGTTCGAATACACGAGCCGGTCGGCGTATTCGATATCGCAACCCAGGCCGATAGCGAAATCCTTTGTCGCCGTGCTGAATCCGTGTGGCCCCGCCAGCGCGGTGCGGGCGATCCAGAGGTAGCGGCGACCATCTGGCATCGCCGCCATCTGGGTAAGGATGCGACCAGGATTGGCGAAGGCCTCGTGCACCACCCACAGCGGGCAACTGCCACCGACCCGGGAGAAATGGAATGCCGTGGCGGACTGGCGTTTCGAGATATTGCCCGCCCGGTCGGTGCGGACCAGGAAGAACGGAACGCCGCGCTGCCCCTGCCGCTGCAGGGTGCTCAACCGGTGGCAGATGGTCTCGAAGCCGACCTCGAAACGCAGACTGAGCAGATCGATGTCGTAGCGCAGTTCCTCGGCGGACCGCAGAAAGCGGCCGTACGGAAGTACCAGCGCGCCCGCGAAGTAATTGGCCAGCCCGATGCGCGCCAACGTCCTGGATTCGCCGGTGAGCGACGGTGTTTCGGCAAGTACGGCATCCAAATCCTTGCTGTACAGCAGAAAACCGAGGGTGGTTGCGATTTGAAATGCGCGCTGTCCGGGACGTAGCCGCCGCGCCAGCGTCAGCGTGCGACTGTCCGGATCGTAATGCCGTTTCGGGATGGTTGGATCCGCGCCGTCACCGCGCACCAGCACGGTGACCCCGGCGCGCTCCTCGGCCACCCTGGCGAGTTGCCGATCGAGTGACCCGATGCTCAGACCGCACTCCTCGAAGAGCTGTTCGGCCGCATGATCGAGCTGTGCGATGTGATTGTGATGGTCGTAGAAGAAATCCCGCACATCCTCATACGGCATGGGCACACCGGGTCCGCCGGTCGGCGCGGCCACCCGTGCGGAGAGCAGATCGAGTTGATCTGTCGCCGCGCGCAATCGCCGATGCATTGCGACGACGATTCGGGACACCTCCGGCAGTCGCGTCGCCAGTTCCTCTACCTCGGTCAGTGGCGCACTGTCACCGCCCGCCGCATCGACGAGTACCTCATGCAGATCCGAGACCAGCCGGGCATCGGAGTCGGCCGCGAAAAATTGCACGTCGAGGTCGAAGGTGGAGTTGAGCTTCAGCAGCACCGGAATGGTGAGCGGTCGCTGGTCGCGCTCGAGCTGGTTGAGGTAGCTGGGCGATAGATCCAGGGATTTCGCCAGTGCGGCCTGGGTCATCCGCCGTTCCTCGCGCAACCGTCTCAGTCGGGCGCCCGCGTACATCTTGCGCACCGCAAGATGGTAGCCCTCGGAATTCGCAATCATCGCAAAATGGAGGATTCTCGCCCGCAGAAATCTGCTGTTGCAAGGGATTTTGCCGAAGATCCATCCTGCGTAGCGTGCGAAGTAGGGCCGCTGGCCCGTCTGGAACCGGAGGATGGATGAAAACCCATATCGTACGCGCCCGCGCCGCCGCGGCGGACTTTCCGCGCACAGAACACTTGGCCACCAGAATTGCCGAGGTCGCCGCCGGTCCGGTCGAGGTGACCGCCGAGGTCAGCGCGATGATCGTGAACCGGATCATCGACAATGCCGCCGTCGCTGCGGCCGCGCTGGTCCGCCGTCCCGTGACGAATGCGCGGGCGCAGGCACTCGCACAGCCGCATGCGCCGCGGCCCGATCGGTCCGGCGCCACCGTTTTCGGCTTGTCGCCGCAGCGCCGGGTATCGCCGGAGTGGGCCGCGTGGGCGAACGGGGTCGCGGTGCGCGAACTCGACTTTCACGACACCTTCCTGGCCGCCGAGTACTCGCATCCGGGCGACAATATTCCGCCGATCCTCGCCGTGGCCCAGCACACCGGTCGCGGTGGCGCCGCGCTGATCCGCGGCCTGGCCACCGGTTACGAGATCCAGATCGACCTGGTGCGCGGAATCTGCCTGCACGAACACAAGATCGATCACGTCGCACATCTCGGTCCAGCGGCCGCCGCCGGCATCGGGACGCTACTGGGCCTGGACACCGAGACGATCTATCAGGCGATCGGGCAGGCGCTGCACACCACCACTGCCACCCGGCAATCCCGCAAGGGCGAGATCTCCAGTTGGAAGGCGTATGCCCCCGCATTCGCCGGAAAAATGGCGGTGGAGGCAGTCGACCGGGCCATGCGCGGCGAGGGTGCTCCCGCACCGATCTGGGAGGGTGCGGACGGCGTAATCGCCTGGCTGCTCGGTGGGCCGGACGCGGAATATCAGGTGCCGCTGCCGAGTCCGGGCGAGGCGAAGCGGGCCATTCTCGACAGCTACACCAAAGAGCATTCGGCCGAGTACCAGAGCCAGGCGCCCATCGATCTCGCGCGTCGAATGCGGGCGCGCATCGGCGATCTCGATCAGATCGCCACCATCGTGCTGCATACCAGCCACCACACGCACGTGGTCATCGGCACGGGCTCCGGTGATCCGCAGAAGTTCGATCCGCATGCCAGCCGCGAGACGCTCGACCATTCCGTTCCTTATATATTCGCGGTCGCGCTACAGGACGGCGGTTGGCATCACGAGCGGTCCTACGCACCCGAGCGGGCACGTCGGGCGGATACCGTCGCACTGTGGCGCAAGATCTCGACGGTCGAGGATCCGGAATGGACACGCCGTTACCACGCCACCGATCCGAACGAAAAGGCCTTCGGAGCACGGGCGGTCGTGACGCTGAAGAGTGGCGAGACGATTGTCGATGAGCTCGCCGTGGCGGATGCGCATCCGCTGGGTGCGCGGCCGTTCGCGCGTGCGCAGTACATCGCGAAGTTCCGCACACTTGCCGAGGGCGTGATCGAACCCGCGGAGCAGGACCGTTTCCTCGACGCGGTGCAGCGCACGCCGGAGCTGGCCGCCGGGGAACTGGATCAGCTGACGTTCACCGTGTCGCCCGAGGTTATGGGGCGGGCACCGCAAGTGCGCGAGGGGATCTTCTGATGACGGCCCTACTCTCCGCCCCAGATCAGCGCCTGCGCGGCGATCACCTCGGTGCCGTTGAAGGTGACGGAGGGCGATCCGTGCAGTCGGTAGCCCTGATCGAGCAGGCCGCTGATCCGTTCGCAGAAGGTGGCGTCGTCGACGCCGGTGATCAGCCGATAGCGCAGGGGGCGATCTTCGGGCCCACCCGTCTCCCGGCCGCCACCCTGCATGGAATCGCTGCGCGATGCTGCACTCATGTGCTCAGCCTAGGACGGTGGTCGTGATGACAGGACTGCTCGCCGCCGCCACGAGCGCTGCCGATAAACGTACGGCGCTTCGGGCCGGATTGGCCTCCGGAAAAATCCAGCGCTGGCCTGGAGCATTCAACCCGTTGGTGGCCAAGTTGATTCAGGAGCTCGACTTCGAGGGCGTCTATGTCTCCGGCGCGGTGGTATCGGCCGAACTCGCACTACCGGATATCGGCCTGACCACCCTCACCGAGGTGACCGCGCGAGGACAGCAGATCGCGCGGGTGACCGATCTGCCGGTGCTGATCGATGCCGATACCGGCTTCGGCGAGCCGATGAATGCGGCGCGCACGGTGACCCTGTTGGAGGATGCCGGGCTCGCGGGTTGCCATATCGAGGATCAGCTGAATCCCAAACGCTGTGGGCATCTGGACGGCAAGGCCGTGGTTCCGGTCGACGAGATGGTCCGTCGGTTGCGTGCCGCGGTCTCGGCTCGACGAGACCCGAACTTCGTCATCTGCGCGCGGACCGATGCGCGTGGGACCGAGGGGCTGGATGCGGCGATCGATCGGGCCAAATCGTACGCCGACGCGGGGGCCGACCTCATCTTCACCGAGGCACTCGCCGATGCCTCCGAATTCGCGAAGTTCCGTGCAGCGGTGGATATTCCACTGCTTGCGAATATGACCGAGTTCGGCAAGTCGGAATTGCTATCGGCTGCAACCCTGGCCGATCTCGGCTACAACGCCGTCATCTATCCGGTGACCACGCTGCGCTTGGCGATGTTCGCGGTCGAGCGTGGCCTGCGTGAAATCGCCGCCACCGGAACGCAATCCGAGTTGGTCGGCGAGATGCAGCACCGGGCGCGACTCTACGAATTGCTCGACTACCAGCAGTACAACGACTTCGATTCCGGAATCTTCAATTTCGCCGTGAGTGAGCGTAGCGATGACTGACATCAAGAAGGGCCTGGCCGGGGTGGTGGTCGATACCACCAGCATCTCCAAGGTTGTGCCCGAAACGAATTCGCTGACCTATCGCGGCTATGCCGTGCAGGATCTGGCCCAGCACTGTGGTTTCGAGGAGGTCGCCTATCTGCTGTGGTACGGCGAACTGCCCGACGCCGCTCAACTCCAACTGTTGTGTCAACGTGAACGCGCCCAGCGGCGCATCGATCGCTCGATCCTGTCGCTCATCGAGAAGATGCCGCAGAACTGTCATCCGATGGATGTGGTCCGGACCGTGGTCAGCTACCTCGGCGCGGAGGATGCGGAACTCGATGCCGCACAAGGCGATCGGGCACTGTTGGCGAAGTCGCTACGGCTTACCGCGGTGCTGCCCACGGTCGTCGCCGCTGACATGCGACGTCGTCGTGGGCTGGATCCTATTGCGCCACACTCACATCTCGGCTTCGCCGAGAACTTTCTGAACATGTGCTTCGGCAAGGTGCCGGATCCGCGCATTGTGCGCGCCTTCGAGATTTCGCTGATCCTATACGCGGAGCACAGTTTCAACGCATCCACCTTCGCCGCGCGTGTGGTCACCTCGACCCGGTCGGATATGTATAGCGCGATCACCGCTGCGATCGGTGCGCTCAAGGGTCCGCTGCACGGCGGTGCCAATGAAGCCGTCATGCGCACGATGCTGGACATCGGTGAGTCCGAGCTGGCCGCGGAGTGGTTGCGCGCCAAGCTATCCGACAAACAGAAGGTCATGGGGTTCGGGCATCGCGTCTACAAGAACGGCGACTCGCGGGTGCCGACAATGCGCGAAGCCCTGGAGCAGGTCGTGCAGGTAACCGGCGGCCAGCGCTGGTTGCGCATGTACACCGCATTGGAGCAGGCCATGGCCGAGGCCACCGGCATCAAACCCAACCTCGACTTCCCGGCCGGGCCCGCCTACTACCTGATGGGCTTCGACATCGAAATGTTCACGCCGATCTTCGTGCTGAGTCGCATCACCGGCTGGACCGCCCACATTATCGAGCAGGCCGCCGCCAATGCCCTGATCCGACCGCTGTCCGAATACGTCGGGGTGCCGCAGCGCGAACTGCTGGTCATCGGCTGATCCTGGCGCAACCAAGCGATTGTTTGGTGTAATCGGTGCGATCGAATCGACCGATGTGCCCGATCGAATCGGCGCAAGGAAGCGAGCGAACCGAATGCCGAGCCCCGACGAAATCGTCACCGCCATGTGCCGCAGCTGGGCCGATCCCGACCCGGACCAGATCAGCGCCTTCTTCGCCGAAGACGCCGTCTACCACAACATTCCGATGGAACCCATCAACGGCCGCGCCGCCATCCGCGATTTCATCGCCGGGTTTCTCAGCACCTTCGAATCCATTGAATTCGACGTGCACCACCAGGTCGCCGCCGGGAATATTGTGATGAACGAGCGCACCGATATCCTGCGCGGCCTGGGCAAAGACACACCGCTGCCGGTAGTGGGCGTCTTCGAAGTCGCCGACGGCGCCATCACCGCTTGGCGGGACTACTTCGATATGGCCGCCATCAACCGCGCCTTCGGAACCGAGCCGGCGGCCGAATAATCGAGGGAATCGGCGGAACCGAATCGGTCGACCATGCGTCGAATAGGACATCGGGGGTGATATCTGATGGCGACGTATGAGGAGGGGTTACGCATGGATCGTTGCTCGGAATGTCATACGGCCTGGCGGCGGGGACTGAGCGCACGGTCGCGCCTGCGGCCGATGGTCCGCAACGGCGAGAGTTGTGAGAGGTATACGCCGCGTCGTCGGCTCCGGCCTTTTCCCGGGGCCGAATCTCATTGATACGCAGCCCGATAGCGCGGTGACCAAACCGCGCTATCGGGCTGCGCGCTCTTTCGCGCAGTCGTGTGCGGATGCGGGCGTTCGCGAGGTCGGGGTGTCGCGTCGGGCGGCGTCGACGCTGTTGGAATTGGGTTCGCCAGATGGCGCGCACCTGTGCGAGCGCGTTCGCCCTCCCGTTGGAGAGGGCGAGCGCGCGATCCCGTTAGCGCACCGCTGCCGCGGCAGCGACCAGATTGCGCAATGACGCCTCGACCTCTACCGGTCCACGTGTCTTCAATCCGCAGTCCGGATTGACCCAAAGCCGTTCGGCGGGAACGGCCTTCAGTGCGGCGCGCAGGGAGGCGGTGATCTCCTCCACACTCGGCACCCGCGGTGAGTGGATGTCGTACACCCCCGGTCCGACGCCGAGATCGAAGCCTGCGGCATTCAGATCGTCGAGCACTTCCATATGCGAGCGCGCCGCCTCGATCGAGGTCACATCGGCATCCAAACCGGCGATCGCATCGATGACCTCACCGAATTCCGAATAGCAGAGATGGGTGTGAATCTGGGTGGCATCCGAAACCCCGGAGGTCGCCAACCGGAACGCGCCGACCGACCACTCCAAGTACTCGCCCTGATCGGCTGCGCGCAGCGGCAGCAGTTCCCGCAGCGCGGGCTCATCGACCTGGATGATCCGAATGCCCGCGGCCTGCAGATCGACCGTCTCGTCCCGGATCGCCAGCGCCACTTGACGTGCCGAATCCGCCAACGGTTGGTCATCGCGGACGAACGACCAGGCCAGAATCGTCACCGGGCCGGTCAGCATGCCTTTGACCGGCTTATCGGTCAACGATTGCGCGTAGCGGATCCAATCCACGGTCATCGGCGCGGGCCGCACCACATCGCCGAACAGAATCGGCGGGCGCACGCAGCGCGTGCCATAGGACTGCACCCAACCCGCGTCGGTGGCGGCGAATCCGTCGAGCTGCTCGGCGAAGTACTGCACCATGTCATTGCGCTCCGGCTCGCCGTGCACCAGTACATCAAGGCCCAGCTTCTCTTGCAACGCGATGACATCCGCGATCTCGGACCGCATCCGCCGCACGTACTCCGCCTGATCGATCTCACCCTTGCGCAATGCCGCGCGCGCCAGCCGGATCGCCGCGGTCTGCGGATACGAACCGATCGTCGTCGTCGGCAGCGATGGCAACCGCAGCCGCTCGGCTTGCAATACCCGTCGCTGTTCCGCGGGTGCCCGCCGAGTCGCATCCGTGCCGAGCGTGGCCAGCCGCGCCCGCACCTGCGAATTGTCCAATCGAGGATCGGTGCGCCTAGTGGCGAGAGCGCTACGGACCGTAGCCAATTCGTTGGCGATCGCCTCGGGCCCGGCACTCAGTCCGGTCGCGAGCAATCGCACCTCGGCGACCTTCTCCGCACCGAAGGCCAACCACGAACGCAGCCGCTCATCGAGGCCGGTTTCGCTCGCCAGGGTGTAGGGCACATGAAGCAGCGAGCAGGAACTCGACACCGCAACGGATTTCGCGCACCCCAGCAGTGTGCCGAGCGTCGCCAAGGCCTTTTCCAGATCGGCCCGCCAGACATTTCGACCGTCGACCACACCTGCCACCAGCAGCTTGTTCGCCAGCGCCGGCACACCGGAGAAATCGGCGTCCACGGTGAAATCCAGTGCGATGCCTTCGACGTCGGTCTCGGCCAAGCCGCTCAACGCAGCACCTGGCCTGCCGAAGTAAGTGGCCACCAGTAGCGCGGGGCGATCCGTCGCGGCCGACAGTTCGGCGTAGGTCCGCCGCACGAGTTCGACCTCATCGAGGGTCAGATCGGTGACCAAGACCGGTTCGTCGAGTTGTACCCATTCCGCGCCCGCCACGGCCAGCAGCCGCAACAGCTCCCGATAGAGCGGAACCAACTCGTCGAGGCGATCCAGCGCCGCACCGCCGGTCGCCTTCGCCAGCTTCAGGAAGGTGATGGGTCCGATCACCACCGGCCGCGCGGGCACCCCGAGCGCGAGCGCCTCCCGCAACTCATCCAATACCTTCGATGGATCCAGCGAGAACAACGTCTCCGGACCGATTTCCGGCACCAGATAGTGGTAATTGGTATCGAACCACTTGGTCATCTCCAGCGGTTCGACCGTATCGGTGCCGCGTGCGGCTGCGAAATACCGATCCAGTGGATCGGCGATACCGGCCACCCGGGGTGGCAGCGCGCCGAGCAGCACGGCGGTATCGAGCATCTGGTCGTAATAGGAGAAGGTGCCGACTGGGATGGAATCCATCCCGGCGCTTTGTAATTCGGTCAACTGGTCGCGCCGCAGGTCGCGGGCTATCGCGTGCAGTTGCTGCGCGTCGATGCGTCTGGCCCAGTAGGACTCGGTGGCGCGTTTGAGCTCACGGTGCGGCCCCACCCGCGGGAGACCGAGAACCGTCGCGGTGAACGGGTTATGCGTAACAGTCACGAATTTCTCCAGTGCTGAGAATCGAAGACCATCGCCCTACGAGCAAGCGGAGACCGAGTGACGTGCCGGCGCACCGACGGAGCCCGACATTCGCACAGAGGTCCGCGCGCCCAATCCACGAGGCGGTGGCCGCCGGATACGGCGTATCCGACACGGCTGGCAGGTCTTCGGACTTGCGGGCACGGGCCTTCTGGCCGACCCCGTAAGGGGCTCACCTACTGGCCGTCGCTTCCCAGGCTGACCATTTCGAGCGATCTGCAAGCAGTCGCTACGGTCTACCCAGTGCTTATGACGGCGGTCGTTCCTGCATACCGCTGCGGGACAGTCCCGGATTCTCACCGGGTTCCCTCTCATCCGCGCATCGGTTTCACCGATCCGCGAACTCGACTCCGTGGCGCGACGTCGGGGCTCCATCTCGTCGACGCACGGCGAACCAGCTGCAATACCAAGCATAGGCGGACGCGCAACCTGGTTTGCCACCAAGTATGAGATCTCATGCCACGAGGCCGTTCACTCGGCAAATCCCAGTGATGGGAAGTTGGTCGAGGATTGGGTGCCTAGCGTCGTGACGAGACCGCGCCGGTCCCACCGTCATAGAAATCGAACATCTCCGCATTCCTTCAGAGGTTGTTATATGACTCGCACTACCCCGCCACGTCCGGTCGATCCAGCGGCCGTATTTCCCGAGCTGGCGGCGCTGGCCTGCACCGCGACCCGCCTGCATCCGCGTCCGGGAACACCATCAGCGCAAGACAGTTCGATCGGCGGACCACTGCTGTGGCCGACAAGTGAGCCATGGCCGCACTGCAACGCTGAGGACCACCGCTTCGAACGGCTCCCGACGATCTCTTTGGCGGACGCCAGGCTGGAGCGGCGGATGCGCGCGGCCAGAAACAGTGAGTGCAGGAATTACACACCAGAGGAGAAGGAAATCCTCGACCGGATGCAGAAGCGCCCGGCGACCGACGGTCCGATCGCGATGCTACCGGTCGCGCAGTTGTACGTCCGTGACGTGCCCGGTCTGCGTCCGCCCGAGGGAATGGATCTGCTGCAAGTGCTCTGGTGCCCCTACGAGCACGACGTCGATGGCCTGCCTCGGACCGCACTGTTCTGGCGGTCCGCAGCGGCGGTCACCGACGTCCTGGTCGATCCGCCGGAACCGGCGGAGTACGAGGAGGACCTGGTGCCCGAACCGTGCACGATCGATCCGGAACAGGTAATCGAATACCCACACTCGTGGGAACTCGAGGGGGAGCTCGAGCAACGAGTGGACCAGTGGACCTGGGCCCAGACTCCCGGTGTCGACCTCGATGATCTCGAAGAATGGGACAGTCCGTACAGTGCGTTCTGTATCGCGCCCGGAACGAAGCTCGGCGGCTTTATCAAGTGGGGTATGCAAGACCCTTACCCGGACCCCTGCACCACCTGCGGCACCGCAACCGAGCCACTGTTGACGGTCGCCAGCCGCGAGTACCACGAGCGCCACTGGATCCCGTACGAGGACCAGGCCGCTGACAACTTGCGGGAACCGGCCCAGATCTGTATCTCCGATGTCAACGACCTGATCATCCGAGTCTGCCCGATATCACATGAGCACCCGCACATCCAGATGATGCAATAACCAATTGTGCCCCGAGCGTTCGGTTCCACGGTCGCCGCGAAACCTGCCATCGGTGCAGTCGGTCGGCTATACCCAGGATCGATCCGGCGACTCGGCCCGAATTGGACGATTACTCCCTGTGGCAGCTCTGTTGCGAGCTACTAGATTCTGCCAAGATCTTGACACAGGACGCCGGAGCGGGCCTCGACAGCTCGGAGGCGAGACATCGGGGAGCAAACCCGCGCGCGCAGGCGCGGGCAAATCCGACACCGCATGTGTCGGCTGTATGAACACAACTTCGCAACCCTGCTAGGGCCGATTGTGAAGATTTCCGCAAAAGTGACTTCCCTGTCAGGCCACGATTCCGGGCCGGGTACCTTAGTTCAATGTTCTCGAAAGTCTTGGTTGCGAACCGTGGCGAGATCGCCATCCGCGCCTTCCGCGCGGCCTACGAACTCGGCATCGGGACAGTCGCGGTCTTCCCGTACGAGGACCGCAACTCGGTCCACCGGTTGAAGGCCGCGGAGTCCTACCAGATCGGCGAACAGGGGCACCCGGTCCGGGCGTACCTCTCGATCGAGGCGATCATCGCGGCGGCCAAGTCCGCGGGCGCCGACGCCATCTACCCCGGTTACGGCTTCCTGTCCGAGAATCCGGACCTTGCCGCGGCCTGCGCCCGCGAGGGCATCACCTTTATCGGTCCGTCGGCCGAAGTGCTCGAACTGGCCGGCAATAAGGCCCGTGCGATCGAGGCGGCGCGGGCGGCGGGTCTGCCGGTGCTGCGCTCCAGCGCCCCGTCGGCCGATGTGGACGAACTGCTGGCCGCATCCGCGAACCTGGAGTATCCGATCTTCGTGAAGGCCGTTGCGGGTGGCGGTGGGCGGGGTATGCGCCGGGTCGCCGATCCGGCGCAGCTGCGCGAATCGATCGAGGCCGCGTCCCGTGAGGCGGAGTCGGCCTTCGGTGATCCGACCGTATTCCTGGAACAGGCCGTGGTGAACCCGCGCCATATCGAGGTGCAGATCCTGGCCGACCAGCACGGCAATGTCATGCACCTGTTCGAGCGCGACTGTTCGGTGCAGCGCCGCCACCAGAAGGTGATCGAGCTCGCGCCCGCCCCGAACCTGGATCCCGCACTGCGCGAACGTATTTGCAACGACGCGGTCGCTTTCGCCCGTCAGATCGGCTACAGCTGCGCGGGCACCGTCGAATTCCTGCTCGATGAGCGCGGCAACCACGTCTTCATCGAGATGAACCCGCGCATCCAGGTCGAGCACACGGTGACCGAGGAGATCACCGATGTCGATCTGGTGCAGTCTCAGCTGCGCATCGCGGCGGGGGAGACCCTCGAACAGCTCGGTCTGAGCCAGGACAAGGTCGCCATTCGCGGTGCGGCCCTGCAGTGCCGGATCACCACCGAGGATCCGGCCAATGGCTTCCGGCCCGACACCGGCCGCATCACCGCCTACCGCACCCCGGGCGGCGCGGGCATCCGCCTCGACGGTGGCGCGAACCTGGGCGCGGAGATCGGCGCCTACTTCGACTCGATGCTGGTCAAGCTCACCTGCCGCGGTCGCGATCTGCCCGCCGCGGTGGCCAGGGCCAGTCGCGCACTCGCGGAATTCCGCATCCGCGGCGTCACCACCAATATCCCGTTCCTGCTCGCGGTGCTCGACGATCCGGACTTCAAGGCGGGCCGGGTCACCACCTCGTTCATCGATGAGCGTCCGCAGCTGCTGACCCTGCGCGGTTCGGCCGACCGCGGCACCAAGATCCTGAACTACCTCGCCGACATCACCGTGAACAAGCCGCACGGCGAGCGTCCGACCACGGTGTATCCGCACGACAAGCTGCCCGCCATCGATCTGAGCGTGCCGCCGCCGGACGGTTCGCGTCAGCGGCTGCTGCGCCTGGGCCCCGAAGGCTTCGCGCGGGCGTTGCGTGAGCAGAAGGCCGTCGGCGTCACCGACACCACCTTCCGTGACGCACACCAGTCGCTGCTGGCCACCCGGGTGCGCACCAATGGTCTGCTCGGCGTCGCCGGACATGTCGCGCGCCTGACACCGGAACTGCTGTCCATCGAGGCCTGGGGTGGCGCGACTTACGATGTGGCGCTGCGCTTCCTGTTCGAGGACCCGTGGGAGCGGCTGGCCGCACTGCGCGAGGCCGTGCCGAATATCTGCCTGCAGATGCTACTGCGCGGCCGCAACACCGTCGGTTACACGCCGTACCCGGAGCAGGTGACGCGCGCGTTCGTGCAGGAGGCGACCGACACCGGCATCGACATCTTCCGCATCTTCGACGCGCTCAACAACGTCGACCAGATGCGTCCGGCCATCGATGCGGTGCGCGAAACCGGTACGGCCATCGCGGAAGTCGCGATGAGCTACACCGGCGACCTGTCCAACCCGGACGAAAATCTCTACACCCTCGACTACTACCTCAAGCTCGCCGAGCAGATCGTCGACGCGGGCGCGCATGTGCTGGCCATCAAGGATATGGCGGGCCTGCTGCGCGCTCCGGCCGCCGCGACCCTGGTCTCCGCGCTGCGCAGCAACTTCGACCTGCCGGTGCACGTGCACACCCACGACACCCCCGGCGGTCAGCTGGCCACCTACCTCGCCGCCTGGCAGGCCGGTGCCGACGCGGTCGACGGCGCGAGTGCCGCGATGGCCGGAACCACCAGTCAGCCAGCACTTTCCGCGATCGTCGCGGCCGCGGCGCACAGCGAATTCGACACCGGTCTCAACCTGCAGAATGTCTGCGATCTGGAGCCGTACTGGGAGGCGCTGCGAAAGGTGTACGCGCCCTTCGAATCCGGGCTGCCCGCGCCGACCGGCCGGGTGTACACCCACGAAATCCCGGGCGGTCAGCTGTCGAATCTGCGTCAGCAGGCCATCGCGCTCGGCCTCGGTGACCGCTTCGAAGAGGTCGAGGCGAAATACGCTGCGGCGGACCGGCTGCTGGGCCGACTGGTCAAGGTCACCCCGTCCTCGAAGGTGGTCGGCGACCTCGCGCTCGCTCTGGTCGGCACCGGCGTCGATATCGAAAGCTTCGCCGCCGATCCGGGCCGCTACGACATTCCGGATTCGGTAATCGGTTTCCTGCGTGGCGAACTCGGCAATCCGGCGGGCGGCTGGCCCGAGCCGTTCCGCAGCCGGGCACTGGCCGGGCGCGGACCGGCCAAGCCGGAGACCCCGCTGACCCCAGCAGACGAAGCCGGACTCGCCGGTTCCTCCGAACTGCGTCGCGCCACGCTCAACCGCCTGCTCTTCCCCGGTCCCACCGCCGAATTCCTCGCGCACCGGGAAAAGTACGGCGACACCATGGGCCTGTCGGCCAACCAGTTCTTCTACGGACTGCGCCGCGGTGATGAACACCGTGTGCAACTGGAGAAAGGTGTCACCCTGCTCATCGGACTGGAGGCCATCTCCGAACCCGATGAGCGCGGTATGCGCACGGTCATGTGCATCATGAACGGCCAACTGCGCCCCGTCGCCGTGCGCGACCGCTCCATCGCCAGCGATATCCCGGCCGCCGAGAAGGCCGATAAGAACAACGCGGGCCATATCGCCGCCCCGTTCGCCGGTGTGGTGACACTCGCTGTGTCCGAAGGCGATTCGATCGCGGCGGGCGATACCGTCGGCACTATCGAGGCGATGAAGATGGAGGCCGCGATCACCGCGCCCCGCGCCGGCATCGTCGGCCGGGTCGCGATCGGCAAGGTGCAGCAGGTCGAAGGCGGTGACCTGCTGGTCGAACTCACGGTGCGCGAGTCCG
>NZ_BAGN01000171.1 GCF_000308835.1 Nocardia vinacea NBRC 16497 | reverse complement strand
CCCGCGGCGTCGCGCACGGGCGCGGAGACGCTGGCCACACCGCTGGCCCGCTCGGCGGCGCTCTGGGCCCAGCCGCGCTTGCGGACCTCGGCCAGCGCCCGCTCGCCGAATACCGCATCGGCCAGGATGATGCGCTGCAGTTCCGGATCCGCCCAGGCGACCAGCACCTTGGCCGCAGAACCGGCGGTGAGCGGTAGGCGCGCGCCGATCGGCACGGTGTCGCGCAGGCCGACGGGCGGTTCCAGGGCGGCGATGCAGACCCGCGCATTGCCGTCTCGGCAGTAGATCTGGACGCTCTCGCCGGTGATCTCGCGCAAACGCGGGAGAATGGCCGCGGCGGCCTCGTGCAGCGGATCGGTGGCCCCGGCGGCGAGTTCGGCGAGGGCCGGCCCGGGCCGCCACAGACCGTTGTTGTCGCGGGCGAGCAGCCGGTGTACCTCGAGCCCGACAGCCAGGCGATGGGCGGTGGCCCTGGGCAGTCCGGTGCGGGTGCATAGTTCGTTGAGACCACATGGATGCTCCGCGACGGCATATAACACAGACACCGCTTTGTCGAGGACGCCGATACCGCTATGCTGTCTCATAGAACGATATTAGCGTCTCGGATACTGAGAAAGCCACTTTAACGGTCTGCTCGCTCCGGACGCGTCGGAACAGCCAAAACTTATGCAGCCGTGAGCGCGCCTCAGCCCGGATCGCGTACCCCGGTTGCTCGTCGGAAAGGTGATCGAGAATGGCCGAGCGCCGCACACTGGCCGAGAAGGTGTGGGAGCAGCACGTCGTCGCCCGCGGAGCGGGCGAGGGCGCCTCGCGGGAACCCGATCTGATCTACATCGATCTGCACCTCGTGCACGAGGTGACCAGCCCGCAGGCCTTCGACGGACTCCGCGCCGCGGGCCGTCCGGTGCGCCGTCCCGATCTCACCATCGCGACCGAGGATCACAACGTCCCGACGATTGATATCGATAAGCCGATCGCCGACCCTATTTCGCGCACCCAGGTCGAGACGCTGCGCCACAATTGCGCGGAATTCGGTGTGCGCCTGCATCCGATGGGGGACCTGGATCAGGGGATCGTGCACGTCGTCGGGCCGCAATTGGGTTTGACCCAGCCGGGGACGACGGTGGTGTGCGGTGATAGCCACACCTCCACGCACGGCGCGTTCGGCGCGCTGGCCATGGGCATCGGCACCAGTGAGGTCGAGCACGTCCTTGCCACGCAGACGCTCTCGCTGCGCCCTTTCAAGACCATGGCGATCACCGTGGACGGCCAATTGCCGCCCGGTGTCACGAGTAAGGACCTGATTCTGGCCGTCATCGCCCAGATCGGTACCGGCGGCGGTCAGGGCTATGTGCTCGAGTATCGCGGCGAGGCCATTCGCGCCATGTCGATGGAGGCGCGAATGACGATCTGCAACATGTCGATCGAGGCGGGCGCGCGGGCCGGCATGATCGCTCCTGACGAAACCACCTATGAATTCCTCAAAGGCCGCCCGCACGCGCCGCAGGGAGCCGACTGGGATGCCGCAGTGGCCGCCTGGGAGGCGCTGAAGACCGATGAGGGCGCCGTTTTCGATGCCGAGGTGCATATCGACGCCGCCGCGCTGACTCCGTTCGTCACCTGGGGCACCAACCCGGGACAGGGTGCGCCACTGAGCGAGCAGGTGCCCGATCCCGCGCAGATTACCGACGAGACGGCACGTGAGTCCGCGGAGAAAGCGTTGCGATACATGGATTTGGAGCCGGGTACTCCACTTCGTGATGTATCGGTCGACGCCGTATTCGTCGGTTCGTGCACCAACGGACGCATCGAGGATTTGCGTGCCGTGGCCGGGATTTTGAAGGGACGCCGCGTCGCCGACGGGGTGCGAATGCTGGTTGTACCGGGATCTATGCGGGTGCGCGCCCAGGCGGAAAAAGAAGGACTGGGCGAGATTTTCACCGCGGCGGGCGCCGAATGGCGTCAGGCAGGCTGCTCGATGTGCTTGGGAATGAATCCCGATCAGCTCGCGCCGGGTCAGCGTTGTGCTTCGACTTCGAACCGTAACTTCGAGGGCCGGCAGGGCAAAGGTGGCCGTACACACCTGGTTTCCCCGCTCGTAGCAGCCGCAACGGCGGTCCGCGGCACCCTGTCCTCGCCCGCGGATCTGGACTGATCGGCGCGCGGGCGCCGTTGTGTCCGCGCCGATTCGTGTGCAGGCCGCTAGCGACTGCTTGCAGGTCGCTCGAAACGATCTGCCGTAGCGACTGCTTGCAGGTCGCTCGAAACGATCAGCCGTAGCGACTGCTTGCAGGTCGCTCGAAACGATCAGCCCAAATCGTCTAATGACCCAGGAGAATCAGCAAATGGAAGCCTTCACCGTGCACAAGGGGATCGGAGTGCCGCTGCGCCGATCCAATGTCGACACCGATCAGATCATTCCGGCCGTCTACCTGAAGCGGGTGACGCGAACGGGATTCGAGGACGGACTGTTCGCAGCATGGCGATCGGATCCGGACTTCATTCTGAACACCGAACCCTTTAACCGAGGCAGTGTGCTGGTGGCCGGTCCGGACTTCGGTACCGGATCCTCGCGCGAACACGCGGTATGGGCGCTGTCGGACTACGGCTTTCGTGTCGTCATCTCCTCGCGCTTCGCCGACATCTTCCGCGGCAATGCGGGTAAGGGCGGACTGGTGGCCGCGCAGATGTCACAGAACGATGTCGAAATGCTCTGGAAGTTGCTCGAGGAACAGCCGGGTCTCGAATTGGTAGTAGACCTAGAGGCACGCACGGTCACGGCCGGAACCGTCGTGTTGCCGTTCGATATTGATGACTACACGCGGTGGCGTCTGCTCGAAGGATTGGACGACATCGGGCTGACACTGCGGCGTAGTGACGTCATCGGCGAGTTCGAAAAGGCAAGGCCAAGTTGGAAACCCACAACCCTTCCGGCGCATATTTCGCAGGCGTAATCACCCGGTAGCGATAGCTGAGTTCGCCTTGGGGCGGTAGCTGGACGTGTGCTAAACCACATGAATTTTGGCGTGGCACATAGACTCTTGCTCAAAGTGGGTTTACCGTGGTACCTAGTCGGTCCGACGACGGGCCATTAGTCTGCGGAGGATTCAATGAACAAGGCGGAACTGATCGACGTTCTGACCGAAAAGTTGGGTACGGACAGGCGCACGGCCACCGCGGCAGTCGAGCATGTGGTCGACACCATCGTGCGCGCGGTGCACAAGGGTCAGAGCGTCACAATCACCGGATTCGGTGTGTTCGAACAGCGTAAGCGTGCGGCTCGTGTCGCGCGGAACCCGCGTACCGGCGAAACCGTGAAGGTTAAGCCCACTTCGGTGCCGGCGTTCCGTCCGGGCGCGCAGTTCAAAGCCGTCATCGCGGGTAAGCAGAAGCTGACCGCGAGCGGCCCTGCGGTAAAGCGCGGAGCGAATGCACCGGTGGCGGCCAAGAAGGCGGCCGCAAAGAAGACGGCGGCCAAGAAGACCGCCGCCAAGAAGGCGACCGCCACCAAGGCGCCCGCGAAGAAGACGGCGGCCAAGAAGGCCCCGGCAAAGACGACGGCGCGCAAGGCAACTGCCACCAAGACGGCCGCTAAGAAGGCACCCGCCAAGAAGACCGTCGCCAAGAAGACGACGACAGCGGCCAAGAAGGCGACGACGGCGGCCAAGAAGACCACCACCGCCGCCAAGAAGACAGTCGCGAAGAAGGCGCCCGCGAAGAAGACCGCGGCCAAGAAGGCTCCGGCCCGTCGCGCGCGCTGACGCTGACGCTGAAGGTGCACTGCCACCGGGTGATTCGGCTCCGCTAGGCGGAATCACCGGCAAACCGACTCGAAACGGCCCCGAGGTTCGCCTCGGGGCCGTTTCGGCTGTCTGCGCCTGGATTCGGTGTCGAGAAGCGACCGTATGACGGTTGTGGTCCCCTCAGGCGTCAGGACTCTACTGCGGCGTCAGGACTTGACGATGGCGTCCGAGAGTGACCGGTCGAGGTGGTCGGCGGCGACCAGTCGTCCCGAGGCGAACGACAGCACCCACACACTGCCTTTGCGGTTGCGCGCGGACGGCAGCGTAATGCCGTCCCGATCGGCCCACCACCGCAGCAGATCGGGAATTACCTTGCCCTGACTGCACAGAACGCGCACCGCACGATTCGACACGAGTGAAAGGGCGCGTTGTCGAGCCTTGTCCGGCGCTGCGGCATAAGCGGTTTCGGAGAAATCCGGTTCGATGTCGATGGTCGTGCCGAGTTTCTCCGCCAGTGGTTCCATCGTCTGGACGCAGCGCAGCGGATCGGCCGAAAAGATCTCGGACGCACCGAATGCCAGTAGATTCGAGACCAACGCATCGGCTTGGGCCCGACCGGCTCGCTCCAGCGGGCGCTGCTCATCCGGACCGTCGAACCGGTCCCTGCTGCCCGCCTTGGCGTGCCGCACCACAAGCAGCGTGCCGGTGGCGGCGGGCAGGCGGGTGAAGGCGCGCATCACCTGCCGGTCCATCGGATACGACAATTGGTCCATCACCCGGTCCAAGGTGTACCAGGACAGCACATCGACCTCGGAATTGGCGCTGAATTCCCCGCCGGAAACCTCGGCGGCCCAATAGTCCACCCGCTTGAGTTTCCGATGTCCCGGAATCGGATACGTGACGTGCCCGAGGTAGCGGCCGAGTCGGCAGTCGAGGCCGGTTTCCTCGCGGACCTCGCGCACGGCGGCGAGTACCGGCGTCTCGCCCGGATCGAGTTTGCCTTTCGGCAGCGACCAATCCTGATACTTGGGGCGGTGCACCACGGCGATCTCGATGGCGCCGGATCGAGCGGCCGCTCGGCGCCACAACACCGCACCCGCGGCGTGAATGTTGGCTGTTATCCGGGGATCCCAGAACGGCCCGCCGTCCATCTCGTATCCCGCCGAATCACTCACGACTGCGCCTCGTCGGCGCTCGGCTCCATC
This sequence comes from Nocardia vinacea NBRC 16497, assembly GCF_000308835.1. Classification (GTDB taxonomy): domain Bacteria; phylum Actinomycetota; class Actinomycetes; order Mycobacteriales; family Mycobacteriaceae; genus Nocardia; species Nocardia vinacea. The sequence goes on along the minus strand of NZ_BAGN01000171.1, from coordinate 3,880 downwards.
GTGCGCGGTTGCATGCTCTGATGGTTCACTCGCTGCCGTTCGCTCACGGCTGCTCCGGTCTCCGCACTCGCATCATGAATTGCTGGTGGTCACGTACCTCGACGCCATTGCGATCGGCGCCGTCGGGTGAGGCGTGCCAGCTGCCATCGGCTTGGAGCACCCAGCAGCGCGTCGTCGGATACAACGCCGAGTCGAAGACCGAGCCCAACTGCTCGCGCAGCTTCGGATCCTTCACCTGTGCCATGACTTCCACGCGCCGGTCCAGATTCCGGTGCATCATGTCGGCGCTGCCGATCCAGTATTGGTCCTGGGCCTGGAAATGCATGATCCGCGAATGTTCCAGGAAGCGACCGAGAATCGAGCGCACCTCGATGTTCTCGCTCATCCCCTCGACGCCGGGTCGCAGACCGCAGATGCCGCGCACCACGATCTGCACCGGTATACCGGCCTGAGAAGCTCGGTAGAGGGCGTCGATGACTTGCTCGTCGACAATTGCATTGGCCTTCATCCGGATTCGCGCCGGGACGCCCTGACGCGCCAGCTCGATCTCGCGCTGGATCCGCTCGATGATTCCGGCGCGCACACCCTGCGGTGCGACAAGCAGGTTGCGGTAGTTGGCCTTTCGCGAGTAACCGGTCAGCGAATTGAACAGATCGGTCAGATCGGCGCCGATTTCCGGTGCGGCGGTGAGCAACCCGACGTCCTCGTAGAGACGCGCGGTCTTCGGGTTGTAGTTGCCGGTGCCGATATGGCAGTAGCGGCGGATGGTCGATCCTTCGCGACGCACCACCAGGCAGGTCTTGCAGTGCGTCTTGAGGCCGATGAGGCCGTAGACCACGTGCACGCCCGCCTGTTCCAGCGCGCGGGCCCATTTGATGTTGGCCTGTTCGTCGAAGCGGGCCTTGATCTCGACCAGCGCGACGACCTGTTTACCCGCCTCGGCCGCGTCGATGAGCGCGTTCACGATCGGGGAGTCGCCGGAGGTCCGGTACAGGGTCTGTTTGATCGCGAGCACCTGCGGGTCGGCGGCGGCTTGCTCGATGAAGCGCTGCACGCTGGTGGAGAACGAGTCGTAGGGGTGGTGCACCAGCACATCGCCCTCGCGCAGCGCCTGGAAGACATTGCGCGGGGTTTCGCGCTCGCCGAACGCGGGCGGCGTCGCGGGCACATACGGCGCGTCCTTGAGATTGGGCCGGTCCACGCCGTACACCTGCCACAAGCAGGACAGGTCCAGCAGGCCGGGCACCTGGATCACATCGCCGGGATCGACCTCGAGTTCGCGCAGCAGCAGATCGAGCATGTGCTCGGTCATATCGTCGGAGACCTCTAGTCGGACCGGTGAACCGAAGCGGCGGCGAGCGAGTTCGCGCTCCAGCGCCTGCAGCAGATCCTCGTCGCGATCCTCGTCGACCTCGAAATCGGCGTTGCGGGTGATCCGGAAAGAGTGGTGTTCGACCACCTTCATACCTGGGAAAAGCAGATCTAGGTGCGCGGCGATCAGTGCTTCCATCGGCAGGAAGGCCGCGACCGGGGACCCGGAATCGGTGCGCCGCACTCGAACGAAGCGATCGACGTTGTCGGGCACCTTGACGCGGGCGAAATGCTCGCCACCGGTGGAGGCGTCCTTCACCGTCACCGCGAGGTTGAGACTCAGGCCGCTGATGTAGGGGAACGGGTGTGCCGGATCCACCGCGAGCGGGGTGAGCACCGGAAAAACCTGATCCTGGAAGTAGGCCGAGAGGCGCTGGCGCTCATCGTCATCCAGATCGGACCAGTCGATGACGGCGATGCCCTCGGCGGTCAGTGAAGGCAGTACCGAGTCGAGGAAGACGCGCGCGTGCCGGTCGGCGATCTCCTGGGCGCGCGCCGCGATCAGCTCCAATTGCTCGGTGGGCGAACGGCCGTCGGCCGAACGCACCGAAAGTCCGGTCTCCGCACGGCGTTTGAGGCCGGCGACGCGGACCATATAGAACTCGTCCAGATTGGAGGCGAAGATCGCCAGGAATTTCGCGCGCTCCAACAATGGCAGCGATGCGTCCTCGGCAAGTGCGAGAACACGGGTGTTGAAGTCGAGCCAACTGAGTTCGCGGTTCAGGTAGCGATCACGTGGCAACCGCTGTGCGTCGGCATCCTCAGCCGGTGTTGTCGCGGCGGGCAGTGCGGTCGGCAGCACTGGTTGTTTGACGGTTTCGATTTCGCTCATGCCCGCGCCTCGCTGGCACGCGGCACCGACATGCGCGACGCACGCTGGTTCCTGGATAGCTTGCTTCGCTCACTCACGCCAACGATCATCCCCTACAAACCGGGCCGTGTGCAGCCCCACGCCATCATTGCCGTGCGTATCACGCCGGATGTGGCGACCGGCTAGCACACCCGGCGTACCCGCTCGTGAACGCGAACCGGCCAACCGATGTCGTGCAGCACAGCACCTGTCGAATCGCCCGCGCCGAGTTCGATGGCGCGGTCCAGATCGTCGGCGGTGTCGACGTCGAGCCGCAATCCGGGCCAGTCGCCGTGCAGGTCGACCGCACCCGCGTCGATGTGTCGACGCGCGGAGCCGGGACCGAAGCGCGGATCCAGCGGGGCGACGGTATCGCGGACCAATAACGCGGACGTGCCGCTGCCCGCGTGGTCGACGATGACCGAACGAACGCCGACCGGCGCGATGGTCAGCATGTCCGAGAGTTCGTCCGGGCGCAAGGCGGGCAGATCCGCCTGCAGGGCCAGCAGTTCGACCGGGCCGTGCCGGTGTCGCAATGCGGTGGCCGCGTCGGTGAGCGCGGTGTTCAGACCGTCCGGATCGGTCGCGTCGATGACCTCGCGGCGGGGTTCGGGATGCACGACCGCGCCGAGCGTGTGTGCCAGCTCGGCGACGACCGGATCCGGGGTCACCACGGTGACCGATGCGATCCGCGGAACCGCGACGGCGGCGGTCACGGTGTCGGCGAGCATGGCGAGCACCAGCCGGGCCCGGTGTTCCGGGCGCAGCCGATCGGACAGCCGGCTCTTGGCCCGATCGAGGCTCTTCACCGCGATCACGGCGTGCAACGCATGCGGACGCATGGTGCTAATCCTTCCATGAGTGGTTCCGTGGCATATTGGGCAGATGACGAGGGCGGCAGTGCTGGGCGCGGGATCATGGGGGACCGCGTTCGCGAAGGTGTTGGCGGACGCGGGAACCGACGTCACGATCTGGGCCAGGCGGCAGGAAGTGGCCAAGGCCCTGGCCACGGAACATCGCAATCCGTTCTATCTGCCCGATGTGCAATTACCCAGCTTGAGGGCCACCCACGACCACGCCGAGGCACTCGACGGCGCCGATATCGTCGTGCTCGCGGTTCCGTCCCAATCCTTGCGCGCGAATCTCGAGACGTGGCGGGACTCGATCGGGCCCGATGCCGCGTTGCTGAGCCTGGCCAAGGGCATCGAGACCGGCACGCTGCTGCGGATGAGTCAGGTCATCGGTGCGGTGACCGGTGCCGACGAGAGCCGCATCGCGGTGCTGTCCGGTCCGAACCTGGCCAAGGAGATCGCGGCCGAGCAGCCCGCGGCCACCGTGATCGCGTGCACCGATGCCGCGCGGGCCGTCGCACTGCAGCAGGCCTGCGCCAACGGCTACTTCCGCCCCTACACCAATACCGATGTGATCGGCTGCGAGATCGGTGGCGCCTGTAAGAACGTCATCGCGCTCGCCTGCGGCATCGCCTCCGGAATGGGGTTGGGCGACAACTCGATTGCCAGCCTGATCACCCGCGGGCTGGCCGAGATCATCCGGCTCGGGGTGGCACTGGGCGCGGAGCCGGTCACCTTGGCCGGACTGGCCGGGGTCGGCGATCTGGTCGCCACCTGTACCTCGCCGCTGTCGACGAACCGGTCGTTC
>NZ_BAGN01000172.1 GCF_000308835.1 Nocardia vinacea NBRC 16497 | reverse complement strand
GATACCGTTCTGGTCGCCGTCGAGGCCGCCGCCCAGCCGGGTAAGGGCGAGTCCAGTCCCGCTGTGGCTGCGATGGCCCGCAAGATCACCGCGGCCCTCGACGCTGCCTGACGGGTGTCGGGTCGGTGCGGTGCGGCTGGTCGCGGGGTCCTGTCGGGACCCCGCGAATCGGCCGCGACCCGTTCCCGTCGAGCTGCGTGCCGAGCTCGACGGTCACCGCGCCGCGCTCAGCTGATCGTTGGCAGCCTCGGTTCAGAACTTGCCGGTGTGGTGTTCGATTCGGTGCCCGAGTTGGGTGGCGCATTCGGTGATGAAGTCCTCGGTGAGGGGCGGCCAACCCCAGAAGTCGAAGGCGAGGGTGCCCAGGGCGAAGCCGTCTGCCCATTGCCAGGTGGTGATGGGGCTCGGTGTGGTGCAGGAGGGGCAGATTGCTGAGCCGGTGCCTGTTTGTTTCCAGGCGTCGATCGCGTCCGAGAACGGCTGCCATACGGCGGGATCGGCTTGCCATTGTTGCGGGTAGTCGATGATCACGGTGGTGGCCTGGCAGCGTGGGCATACTGCGGAGGCCGGTTCGATGCCGCCCTGGCCGGGACAGTGGTCGTGGCGGCCGACGATGACGGCGACGGGGCCGGGGACCCAGTCGGCGCCCCAATCATGGGTGATCCGCGGCCAGTCGGGGCCTGGGACATAGCCTTCGTCGACCTGGAGGCTGTACATCGCCTCGCGTGAAGTCTCGCGAAGCAGCCATCGTCGCGACACCATCCAGTCCACCATGTGCTCGGCCAGCGTGCTCGCGTCGGCCGAGGCCACATCGAGGTCGACGATTCGTTCGAAATAGTCACCCACACCCGCATCCTGCCACCGAGGACCGACGCCAGTACCCGAGTCGCGGCACTACCGGATGATTTGCGGCTCGATCCGTCATTCGTCGTAGCCGACGTCATGTGGGTCCGCGGTCTGTTTCGGGAACGACAGGTCGAGCACGGTGGTCCGGACGAGTCGGGTCGCATAGTCGGCGACCTGGGCGGCGGTGACAGCGAGACGTTGGTCGGTGTAGTCGAGCATCAGCGATACCAGCGCGCCGGACAGCGCACTGGCGGACATGGCGAGTTCGGCGTCGCCGAGAGGTGACAAGTCGGTCATCCCAGCGGCCGCCATGATCGAGGTCAGGAAAGCCGGTGCCACGGCCGCTCGCCGCGTGGCGAGCAATTGGCTGGTCAACGGTTCCCGCAGCAGAACCCGGACACGACGAATATCGGTCTCGAAATACTGGACTGCGGCATCGATCGCGGCCCGCACAGACTCCGCGAGATTTGCCCGCGGCACCGCAGCGGCGATAGCGGACGCGATTTCGCTATTGCATTCGTCGTAGATAGTGACGATCAATTCGTCTGTGTCGGTGAAGCTTTCATAGAAATAGCGCGGGCTCAGCTGGGCATGCCGGCAGACTGCCCGCACCGTGACATCGGCGACTCCGCCGACGCCGAGCAGTTCGTATCCGGACTGCAACAGCTGCCGTCGGCGGACGAGCGAACGGTCGGCCAAGGACTGGCCGCGCCACTGCCGGGCGGTAGGCGGCGACGACACATCGGCTTCGCCGCTTGGTCCTTCTTCTGTCACTTCGACTCCCGAACGCCAACTGGAAACGGTTGATTCTAGACCGATGCCATGCAATCATGAACTAGAATCGGCCGTTTCCAGTTGGGCGGTTCGCCTGATGAAAAGGAGTCGGCACATGTTCGACGAAGCATTGTTCGAGCAGGCACTGGCGAAACCGCGCCTGCGGCAGCCGCTACCGCAGTTTCTGGCAGGCAACCGCGCAGGCGGCCGGGTCCCGGTGCTCACCGAGGACGAGCTCAATGCCATGACCCGCCAATGGTTTGTCGACTTCGAACGAAAGATCCAGCACTACAAGACCTTCGGTGTCGATATCGCCTGGATGCTGGAATGGGCGAAGAAGTACTGGTGGAGTTGGCTGGCACGGGACATGTCGCGCAACGACGAGTTGTACACCGACGACCTCCGATACAAGGATCCGACCACCTTCGGTCGGGTGATGGTCGGCCAGGAGGAGTTCGTCGCATACAACTTCGCGTTCTTCGACGCCATCCCGGACTGGCGTTACGACCCGCTACCGGGGCAGGTCTACATCGACATCACACCGGAGGGCGAAACCCGAATAGCCATCCGCTACATCGGCAGTGGACACCACGACGGACCATTGCGGTTCTACCCCTACGACGAGTCCGCGCCCGCGATCCATGGTGTCGGGACCTTCGTCCAATGCACCGCCGTCGACCGCTACCACTTCACCCCCGACGGCCGCATGTACGAGGGCGAGACCCTCTTCGACCTACTCGACGCCATGCAGTCGGCCGGAATCGTTCCCGCAGAAGACAGTTGGCAGTTCCGCGCAATCACCCACGCCTCACGACTGCCATCGATCCTGCGCAACGCACGCAACACGATCCCGTTCGGCGCTACCCGCTAACACGCTCCCGCCACAGGATCGAGCGGTCCTGGTTGCTTCGGGCGGCGTCAGTGCGCGCAAATCCGCATGTGCGGACGTTCGACGAGATCGCTTGTGCCTCAACCACCGTGGTTCACGAACGACCGGAACGCGACATCATCGTGCGCTGTCTTGAAATGTGCCACCTGGTTCGGGTCGATCTTGCGACCGAGCAGCCGGCCACTTCTAAGCTCTGGTACCTGTGACCCCGATGGACGATCTGACACTTGCTCAGCAGTTGGCGGATGTTGCCGACACCATCTCTATGCGGTACTTCACGGCCGGGAGTGTCGCGACGCAGTCCAAGCCTGACGGCAGCCCGGTCACGGTGGCCGATCGCGCCGTAGAGCAAGCCATCCGGGCTCGACTCGCGAACGCCCGCCCTCAGGACTGTTGGGTCGGAGAAGAATTCGGTACTCACGGCAATGCCACACGCCGGTGGGTTATCGACCCGATCGACGGGACGAGCAACTTCTGCACGGGACGGGCCGAGTGGAGCACCTTGGTCGCAGTCGAAGACGACGGCGAGGTACTCACCGGCATGATCTCCGCCCCGGCCCTGCAGCGCCGATGGTGGGCCTCACGCACCGCAGGAGCGTGGACCAGTACCTGCCTGGATGGACAACTCGGACCGAACCAGGCGCTGACGGTGACGAGGACCGATACCCTCGGCGAGGCCACCGTTGTAATCTGGCCTGTCGCAGACTGGGTTCCAACACAGCGTCTGGTCACAGCCGATACCCTTCTCGCGCGATGTGCTGACGGTGGGCCGCTGTCGGACTGGGCCGGAGCATGCCAGGGCGCCATGCTCGTGGCTGCCGGACAGGCCGATATCTTTCTTCACCAGACTGCCGGACCCTGGGACATCGCCGCCGCTGTACCGATCGTGGAGGAAGCAGGCGGACAGTTCAGCGACCTCCACAAAGGACGCAGCATCTCATCCGGCGCCGCCGTATTCACCAACGGCCGCCTGCACGAGCAAGTGCTCGATTTGCTCGGACACGAATAGAACTGAAACAACACCGGGTCCGCCGTCCGGTTCACCGACTTCATCGATGCACGCACATCGGCATGTGCGAATGTCATGAGCCGCAATGGATCTCATTTGCTGACCGGGCGTTCCGGGGCATGGACGTGCTGAGCCACAGTGGTCTCGGGCTGTGTGATCGTCAGCGGGTCAGCTGGCGCGTTGATGGCCGATCGCGGTGTCAGTGGGGGTGTCAGGTGTGTGTCAGGTCGGTGTCAGTCGGTGCGGCGACAGTGTGTACATCGAACAAAACGACCGGCACCGACACGGTGCCACAACCGATTTCGAGGAGTACACGAGATGTCTGTCACCATCACCCTGACCGATCAGGACAAGAGCACCTTGCGTACCGCCGCCTATGGCGCGGTGTCGTTGATGGCCGCCGCCGGTGCGCCGCACAAGGGCATCTCGCAGGGCTGCATCGCCTTGACTTCGGCGACCGGACTGGTCGGGCATGTGCTGGCCGCAAAGTCCAAGGACATTCACTTGCCAGGTAAGTCCGTTGCCGAACTGGCCGATCAGGTGCTGCCGAGCCTGACCGCGGCGATGAGCCTGCTCGGCAAGCAGCATCCAGAGGAGGCCGACAACTTCCGCGATACCGTTCTGGTCGCCGTCGAGGCCGCCGCCCAGCCGGGTAAGGGCGAGTCCAGTCCCGCCGTGGTCGCGATGGCCCGCAAGATCACCGCGGCCCTCGACGCTGCCTGACGGGTGTCGGGTCGGTGCGGTGCGGCTGGTCGCGGGGTCCTGTCGGGATCCCGCGACTCGGCCACCGCCCGACGAATCTCAGGGTGAGGCCGCGTGGCCGTTGGGATACGCATTACTGCGCATTCATTGCCCACGAAACTCAGCCGAGAGCCGGAGGAGCTAGGTCACGACTCGCGGGAGGCAACACGCCGAACACCAGTCATGGTTCGTGCTCGGTGGTGAGATCAGTCGGCGATCTGGCGCGTGGCCCGATCCGGCAGGATCCCGGCCTGGACGAGTTCCTCGTAGATCCGCTGCTGCTCGTCGTCGAGATTCGAGTACAGCATGTCGTACGCCAGGTCTTCCTCGGCGAGCACCGCGACCGGATCCCAGTCGTCACCGAGCGCCGCGACGACGGCGCTGCGCCGTCGTGCCTCGTCCAGCGTGAGGTCGTAAGCAAAATCGTGGTCGGCCATTTGGGCGTCTCCAACCAGGTTCATTCCAAAAACGAATTGCCGACGATGCCCAACGACGCCTTCTCGGGCAATGACCTACATCACATTCCACAGTTGGACTTCGTCACATTTGATGCCCCGAGCAGGATTCACACAACCGGTCACCACACGCTTCGACGATCCGCAACCCCTACAAGCCAAGCATCGTCACGAGCGCGAAATCGCCGAGGTGGGTGGAGTCCCGTGCAGAGTCAGCAGCGCCTCGATGCCCCACGATGACCGCGATCGGCGAGCTATTCACCACCCCGATCGCGGTACGTGTGACTACATGCGCTGGCTGTATCCAGGTTGGCGGATACGGTCGTCCTGTGGCCGCGGATCGTCCTGGCGCGAACCGGGATCCGCAGGCAGCTTCCGCATTCGGTGCTAGCTGATCGGCAGCGCGCTCAGGATCGGGTCGTAGGCCCAGTTCAACATGCGCTCGGCGTCCTCCTTCGCGGCGACGTTGCTGTCGGGTGAGCTGTGCAGGACCACACCGATCAGCGGTATTCCTGCCCTGACCGACTCGAACAGCAGGCACGTTCCCGCCGCGTCGGTGGATCCGGTTTTGATGCCGATAGTGCCGGGATAGTCACGCAGCAGGGAGTTCGTGGTCTGCCAGAGATGATCGTGGTTGCCCGGGCCGGCGGGCAGGTGATAGCTCCGCGACCTGACGATGTCGCGGAACACCGGCAGGCTCATCGCGCGTAGGCCGAGCGCAACCAGGTCCGCCGGTGTGGAGTAAGTGGAGTGGTCGGTGGGGGCGGGCAGCCCGCTGGGGTCGGTGAAATATGTTCCCGCCAGGCCCATTTGACGCGCCGTCTCGTTCATTTTGGCGATGAAGCCGTCTTGGCCGGGCCCGTACGCCTCGGCAAGGGTGTAGGCGGCATCGCAGCCGGATGGCAGCATCATCGCGTACAGGAGCTGTCGTGCGGTGAGCACCTCGCCGGGGACCAGGCCGGCGTTGCTTCCGTCGTACTTGGTGCCGTAGGCGATGATTTCTTGCGGCACGGTGATAGCCCGGTCGAGGTCGCCGGCATTGATCACTACCAGTGCCGTCATCACCTTCGTGATGCTGGCTATCGGGACCGGGGTGTTCGCCTGTCGCGACCACAGCATCGTGCCGGTGATTCCGTCTGCCAGCGCTGCCCCCGGCGCCTGCACTCCGTCCGGCTCAGCAGTCAGCCAGGGCAACCGAATATGGGCGTCGCTCGCGGCGGGGGCGGCTGCGACGCAATGACCGGCTGCCACGACCAGCACGCCGGCGACGACAGACTGCAACAATCGGGCAAATATGCGCATGGCGACATTCTGCCGTCCAAATCCGCAGATCAGCGGGATTTCATCGACCGAATCACCGCGCAGTTCCGACGGCAGCATGCAATCGGCTAATCCGGCATGCTCTGAGCCCAACACTTCTCGCGTGCGACCGCTCGCCCAGCGGCATGGCCGCGCCGCTCTGCAGTCAACATCGGCGCTGCCTCGCCATTGGCCGGCACCGAGGATCTCACCCGTCTCTTGCCGTCGGTTGCCTGCACCCGGGTTCGGCAAGACCCGACATCGTGGCTCGTGATGCCCCGTGGTCGGCATGTGCGAGCGTCGCGCGAGATTGCCTGCCGCTCAATGGTTGTGGCTCGACCCGACAGTCTGTACGGGTGTTTTCCGCGCGCGCCGGCCCGAAACTGCAGCGAGTTCGTTTGTCATCCAGCGGACGGCACCGACGGCCGGCTTGATGCGGCCGTCACGCAGGCGCGTGGCGAGCTCGGTGAGTTGGGTCCGGCGCTGGCCGACAGTCAAACCCGTGGTGCCGTACCCCAGCTCGACGATCACTCCCGACAACTCGTGCCCAGGCACGCTCGGGGTCCGGTCCCGGCCGGCGCGGTCGGTCCAGGTGCCGGGCCAGTCCAACTCGCCGGGGGTGAACCCGGCGGCGTGTACTTTCACGATCACGGCGTTCTCGGCGGCGTGGGGGTAAGGCAGGTCGTGAGTCAGGGTCATCCCGGCGATACCGGCGTCACGATTCCCAACGATGATGGCTTGCATGCGCCCACGGGGGCAGGGGCTCACGTGCCGATAACCACTGTTCCGGTATTCCGCGTATCGTGTCTCGGCTTCCGATCCCTGTGTGTGCTGCCACGATTCCACCGACGATCGCGGCTGTCGTGTCCACATCCCCGCCGGCCTCGATGCACGCGGTGACGGCGGCCGGGTAGTCACAGAGAAAGGTGGCGGCTGCCCACAGCGTGAACGGCACCGTGTCCTGGGCGCTTACTTGTGCGCCGTTGCCGAGTTCGTAAGCTGCTTCGGCTACCGATCGGCCGAGTAGCTTTCGAGCTCGCCGGACACCGTCCGCGGTCCGACCATTAACCAGATACGGCTCTACCACGGCCAGCAATTCACTTGGTACACAGCCTTTTCCACGAGTCGCCGCAGCGTAGCTCGCTGCGGCGGCGACCGCCATGGCGCCCACGATCGCTTCCGGGTGCCGATGGGTGACCTCGGCGGAGAGCGCGGCCTGCGCTGCCGCTCGGCGCAGGTCTCCCGCGAAGTACGCCCCGAGCGGGGCGACCCGCATCGCAGCCCCATTTCCCCATGATCCGCGCCCGTCGAAAGCCGCTGCGGCCGCTTCCTCCCAGGGGCGCCCGTCGCGAATCTCGTGCAGCACAACGACTGTGCCGCCGCCGTAGCCACGATACGGTTCGCAGCGATCAGCGAAGGCACCTGCGAGTGCGTCCCGGTCGATACAGCCGCGGCCGCGGACTTCCGAGTACACCGAACAGGCCATCTCGGTGTTGTCGGTCCACTGCCACGGGGCCGCTGGCACTCGCCCGGCGAGCAGATCAGCGACGGAGTGGCCGGGCACGAAGAACTGAGCACCCAGCGCATCACCAACGGACAAACCGTCGAGGCTGTGAGACGCGGAATCAGAAACCAACGGCATACGGTGGCCAATGATGCCAACCGCAACCAGCTTCTGCAACACCCGGTAAGAGCAGACGGCACAACGGTCCACAGCTGCGTTCGACCGTATGACTCGCATGCCGGCAACCGAAACCCTATGCCGCCGAGCACGTCTCGGAATCGATATGGGCGATCTCGCAAAGCTCTCAGGAAGGAACAGGATCCAGGCCGCGAGCCGTGAAGGCCTCGAACATGAACTCGCCGACTGCCTTTGGTCGGTGCTGATACTGGCTCACGGGTATGAGGTGGACCTCGAGGCCTCGACCAAACGCTGCACGTAGTTCGCGCCGATGAAACCCGCGGCGCCGGTCACGAGGTAATCGGCGATGGCTGCCGCTGGCTGAGGCCACACACGAGGGTGCTCGCCGGCACCACCGCGCTCAACTTGCGCGCCGACCAGCCGCCAACACGACCTCCTGTCCAACCAGCGCGTCTCCGAGGCACTCGCCGACGACGGCGCTCGCCATCGGGCATCGCCAACGTTGTGGAGGCATCAAAATTGGCTGATACCAACATCTTCCGTGCGAAGTTGGTGTCCAATTCCACTGATCAATGGTGTTGCAGATGACCGATGTAACCAGTCAGGAGTGCCCTCGTGTCACGTGAAATCGATTCGGCTGTCTTCCCACATCTGGATGCGGACTTGGACCGCGTCCGTGACGTTCTCGGACCTGTTCGACTAGAGGGCAGGCCTGAACTGACCGCACTCACCGACGATGGGCCGGACACCTCTCGCCGTTTGGTTCGTCCCACTTTGACCCTGTTGTCGTACTACCTGCTCACCGATCCCGCGACCCCGGCCGACGATCGGGTGGTGCGCGCCGCTGCTGCCGTCGAGTTGCTGCATCTGGGCTCGCTCTACCACGACGACGTCGTAGATCACGCGTACGAGCGTCGTGGCCGTCCCAGTGCCAATGTGGTGTGGGGTTCGCATATGGCGGTCCTGGGTGGGGACTCGGTGATGCTCGCGAGCGTGCGCATGCTGGCCGAACTCGGTCGACGGGAAGTTCTCGCGGGGGCGATCGCGGGTGAGCAGATGTGCGCGGGCATGGTGATCGAGGCCGCCGACCTCTATGTGGCCTCCCGCAGCGAGCAGTCCTACCTGGACGCGATCGACGGTAAAACGGCGGCGGTGCTCTCGCTGGCATGCCGGGTCGGCGCGATGCAGGCCGGCCGGCCCGAGGATGCAGAAGAGGCGTTGGCCGAGTTCGGCCGACAGTTCGGGCTGGCCTACCAGTTGTGTGACGACATCCTCGATTTGACCTCGACCGCCGAAGAAATGGGCAAGCCGGTCAACGCGGATCTGCCCGAGGGCATCTACACCCTTCCCGTGATCCGCGCGGCCGCCCGCGACGGGAACCTTGTCCGGCTGCTACGCAGAGCCATGACGCGTGAGCAAGCCGCGCGGGCCCACGAGCTCGTCATCGCCTCCGGCGCCGTGGACGAAGCGCGGGCGATGGCCGATGAATTCATGGACCAGGCTGCCGGTCGACTTGCCGATGTGCCCGCCGACCCACGCGCCCGCCACGCGATGATCGCCTACGCCAGGTCCATCCTCGACCGGCGAACTCCCGGTACCGCGGTCGACCCGCGTGCGACGCAGCCATCCCGAGCTCGTGGCGCCGGGCTCCCGCCGCACGTCGCAGAATGGTTGCGGAGCTGGCTGGTGGACACCGGGCTTGCTCTCACTCCTGCCGAGGCCGACTACCACCGGTGGACAGGAGCGATCCAGGTTCCGGCACAGACCTTGACCCCGGCAGCGGACGCGGCACGTGAACAGACGACCTACGGTATGGCCGTGCTGGTCCTCGCGTTGGACGACCTCTTCGAGGATCCGCAGCTGAAGGACCCGCAGGCCGTCACCGCGCTGAGGCGCGGCATGGTGGCGATGGTGCGCCAGGACCCGGAGGCGCGGCCCGGCGCGATCTCAACGGCCTGGGCGAGTTTGTGGCCGCGTCTGCGTGAGGGCCGGACCGCCCGCTGGCAGGAGCGGTTCCTCGACGGCCTCGAGGAGTGGTTCGAAGCGGCCGAACGCGAAGCGCACCATCGCATTAACGGCTATGTCCCAACCACGGCCGACTACCTGCCGCTGCGGATCGCGACCAGTGGGATCGAAATCGCCCTCGCCTGCATGGAGGTGTACCAGGACGGGGAACTGCCGTCGAGGCTGCGCAGTCACCCCGTGATCCGCCGGTTCGAGGAACTCGCCTTCTGGGTGACCTTCGTGGAGAACGACCTGGTGGGGTTGGATCAGGACGAGGCCGACCAAGTCCCCTACAACTTGGTGCGGGCGGTCCGTCACGAGACCGGCTGCACCCGTGGCGAAGCCGTCGAGCAGGTGCAGCGCCAGGTGGCGGAGCATCGCGCCCAGCTCGAGGCGGTGATCCGCTACATCCCCGGACTCATCCGCGTGCTTCCCGGCCTGTCGGGCAAGAGGAAGGACTACGCGCAGATATACGCGAACATCACGAATGTGGCGCTCTGGGGACGTGAGAGCGATCGGTACGAGCCAACATCCGCTTCCGCAGCGCCGGACTTGGAACGTTTGCGCCGTGAGATCTACTACCAGGCGGCCGAACCGGCTCCTACCGCTGTAAGCCCCCACGACTGACAAAGCCAGGGTGTGTCCCGCCCGATCCACCGTGCTGATCGGGCGGGACACACACCCTCAATGCTTCGCCAGCTGTCCGGATTTCGTCGGTCCCGGGATACGAGGTCCGCGGAGGCGGATCCACATCGTGGGCCGAAGAGACGAGCGGGTGCGCAGATGGAAAGCGATCAGTCCGACGAGGGCGCTCGCAGCGAACCAGGCCAGTTGCATGGCGAAGCCCGCGAATGGTGTGGTGTCGGAGAAGCCGGCCGCGGTCGAAGCCTGCATGGCCCCGTAGGAGGGCAGCCAGCGCACGAGCTCGCTGTCTGCCCCGATGCTGGCGATGGGGTTCTGCACGGCCATGTCGAAGCAGCTGATCATCGCGATGGCGAACATGCCCTCTACCTCACGGCGCAGCAGTGCGCCGAGGGCGACACCCAGTGCCCCGTAGGTCATCGCCGCGCCGAAAAGCGCCGCAGCGAGCAGGACAGGCTGCCGAGGCGACCAGTAGCAGCAGATGACTGCGGTGGCGTACGCACAGACCACCACCGAGGCCACCACGAGGCAGGCGATCTTCGCCAGCCCCAGCGCAACCCGGGGATATCCGGCCATCGACAGACGCCGGTCGAATGCTCCGCTGCTGAAAGTCGCCGCGAACATCATGAACCCGATAATCAGTGAGACCGCCATCATGGCGCCACTGATCTGGGCGAGCTGATTGCCGTTGGCGCGCAGCACGAGACCGGTGTCTCGAAGCCGGAACGGCACCTCGATGTCGGTGACGGCCACGCGCACCAGAGTGATCAATATGGGGACGAAGGCGGCCACCAACACCATGGCGAATCGGTTACGAGCATGCTCGATGAGGCCGTAGCGCGTAGCGATCACGAACAGCCGCACACTCCCGCTCATCCGGCGTTCTCCTGTCTGCTGTGTAGGACGCCGTTGTGCAACCGCCACACCTGATCCAGCTTGTCGGTGTCGTGGGCCAGATGCGAGACGACCAGAACCGACCGTCCGCTGTCACGGAACTCGGTGACCAGATCCCAGAAACGCAGATACGTTTCCCAATCGAATCCCTGGTATGGCTCGTCGAGCAGCAGAACCTGCGGGTCGTGCATCACCGCCAACGTCAGGTTGAGCTTCTGCCGGGTGCCGCCGCTCAGCGTCGCGACCCGCTCACCGATGTATTCGGAGAACCGGAGGATCTCCATGGTCTCCTCGGCCCGCCGCAGATCCGGAACGGCATAAGCCGCGGCGAAGAAGTCCAGGTGTTGACGAACCGTAAAGGCGTCGTTCAGGACCACCTGCTGCGGGCAGTAACCGAACCGGCCACGGTGCCGGATCGTTCCCCGGTCCGGTCGCAGCTCTCCGGAAAGGACCTTCAACAGCGTCGACTTCCCCACCCCGTTCTCACCGACGATGCCCACCAGCGTCCCCGCGGGCAGCATGATGTCGATGCCACGCAGCACCGACCGCCTGCCGTATGAGTGGTGGACGTTCTCCACTTCCATCATCGCCCCTTGCCTGCCGTCGATGCAGTGGCCCGGCATCCGTTCGCATGCTACCAAGCAGCGACGAAAACCCGTGCCGGGAAGGCTAATTCGCGGCATCGCACCGGAGAACATTCGTCGGCCGGGCACAGTTACGGAACCGCTCGCCGGTCCGGACCGACGAGGTCCGGAGAGCCGGCGGAGCAGTGAAAGTGCCCCAACCGCGGGCGGTTACGGCCTGCTAGGAGCCGAATCAACGGCGGGGTAGTAGTAGACATCACGGCGCAAGCGTTCGAAGTGCGGCGCTGCGGAAGCCGAGCTTTGCGCGTATCGATCGGCGTGATGCGCCGTGAACGCCACATCCCTCAGGTTCTCGTAGAGCGAGATGTACTCCTTCCTTCGGCCGGATAGACCGGGAAGTACGCGGAGGAGAGCGGGGAGGTAGCGGATCACCGCGTCGATCCGAGCGCGTTTCTCGGTCAGCTGGCGCTGCACCTGCTCGATGGCTTCACTCCGGGTGCACCCGGTTTCCTGACGGATGGCCCGGACCAGGTTGTAGGGGATATGGTCGGCCTCGTCCCGATCCAGTGACACCAGATCGTTCTCCACCATGCCCACCCAGGAGATAAGTTCTTCGAGACGGCGGATCACCGGGTGGTTCCGCAGCGTCGACGGCACTTCCCAATCCTGGTGTATCTCCAACACGGCGGCAGCGATGTCGAACGCACCGGCCGAGTTACGCAGCGGTAGCCAGTCGGCCGTGGTGGGGACATAGTGGTCGATGCGGTGGTGCGCTTCGCGTTCGCAGGCTTCGAACCACTCTCCGACGGTGCCCAGGAACCGCTCCTGCCATTCGATGGTGCGGCCCTCGCGCACTCGCGGCCACACACTCGCCCACGCCGTCGCGATCGCGCCGGATCGCCACGGTACCTGCGGATCCTGGCGCAGCACAGCCACCAGCCCACGCCTCAGCGCGGTGACAGCTTCCGGGTCCCCCAGCTGCGGATCATCGAACAGGTCATCCCACACGGCCAGCAGCGCGGTTATGCCGACGAAGGCCTGTTCACGGGCCGCGTCCGCCGGGGCCAAGAGCTGTTGCGCAGGCAACCGGAACACTCCCACCCACCGGTGGTTGTGGTCGAACTCGGCCGGGGAGACGATCAGGCCGGTGTCCACCATCCAGCTCCTCAGCCATTCCATGGCCTGCGGCGAGACCGACTCGGCGCCGGCCTGGGATGGTGGCGTCGAGGGTCCTGAAACGACCGGGCGAGAAGTTCGCCGGTCGAGGATGGACCGGGCGTAGGCGAGCATCACGTGGCGGGCGCGTGGGTCGGCGGGCACATCGGCAAGTCGACCGGCAGCCTGGTCCATGAATTCATCGGCCATCGCCCGCGCTTCGTCCACGGCGCCGGAGGCGATGACGAGCTCACGGGCATGTGCGGCTTGCTCCCGCGTCATTCGACGGCCCAGCAGGCGGGCAAGACGTTGGTCGCGGGCAGCCGCACGAATCACGGGCAATGTGTAGATGCCCTCGAACAGATCCGTGTTGACCGGCTTGCCCATTTCTTCGGCGGTCGAGGTCAAATCGAGGATGTCGTCACACAACTGGTAGGCCAGCCCGAACTGTCGGCCGAACTCGGCCAACGCCTCTTCTGCATCCTCGGGCCGGCCGGCCTGCATCGCGCCGACCCGGCACGCAAACGACAACAACGCCGCCGTTTTACCGTCGATCGCGTCCAGGTAGGACTGCTCACTGCGAGAAGCCACATACTCATCGGCGGCCTCGATCACCATGCCCGCGCACATCTGCTCACTCGCGATCGCCCCCGCGGAGACCTCGCGATGGCCGAGTTCGACCAGCATGCGCGTGCCCGAGGTCGTCACGCAGTCCCCAGCCAACACGGCCAGGTGCGAACCCCACACCGCGTTGGTGCTGGGGCGGCCGCGACGCTGGTCGGCGTTGTCGATGACGTCGTCGTGATACAGCGACCCCAGATGCAGCAACTCCACCCCGGCAGCGGCGCGTACCGCCCGGTCGTCGGCCGGGGTCGCGGGATCGGTGAGCAGGTAGTACGACAGCAACGTCAGCGTCGGACGCACCATCCGACGAGATGTATCCGGGCCCTCGTCGGTGAGTGCGGTCAGCTCGGGTCTGCCACGAAACTGTATGGGCCCGAGAACGTCACGGACACGGTCCAGGTCCGCATCCAGGTGCGGGAAGACAGCGGAATCGATCTCACGGGGCACGCACACGCTCCTGACTAGTGGCATCGGTCATCTACACCATTGATGCAGTTGAAATTTGACACCACAGCGCGCGGAAAATGTTGGTATCAGCCAATTTTGACGCCACCTTCACAGCCTCTGCGTCGGCAGCGCCCTACCGCGGCCCTGTCTCGGTCTCCTCGGGTTTCGCATTTCGGTCGTGAGACCCTTCCTGTCGGACTGATGCCACCTACCTGTGTTCGATCTCGACGATGTACCGGCTGCTGCGCCCCCATGGTGAGCTGCGTGCCCGCCGCCGCCGGGCCACCCATCCGGAGCGGACGAAACCCGAACTGGTTGCTCGCGGGCCGAACCAGGTGTCGTCGTGGGACGCACCCAGCCGGCCGACCCGTTCAACTCGGCCGGAACCGAAATCGGTGGCTCGAAACTGGTAGCCCGACTGCTCGTAGTGAACCCACGCAGCAACCGACTGGCCCCAGCGTGGATCCAGCTCGCGGTCGGCAAATATTCGCTGGCCGTAACCCGCCTGGACGCGGGATCATTGCTCACCTGTGTCGCTCGTTCAATTCGAGTCGAGGGGGAGCATGAGTTCACGCGCGACGGCGGTCAAGCTGGTGCTGCGTTTTTATGGCCGGGAAATGGCCTCTCGCAAGGCCACAACGATTCCGGCGCTGCTGGCGCCGGCACTCGGCAATATCTGCAATCTGTATATCGCACCGCTGATCGTCGCCATGATGGTCGGTCGGGTCGCGGTAACCGGGGATACGAGTTTCGGGGCTCTGGCTTCATATATCCTCGCCTTCGCTGGCACCCTGTTGCTCGCGGAACTGCTGTGGCGCATCGGGATTCACTGCTTGAATCGAGTCGATGCCTACGGAATCGAGCACCTGTACGTGCTTGCCATGGACGAGCTGCTCGCCAAGGACGCGGCGTTCTTCCACAACAACTTCGCCGGTTCACTGACGAAGCGCTCGCTCAGCTTCGCGGCTCGGTTCGAACAGTTCGTGGACACCCTCGCTTTCGAGATTCTGGCGGCACTGGTGCCGCTGCTGTTCGCCTCGGTTGTGTTGTGGCGCTACAACCCCGTGCTGGTCGCCGTGCTGGTGGGGATGATCGTGGTGACCGCGCTGGTCATCATGCCGTTGATCCAGCGTCGCCAGAAGCTGGTGGACGACCGAGAGGCCGCCATTGCGCTGGTTTCCGGGCATGTGGCCGACAGCCTGGCCAATATGCAGGTGGTGCGTGCCTTCGCTGCCGAACCACAGGAGGCGGCCGAGCATCAGCGGCGGGTGGCCTCCTCGCGGCGAAAGTCGTTGCGCTCCTGGGATTACGCCAACCTGCGGATAGATACGCTGGTGGCGCCGCTGGTGGCGCTCACCAACGTGATCGGCCTCCTGATCGCGTTGGGTCTCAGCGGCGGAAATACGGGGGTGGAGGCCATTGTGGTGGCATTCACCTACTACTTCAACGCCACCGGGATCATGTTCCGGTTCAACCAGATCTACCGGCGGTTGGAGACCGTGCTCACCGAGGCGGCGCAGTTTACCGAACTACTGCTGGAAGAACCGAAGGTGCTCGATACCGAACATCCGGAACCACTGCAGCCCAAGGGATTCGACGTGCGGTTCGAGAGAGTGAACTTCACGTATGGGGGTGCGCGGCAGCTGTTCCACGAATTGGATCTGCACGTGCCCAGGGGCACCAAAGTAGGCCTGGTCGGACGATCCGGTGGTGGCAAGACCACCATCACCCAACTACTTCTGCGGCTGATGGATATCCAATCCGGAACCATACGCATCGGCGGGCAGGACATAGCTCGGCTGCGGCAGGCGGATCTGCGCAGTCTGATCGCCTACGTGCCACAGGATCCGGCCATGTTTCACCGGACCCTGAGTGAGAACATCCGGTTCGCACGCCCGGACGCCACGGACGAGGAGATTCTGCGGGCCGCCAAGGCCGCGCACGTCACCGAGTTCGCGGACGCGCTGCCGCAGGGTATGGAAACGCTCATCGGCGAGCGCGGCGTGAAACTGTCCGGCGGCCAGCGTCAGCGGGTCGCGCTGGCTCGGGCCATCCTGCGGGACGCGCCTATCCTGCTCCTGGACGAGGCCACCAGCGCTCTCGACTCGGAAAGCGAATTGCTTGTGCAGCAAGCGCTCTGGGAGTTGATGCAAGGGCGTACGGCGCTGGTCGTCGCGCATCGGCTGAGCACTGTGGCCGGAATGGACCGGTTGGTGGTGCTCGACCACGGGCGAATCGTCGAGGAGGGGACACACCAGGAGTTGCTTTCTGCGGAAGGAACATACGCGCAGCTGTGGCGGTACCAATCGGGTGGATTCCTCGGCGAGGACGCGGTCGCCCATTGATCGGAGTTTGTTCGAGCGTGCACTCGATCCCGCCGTAGCACGTGGGAACTTCTCGGCCAGGTCATCGCCAGCGCACGCTGAGCGATATGCGGAGATATCGCCGATCGCCCGAGCACCGTGCAGGAACATTGCCGCGCGTGCACACCGACATTCGTCCGGTCGGTCGCCGCAGATTTTCGACCGACCGACAGTTGTCAATAGGTTCACGCATGGGTCTGTATTTCGATGTGGACACGAAATCGAGGACTGCCCCTTCAGCTCGCCGCGCCCGGCACACACTCGAACGGCTCCAAAGATCCAGTGATCACCTTTCATGCTTGGACACCTGTATAGGTTTGCTGACTCGAAAGGAACTGCGATATGAGCGCTCTGGGCACCCCACTCAAGAAGATCGTCGCCACCAGCGCGATCATCGGCGGGGCAGGCATGGCATACGTTGGCCAAGCTTCCGCCGCTACCGATCAGGAATGGGATAGCCTCGCCGCGTGTGAGTCGGGCGGTAATTGGAGTATCAACACTGGCAACGGGTTTCAGGGCGGCCTGCAGTTCTCGCCGGGCACATGGGCTGCATACGGCGGTGCCGCGTATGGGCAGACTGCCGACAAAGCCACCCGCGAGCAGCAGATCGCCGTCGCCGAGCAGGTACTCGCCGCTCAGGGCTGGGGCCCTTGGGCAGGATGCTCGGCAGCGCTCGGCCTCCGGTGAGACAGTACGCCGGTCACGGCCACCCTTGCGAGGGATGATCGGCATGACCGCGCACTGCAATGGCCCGAGATGGCCTCGGCGCGTTGCTCTTCGGACGTCCCACGCTCGCCGGTTCGGTCAGCGCGGAATGCATGAGGGGATGTTGCGGTACTGACTGCCGCGGCCGGTCTGCCGGGTCAGTTCCGCTTCAGGGTGCCGACACTCAGCGATCCGCTCGCGTCGGTCCGCGCCTTCTCCTCTGCTTCGCGGACGTAGCTGACGGGATCCTTGTCCACGGGCTGGACGCCGGCGTAGTTGCGCGCCTCGTAAGCGGCGAAGGCGACAGCCAGCTGATGGCGGCGCGCCAGCCCGGCCAGGCGGCGAAAGTCGGTGAGGCCCTCGCGTTCTTCCTCGGCCATGTGATCGCTGTTGGCCGTGTTCGCTGCCGCGACGGCCGCGTACCAGCCATCGGTGCCGACCTGATGATGCGCCACTTCGGCGATCGCATCCCTGATCTGGTTGTGGTCGTGGATAGCGTCGAGTGTCTCGTCCTCGACCCCGCCCGCGCGCCGGGCCGCGATACCCGCCTGCAGCAACGCGGGGTAGAAGATCTCCTCCTCCGCCTGCGCGTGCAACTCGAGGAAGGCGGCCAGCCTGTCCCAGATCGCGGAAAGCACCCCGGTCTCCGCGCTATCGATCTGCTCCAGGATTGCGAACAGGCGCCGCTGCTCATGGTGGTCATCGAGGATCAGCTCGGTAATGTCCACAATTCCTCCCTGATACCCACCGCAGATCAGCATCGAACGCCAGGGCAGACTGCCCGTCGGGCAGCTGGCATGTCCCTTAGGAAGCCGACGATAACGCACCTCCGAGCCGTACTGCTGCTAACGCACCGACGTGCCGCCCCGCTGCCCGCGTCCGTTGCACCGTCCAGGGATCGAGTGCCCAGCGGCAGAAGAGTGCGCTGGGCCACCAATCCGATGGTGGAGTACAGCGATGTCCACCGCTTGTCGCCGGTGCGCTTGACATTGTCACTGTGTGAAGGCCTTCACTGGCTGTCGGAGGTGGTCCCCATTAACTCGACACACAGGAATCCACAGGACATGCGACTGCTCGACGCATTGGCGGCTGGGAACTCGTCGACGCGGCTCGCGGCGGCTCTGGCAGTCGGCACGCATCCCGAGCCCGGTTTCGTCGATGCGCTCATAGAACGGTGCGCGATCGAGCCGGACTTCTATGTGCGCGACATGCTCACGTGGGCGCTGACCCGTCTCCCATCGGAGATCACGGTTCCGAAACTCCGCGCGGAACTCCGTTCCGAACGCGCGCAGGCCCGCAGCCAAGCGCTGCACACGCTGTCCAAGATCGGGGACAGGGGCGCATGGCCCGCAATCACCCGGTCATTGCTGCACGACGCCGACGACGAGGTCGCGCGGAGTGCATGGCGCGCTGCTGTCGTTCTCGTGCCCGACGGTGCGAAGAAAGGGCTGGCCGAGGAGCTGGCCTCGCAATTCGGCCGCGGTGACCGGGAGGTACGACTGAGTCTGAGCCGTGCCCTCGTCGCGCTCGGAGATGTGGTCGAGCCGGTCCTGCGAAAGGCGATGGCAAGTCACGACCCGACGGTGCGTGCGCACGTGAGCGCCACGGAACGGCTCCTGCGTGACCCGGATGCCGGATTCGACCTCGCCGTCGGTGCGGCGAGGCGGGTCGTCGCGCTCGGTCCGGACCGGGAGGAGACAACTGCGTGCTGATCGGCGAGGTGGCGCGTCGCTCGGGGGTGAGCGCCCGGATGCTCAGGCACTACGACTCCCTCGGGCTGGTACGACCGACGGGCCGCACCGTGGGTGGCTACCGGGAATACTCTCCCGAAGACATCCGGCGGATCTTCCATGTGGAGGGGCTGCGGTCCCTGGGACTGTCACTGAGCCAGATCGGACGCGCTCTCGACGGTCCCGGATTCACCCCGTCCGGACTGGTCGGCGACCTCATCCGAAAGACCGAGGAACGACTGAACCGGGAGCGAGAACTCCTCGAGCGGCTCCGTACGGTCGATGCCGCCGAGCCCGCCGACTGGCAAGACGTCTTGCGTATCGTCGAGCTCCTGCACGGACTCGGTTCGCAGAGTGCCGCCCGGCGGCAGCAGGCCGTCCTGGCCTCGGCCGAGGACGTGTCGGTGCCCGCCGAGCTGCTGGCCGAGGCGGTCCTCGCCGAATCCGATCCGAACGTTGCCGGGGCCCTGCGGTGGGCCCTCACACGGGCCGGCGGTGACGGTGTGGCCCGCGTGGCATCCGGCATGGTCTCGGAGGATGTCGAGGTCCGGCGGCGCGCGGTCCTGGCGCTCGCCGAGTTACCGGGCAACGAGGCGACCGCGGTGCTCACGGACGCGCTCGGGGACGCGGACGCGACGGTCCGTAGACATGCTGCTCTCGCACTGGGTGCGCGGGGCGTGACCCGGGCTGTGCCGGAACTTGTCGGCACGGTGGTCGAGGGGCCGAACGATGTCGAGGCGGCCGAGCTCTTGGGAACGTTGGCGCGGGACGCGAAGTGGGCAGACCGGATCATGAGAGCGCTGGTCGACGAGTTCACCGCACACACAGCGAACTCGGCGGTGCGGATACGACTGACCCAGGCGCTCGCCGAGATGCCGGGAACCATCGCGCTGGAGACCCTGCGGCGACTGGCCCACGACGATGATCGGGCCGTGGCCCTCATCGCCGCGGCCCTCGTGGAAACGCTCGAAGAACGGGACGACGAGCTAGGGCACCCCTAGAGACGCTCACCTCCCCTAGCGTCAACTTCTCGGCGGTGACCTATCGCAAGTCCCAGCCGAAATACGTCTACTGGCACAGAAGGGATTGGTTCACGCTGGTGCGGATCGCCTCCACCGTGGCGCGGAGTCGGACCTGGTGCGAGCCCTGCCAGTAGATCCGTCCGCAGGTGCGGCACTCCCGAAAGGTGTCGTAATGGCGGCGGGTGAGCGGTTGCAGCCGATCTTCGACCTCGGCTTTGGCGACCGCGACAACAGCGCCACCGCAGCGCAGGCAGCGGGTGAACGGTGCCAAGCGTCCGACGAGATCCAGCCGTCGGATCACCTCGACGATCTGATCGACCGGCTGGTCCGATCTGACGTACATGCCGTGAGTTACGTTGCGCCGCTTCAGCAGTCCACGGTCGCGGGTGAGCAGGATCCGGTGCTCGGCCGCCGACAGCTCGGCGAGTGCGGCGTCGTCGGCGTCCCACCGACAGTGCACGTCCAGGCCCATCAGCCGCATCAGCTTGGCGAGCCCGCCGAGATTGACGTCGGCGATGAAGCACGGTTCGCGCAGTGGGTGTGGACGCACCCTGGTGACCGGGCCGATGTCCAGGGTCTCGAATACGGGATAGGCGGTGATCCGATCGCCGCCGCGAGGGCGCTGGCCGAAGGTAACCGGTTGCCCGTTGACCAGAACCAGGTCGACCTCGGTGTGCGGGATGCCGGCCGCCTCGATGACGTCCTTCACGCTCTGGTGCGGACGGAACGGTCGACGCAGCACCGTGTACCGCTCGTCGGGCCGTAGGAAATCGTTCAGCTCGGCGTAGACCCGCAGGTCGACCCTCATTCGACGAATACCGCCATCGATGCCGTGAATCCGTGCAACGCATTGCGGCCGGCGATGGGACCGATCTCTCCCGCAGCGAAGATGCCCGCGAGCGGTATGCCGTCGAGCAGGTCCTCGATCAGGGCGGCGTCGTGGTTCGCGACCCCGAACATCCGGCGACCCCGTCCGCTGCAGGTGAACAGCAACGCACCCGCCGGGTTTCCTGGCAGGTCCGAGCCTACGCGGACGAGGGCCGCACGCAGATCTTCGTCCGCCCCCACCGCGTCGCGGACCTGGAACTGCACGGTCGTGCCGACCTCGACGAGCTCGCCGATCTCGAGCGCGCCGTTCGACGGGTCGGCACCGAGGAGGCCACGGATCAGGAAATCGCCCTGTCCGGGCACTGCCAGATGTTCGTCCACCACGATGCCGATCTGCAACCCGTGCGTCACCAGTTCCTGCTGGTCGGGTGGCAGCACCTCGACGATCTCGCGCAATCGCACGATCGGCGGTCGGCCGCCCAATTCGGTGATCAGCGCGCCACGCGCGCCGGTGACGATATACGGGTAGCCGATCGGTCGGCAGCCCTGCGACACGATGGGGACACCGTGCAGTCCGGGAATTCGCACGCCGACCGCGCCGGAGGTCACCACATCGTGGTCGCGGAACAGCCGGCAGCCGCCCGGCCCCCGCGCGCCGCTCACCAGCCCGCCCATCACGGTGGTACCGGGCAGATCGGTGTTCAGGTGCTCGAGCAGAATGTCGGCGGGGAACGAGAACGGGTCCGGCAGCAGCAGGTGGAAGTCGCGTGCGGCCTCGTCGAAGCGGTAGCCCGCGAGTAGCCCTCCGGTCGCCGTGCGGACGAAGTCGAGCTGGAATGTCTCGGCGGCGGGCAATCCGGCTGCCAGCCATACCGCCACCGCGGGCTCGTCCTCGATCTCACGGCGGCCGGCTACGATCGCCTGCGCCACACATCCGACGAGTGCGGGCACCCGGACCGTCTGGTGGACTCCGGCGAGTACGGCCGAGGCATCGTCGGTATGTGCTCGTGATGCCAGCAGCACAGCAAGCGACGGCGTCTCGCCCGCGATCTGATCGTGGGCGTGCGCTGCGGCTTCCGCTCCTGCCTGCCACGCTCCCGGCGCGGTGGAGAGCCCTACTCCGATCCGCACCTCTCTATCGTAGCGAACCCTACGTGAGCGTGGGTATTAGTGCTGCACAAGACATTTCATCGGAATCGGGCCAAAACGCGCCGTCGGAGCGGTGGGAGTGGGCATCGGGAGGGGATCCAGCTGGTCAGCCCGGCACCGCAGATTGCCGTCACGGGGTGAGGTTCAGGTTCTTCGTGCAGGGCTGCAGACTGGTTGGCAATGAAACTGCCCGAACTTCCTGATCTGCCCGTGCGTGGCGCGCTCGACCGCATTGTCGCGATATTGACCGAGCGTGGCGCCGCCGTATTGGTCGCGCCTCCGGGCACCGGGAAGACGACATTGGTGCCGCTGGCGTTGGCGACTCTCGGGCGGGTGGTGGTGGCCGAGCCTCGGCGTTTGGCGGCGCGAGCGGCGGCGGGGCGGATGGCCGCGCTGCTGGGTGAGTCGGTAGGGGAGACGGTCGGGTATTCGGTCCGGGGAGATCGGCGGGTCAGTGGCCGGACCCGGATCGAGGTTGTCACGTCCGGGTTGCTGGTGCGGCGGTTGCAGGGCGATCCCGAGTTGGCGGGCGCGGATGTCGTGATCCTCGACGAATGTCATGAGCGGCATCTGGACGCGGACCTGCTTTTGGCGTTGCTGCTGGATGCGCGGGCCGGCTTGCGGCCGGACCTGCGGGTGCTCGCTACATCGGCAACTGTTGCGGCCGAACGTCTTTCGGTGCTGCTGGGTAGTGCGCCGGTGTTGGAGGTGCGGGGGCGGGCCTATCCAGTGGAGACGACGTATGTTCCGTCGTTGCCGCGGGAACGGAGCGAAGCGCAGGTGGCCCGCGCCACGCGGGCGGCGCTCGTCGGGGTCGACGGCGATGTGCTGGTCTTCCTGCCCGGAGCAGCCGAAATCCGCCGAACCATGGATCTTTTGGCCGATGTAGATGTGGATCTGGTTCCATTGCACGGCAGGCTTTCCGCTGCCGGGCAGGATATTGCGTTGCGGCCGGACTCACGGCGGCGCGTCGTGTTGTCCACCGCCGTGGCCGAATCGAGTTTGACGGTGCCGGGGGTACGCGCCGTGGTGGATTCGGGGCTGGCTCGAGTGCCGCGCATCGATCGGGGACGTGGGTTGTCCGGCCTTGCGACAGTGCGGGTTTCGGCTGCCGTCGCCGAGCAACGGGCCGGGCGCGCGGGACGCGAGGCTCCGGGAAAGGTATGGCGCTGCTGGCCGGAGTACGAGAACGGCACCCTGCCTGCCTATCCGGAGCCGGAGATTCGCACGGCGGATCTGACGCGTCTCGCATTGGAGCTCGCGTGTTGGGGCACACCCGATGGCCATGGCCTCGCGTGGTGGGACGCACCGCCGCAGGGCGGATTGGCCGCTGGCCGAGATGTTTTGCGCGCGTTGGGAGCCGTGACCGGAGCGGGAGAAGTCACTGAGCGCGGGCGACATATGGCACGAGTCGGACTGCATCCCCGATTGGCACGAGCGCTGCTCGACGGCGCCGCAGAGGTCGGCACCCGGGCGGCGGCGGAAGTTGTCGCAATCCTCGACGATGACACCCTCGTGTCCGGTGTCGATCTCGTGGCCGGTCTGCGCGCGTTGCGGCGTGAGCGGCCGCCGCGCTGGCGGCGGGAGGTCGAGCGTCTGTCGCGGTTGGTCGACGCGACGGATGGCGACGACGATCCGGCTTTCGTTGTCGCACTGGCACATCCGGAGCGGCTGGCACGGCGACGTAGTCCTGGCTCGGCGAGCTATCTGATGGCGGGTGGTACGGCGGTGACCCTGCCGCCGGGTTCCGGATTGGGTGATGCGGAATGGGTGGCGGTCGCGGTGGCGACACGCGATCCAGGGCGTTCCGACGGGCGGATCCGGGCGGCCGCGGTCGCCGACGAAAAGCTCGCCCGACGTGCGGGATCGAGTCTGCTGGAGATTGCGGACGAGGTGGATTGGGTCGACGGTGACGTGGTTGCCCGGCGGGTCGAGCGATTGGGTGCGATCGTGTTGTCGGAGTTGCAGATTCGCGATCCTGATCGCCAATTGCTCAGCGCGGCAGTGCGACGCGGCCTGCGTTCGACCGGACTCACTCTGCTGCACTGGGATTCCGACGCGGTTGCCCTCCGTCAACGCCTCGACTTCCTGCACCGCACACTCGGTGCCCCCTGGCCGCGGGTCGACGACGAATCACTGCTGGCCGATGCCGACGCTTGGCT
Organism: Nocardia vinacea NBRC 16497; assembly: GCF_000308835.1. GTDB lineage: Bacteria > Actinomycetota > Actinomycetes > Mycobacteriales > Mycobacteriaceae > Nocardia > Nocardia vinacea. The sequence goes on along the minus strand of NZ_BAGN01000172.1, from coordinate 65,084 downwards.
CGGCCCCGAACTCGCGACGGCGCGCCGCCGCGCCGACCTCGAACGCATCGGCGCGGGACAGGCATTGCGTCGCCTACTGCCGTGGCCCGATGCCGCGCGCATGGACGAACTCGCGCCGGAGCGCCTGCCAGTGCCATCCGGCAGTCGCGTCCGCCTCGATTACTCGGCCGACCCGCCGGTGCTTGCGGTCAAGGTGCAGGAGGTCTTCGGCTGGACGCAGACACCGTCGCTGGCCGAGGGGAGAGTCCCGATCGTGCTGCACTTGCTCTCGCCCGCCCAACGCCCCGTCGCGATCACCGCGGATCTGGCGTCGTTCTGGCGCACCGGCTGGCCGCAGGTTCGCAGTGACCTGCGCGGTCGCTACCCCAAGCATGCGTGGCCGGAGGATCCCACCAGTGTGCCCGCTCACCGCGGCACCGCCCGCAACGCCGGCTAGGTCCCGACGCGTCAGTCCGGCGAATTCGCCTCTGCCGCAATCCAGTTCGCGAGGACGGCGGCCTGGCTGTGGTCGACGTCGCGGGTGGCGGTCAACAGCGTCACCGGATGTTCGCGGGCGATGTCGCGTAGTTGCGCGACGGCGTCGCGGTGCTGAGTATCGCGCAGCTCGGCCAGATATCGGCGTCGGAACTCGGCGAAGCGCTCGGGCTGATGTCCGTACCACTTGCGCAGTTCGGTCGACGGCGCGATATCGCGCATCCACTCGTCGAGGTGCGCGTCCTCCTTGCGGATCCCGCGCGGCCAGACCCGATCGACGAGCACGCGGGTGCCGTCCGACGGAATCGGCGCTTCATAGATTCTCCGGTAGGTGATGTGCTGGCTCATCATGCTCCCGTCCTGAGCTGGTCACTTCTCCTCGCGTGGAGCTCTAGAGGTAGCTCCCATGCTAGGCGTCTGACAGTCGGCAATCATCGATTCAATCAATGATTGAATCGATGATGGGAACGTGGTTGACTGCAGTCATGGTGGAACAGGCAGCCGCGGCGGGCACGCGCGAGCGGCTACTGCTGGCGGCCGAGCGACTCTTGCTGACCGAGCGGTACGACGATGTCTCGGTGCGGGCGATCTGCGCGGCGGCCGGGGCCAATCCCGCGGCGGTGCACTATCACTTCGGCTCGAAGGAAGCGCTGGTCGCGGCATTGCTGGAGGATCGGCTCGGGTCATTGTGGGCCGAACGGCTGACCGAGGTGACAACCGCGCACGGTTCGGTGTCGGCGCTGGTGGATGCGGTGATCGAGCCGTTCGTCGGATTGGCGGCCGATCCTGTCGGGCGGCTGCACCTGCGGCTGTTGGCCCAATTCGTTCTCGGTCGGCACCCGACGATGTGGCGTCGGCACTGGTTCCGCATGGACGCCTGGGTCGGCTTGCTGCCGGAGCTGAGCGAACGCGAGAGTCGGCGGCGCTGGGGATTGGCGTTCGACCTGATCATCGTGCAGTTCGGTGGTGTCGACACCGGGGAGCGTGAGCTGTCGGACGAGGCAGTCCGCACGCTGCGGGATTTCGTGGTCGCCGGACTGACCGCGCCAGGAGAGAAATGATGAACGAAGTATTCGCACCGACCACACTCGGCCCGATCGCATTGCGCAACAGGGTGATCAAGGCCGCGACGTTCGAGGGACGAACACTGGACGCACTGGTCACCGACGAACTGATCGACTTCCATCGCGAAATCGCCGCTGGCGGAGTCGGGATGACGACGGTCGCCTACTGCGCGATATCGCCGGGTGGCCGCACCGACCGGCACCAGATCTGGATGCGCCCGGAAGCCGTTGCGGGACTGCGCGAACTCACCGACGCCGTGCACGCCGAAGGTGCCGCCGTCAGCGCCCAGATCGGCCATGCGGGGCCGGTGGCCAATGCCGCATCCAATCGCGCACCGGCACTGGCGCCGAGTCGAATGTTCAGCCCACTCGGTATGCGCCCGATGCACGTTCCGGACTTGTCCGAAATCGCCACGGTCATAGCTGATTACGCGAATGCTGCGCGGCTCGCCGAGCAGTCGGGTTTCGATGCGGTCGAAATCCACTTCGGCCACAACTATTTGGTGAGTTCGTTCCTGAGCCCGTTACTGAACCGGCGCAAGGATCGTTACGGCGGTTCCCCGGCCAACCGCGCCCGGCTCGCCCGCGAGGTCGCGGTAGCGGTGCGCGAAGCTGTCGGCGACCGCTTGGCCGTCACCGCGAAGCTGAATATGGAAGACGGTGTGCGCGGCGGCCTATCGCTCCCGGAGTCACTGCAGGTGGCCGCCTGGCTGGAATCGGACGGCGCACTGGATGCCTTGGAACTCACCGCGGGCAGCTCGCTGCTCAATCCGATGCTCCTGTTCCACGGTGCCGCCCCACGCAAGGAATTCGCGAAAGTCCTTCCCGCTCCGGCACGCTGGGGGTTCCGCCTGATGGGCCGTGCATTCCTGCGCGAGTACCCATACCGCGATGCCTACCTACTCGAACGCGCCCGTCAATTCCGCAGCGAACTATCAATGCCATTGATCCTATTGGGCGGCATCACCGACCTCGACACAATGCGCACGGCAATGGCCGAGGGTTTCGAATTCGTCGCCATGGGTCGGGCCCTCCTACGCGAACCAGACCTCCTGCTCCGAATCCAAGCCGACCAGAGCACCCGATCGGCATGTATCCACTGCAACGAATGCATGCCGACTATCTACACCACCACCCGCTGTGTCCTACGGGTCGATCCCACCCCTGCCGCCGGTCACTGACCGCAGGCAGGGCGGTCAGGATCCACCAGGTGCGCGACCGATCACCATTGAGCGACCACACATGACAGACATTCGCGGGCGGACTCGAAATCGTGCTGGCCGCGGATTCGTCCGACTGCCCGACCGACTGGGATGACGCCGGTAGAGCCATGAGAGCCCCGGTCTCGGACTAGGTTCGGCGGACCCGGGGCGAGGTGTTCGGACCCGGCGATATCGATGGAACAGATTGGGATACAGCGATTTTCGCGCCATTGATCGGCGCGATCACCGCAATTTACGCAGCAGTGCTACAACTTGTAACCGATCTGGCGCAGCAGCTGTCTGCGGTCTTCCTTATCGCCGGGGCCTTCGACGCCGAGCGGTGTAGCCCCGTCGACAACTCCGATGATTCCGCGTCCCGATTCGGTCACGGCAAGCAGCACCTCGACCGGATTGGCTGTGGCACAGAAGATTCCACAGACCTCGGGGACCTGCTGCACCGCATTGAGCACATTGACCGGATAACCCTCACGCAGGAAAACGATGAACGAATGCCCCGCGCCGACTGCGGCGGCATTCTTGGTGGCGAGCTCGGTCAGCTCGTCGTCATTGCCGGAGGTCCGGACCAGCCGTAGCCCGGAAGCCTCACAGAATGCCAACCCGAAACGCAGATGCGGACTGATCCCGACCAATGCCTCGTGCAGGTCCTCGACCGCCTTGATGAAGTGGGCCTGTCCGATGATGACATTGAGATCGTCCGGTTTATCGATGTGCACCGAAGTCAGCTCCATCGAACTATCCTGCGCCGCGTTCGAGTCTGTGCGCCAGGGCGACACGCCCATCCCTTCAAGACGCGCAGTACCCCTGGTACCAGGAAAAGTGGGTTATGTCGGGTTCGTCGAGTACTTTCTGAGGCGATGATCACAAGGAGTTCGCGGATGAGGGCGGCAGTACGCAGTCCTGGACGGCCGGCCGCGGCGAGCGCGCACTTGACGGTGTACATGCCTGTTGACCACGCTGTAAGCCGTTGTCACTGTTCGGGTTCGGCGGTGCCGCCGCGGTTGCGGTGGGCGCTCGGTGTCGATGCCAAGTACGGTGTCGGGATGCCGTGTTGACATCGGAACCTGGGCGAGTTCGAAACGAGAATGTGTCGAAGTATGTATTTTGAGCTATCCGGGCGCCTGCGAAAAGCGGTAGCCGGTACCGCGCTGGCCGGACTCCTCGTTGTGGCCGGATGCGGCACCGACGCCGACAAGCACTCCGCGGAGCCCAGCATCACCGCGGCCGCCGCACATACGGACCAGCAGCATCTATCGATCACCGTGCCGGGCACGCTGGCCGCCGGTTTCCAGGAACTGCAGTTGAGTGTGCGCGGCAAGCTGGGCATGGCGATCATGGCGGTCGGCGGCGAGAAGATGGTGACCTTCGGCGATTGGACCAGCGGACCCGCCTGGTCGACGATGAAGGTGCCGCTGGTCATCGCTTCACAGCGGAAGAGTTCGACGAGCTCGAGCTACGCGGCGACAGCGGCGATCACCCAATCCGATAACACCGCGGCCGATACGCTCTGGCAGTCCCTCGGCACCGGCCAGGAGGCGGCCAAAGCGGTCGAGGCCGTGCTGCGCGAGGGTAGCGATACCAAGACCACGGTGCCCGCCACCAAGACGCGCTCGGACGTCTCCGCATTCGGCCAGGCGGATTGGGCGCTCACCGAACAGGTTCGGTTCGCCTCCCGGCTGCCATGCCTACCGCAGAGCTCGGATGTGATCGATCTGATGGAACAGATCACGTCGAGTCAGCGCTGGGGCCTCGGCGAACTCAAGGGCGCGGAATTCAAGGGCGGTTGGGGTCCCGACACCTCCGGCGCCTATCTGGTCCGCCAATTCGGTCTGATCGAGGGCCCGGCCGGTCAGGTCGCGGTCGCCATTGCCACCCAACCCGATTCGGGCACCCTCGCCGACGGAATAAGCATCCTGGATCGGTTGGCCACGGTCATCTCCCAACACCTGGACGAACTCTCCGGCGGCAGCTGTTCCTGATCGGCTGTGGTCCGGCCAGGTGTGCGTGCCCTTGATCGGGTAACGGCCACAACCGGCATCGGCCGTCGATCCTGAGCATCGTCAAGCGACGTGCGCGCACACTTGACCGGGTAACGGCGGCACCCGAGAATCCCGACGTACCGGGTGAGGTCGCAGGACCACGGCCGGGTCGTGGCCGCGAGGTGGAGGTAAACGGGGTGGACGAAACGGAGTCGCGGGCCGGTACGCGATTCGGACCCTACGAATTGCGTGCGTTGCTGGGCCGCGGCGGGATGGGGGAGGTCTACGAGGCGTACGACACGGTCAAGGACCGGGTGGTCGCGGTCAAATTGCTGCCCATTGCGCTGGCCGGCGATCCGCGGTTCCAGCAGCGGTTCCGGCACGAATCCCGGGTTGCGGCACGGCTGGCCGAACCGCATGTCATCCCGATTCATGACTGGGGCGAAATCGACGGAGTGCTCTATATCGATATGCGGCTGGTCCGCGGCAGCGATCTGCGCTCGGTGCTGCGCGACAAGGGGCCGCTGAGCCCCACCCGTGCGGTCGGCATCATCGAACAGGTCGCGGCCGCCCTCGATGCCGCGCATGCCGAGGGTTTGGTGCATCGCGACGTCAAACCCGCCAATGTCCTGGTCACCCCTTCGGATTTCGCGTACCTAGCCGACTTCGGCATCGCCCGCTCCGAGCGCGACCCCAGCGTCACCGCGACCGGCCAAGCCATCGGCTCCTACAGCTACATCGCGCCGGAACGATTCGACACCGCCCCGATCGGCGGCACCGCCGACGTCTACTCCCTCGCCTGCGTGCTGTTCGAATGCCTCACCGGCACACAACCTTTCCCGGCCGACGGAATGAGTTCGCTCATCCGAGCCCACCTTTCGGCACCACCGCCCCGCCCGACCACCAAACGAGCCGGACTGCCCGGCGCACTGGACGAGGTCATCTCCCGCGGCATGGCCAAGGAACCCGCCGACCGCTACCCAACGGCCGGTGCACTCGCCTCGGCAGCCAGAGCCGCAGTATCGGGCACATCTTCCATACCGAACTCGGACCTGCCCACCGCCCAGATCTCCAAGCACCCACAACCCGCCCCAGCGACCATCATCTTCCCGACCTTCGGACCGGAATCGACGGCTGCGCGCCAATCGCCGAGCCGGCCGCAGCAGTCTGGCGGGTCGCAGTCGGCGGGTCCGCATGCAGGTGGGTCGCAGCAGTTGGGCCGGTCGCAGCCGACAGGCGGGCACCAGTCTGGTGGGTCGCAGCAGTCGAAGGGCCCGCTGCAGGCAGGTGGCCCGCCCCGGGCGGGTGGTCCGCTGCAGTCTGTTGGGTCGCAGCAGCCAGCTGGTCCGCAGTCGCCAGGCCGGGTGCAGCAGGCGGGCGATTCACAGCAGTCGGGAGGGCCGCACCAAACAGGTGACCAGCAGCAGTCGAGCGGGCCGCGGCAGACCGGCGGTCCGGCCTCGGCGAGCGGACCGCAACAGATCACCGGACTCGAGCCGACGCTCGTGCGGCGGCACTCGTCGGATCCGATGCGCCGCGATATTCCACCGCATGACGCGACCACCGAGGCACTGTCGAGAACCGTCGGCATGCCGATGCCCCAATCCGACGCACCATATCCACCGGATCCGACACCCATTCCTGCGCGTCGATCGATGCGCATCGTCTGGATCGGCGCGTTGCTCGTGGTCCTGGCGATCGGTGGGATTGTCGGCTGGCAGGTGCACAACGCAAGCGAACATTCCGGTCAACCGACGACCACGACCATGCCCGCACACCTGCCCGCCGGTGCGAAACCGTGCGCTCAGCTGTATCCGGCGCTCGGCCGTTTCACCTCGTCCGCGATCGGCACCACCGTGACCAGTTGCGCCTTCGCCGAGGAGGTGCGCAAGGCGTACGCGAATGGCGGTGACAGCACCATTACCGATCGATCGGTTATGGCGCACAGCCCGATCAAGAATCGGGATTACCAGATGAATTGCACGGCCGGTGACCAATTCGCAACCTGTAGCGGCGGCGAGAACGCCATCGTCTATGTGTATTGAGTCATAGCCGTTACCCGGTGTTCACGGGGGTGCGACCGCGCGATCGCGCGAAGCGGTGCAAGATATGCGCCATGCGTATCGGAGTCTTGACCGGAGGCGGCGACTGTCCAGGACTGAACGCGGTCATCCGTGCCGTCGTTCGCACCGCGAACGGACGCTATGGGGACGCGATCATCGGCTTCCAGGACGGCTGGCGTGGTCTACTCGAAGACCGAAAGATCACCATTCAGAACGACGATCGCACCGACCGCCTGCTCACCAAGGGCGGCACGATGCTCGGCACCGCTCGCACCAACCCCGACAAACTGCGTGCCGGGCTGGACCAGATCAAACGCACCCTCGACGACAACGGGATCGAGGCACTGATCCCGATCGGCGGCGAGGGCACGCTCACCGCCGCGAGTTGGCTGTCCGACGAGGGCGTCCCGGTGGTCGGGGTCCCGAAAACCATCGATAACGACATCGACTGCACCGACGTAACTTTCGGCCACGACACCGCGCTGTCCATCGCCTCCGAGGCCATCGACCGGCTGCACACCACCGCGGAATCGCATCAGCGCGTCATGCTGGTCGAGGTGATGGGCCGCCACGCGGGCTGGATCGCGATCAACTCGGGCATGGCGGCCGGCGCGCACCTCACGCTGGTTCCCGAGGTGCCCTTCGACGTGGACGCGGTGTGCTCGATGATCAAGCGCCGCTTCCAGCGCGGCGATAAGCACTTCATCTGCGTGGTTGCCGAGGGTGCGCACCCGGCCCCCGATTCGGGATTCGCGCTGCGCGAGGGCGGTATCGACGAATTCGGCCACGAACGGTTCACCGGTGTCGCACAGCAGCTGGGCACCGAGATCGAACGCCGTATCGGCAAAGAGGTCCGCACCACCGTGCTCGGTCACGTCCAGCGCGGCGGCAGCCCGACCCCGTACGACCGGGTGCTGGCGACCCGGTTCGGTCTGCATGCCGCCGAAGCCGTACATGCCGGACAATTCGGCCAAATGGTTGCTCTGCACGGCACTTCCATCGATCTGGTTCCGTTGTCCGAGGCCACCAAGCAGCTCAAGCGAGTGCCCGAGGAGCGCTACCGCGAAGCCGAGGCATTTTTCGGCTGATTCCGGCGGTTGTTGCGCAATCGAGACCTGCCGAATTCTTTGTCGCACAGCTACTCTGGTCGTCGTGGCTCAACTCCAGGTATCCGACCTGCCCACCGATGCTGTCGCCGTGTTCCGCCGCCGTGCTCGCATCGCGGGCATATCGATCGAAGCTCAGGTCCGTCAGGAACTGATCGCAATGGCGCGTCGGCGAACTTCCGTGGACACGATCGTGGAATTCCTGGAAGCCCAGGGCCGCGATCTGACCCCGCAATTCGACTCCGATGCGGTAACCCTCATCCAGGTCTACGATCTGCCCGCCGATGCCCTCGGCATGTTCGGCCGCCGCGCCCGCGCGGCCGAACTCCCGCTCGGTGCCTACGTCCGCCGTGAACTCCTCGCCATCGCGCGCCGCGGCGGCATGTCGGACGCAGTGCTGGAATTCCAAGAGGCACAAGAGGAAGACCCCACCATCGAACTCGATATGGACGCGATCGCCGCCGCAGTCCGATACGCCCGCGGGGCGTGAAGGTCGGCCCCCTGCGGTCCGCTGGCGGAATGCTGGAACGGTCATTGTCCAGGTCGAGAGAGGCGATTGTCGGGGGCGGTGAGCACGGCGTGAGGATCGCCCCGGATTCCGCTGGCGCGGAGGGCAATACACCTGCTGAGGCGACGTTGACCGGGCCGAATGGCAGCGACTACCGGGCCGGTTCGGTACGCGCGCGGGGGTGCGGATAGCCGCGCAGCGTTCTCGGTTCGCCTCGCCGGGATGGTGCGGAATTACTGGCGATCCGAACTCCGGTGCGAGCCCAGGATTGCTGATCGCAATTACTGACCGGCGTTCGATCTTCGAAACAGGCGCGGCCGTGAGCTCATGTAGGGTCGCTGGGCAGTCCAGCGCTGCTGGGCGGCAATCGCCCACGATGCTGCTGGATACTTCGAGAGCGCGATCGCGGTATCGGAGGATGGCAGTAATGCCGGGCGCCATGGGTGTCCGAGTTCGTCCGATATGGCGTGCGGATCGGTAGTGTTGCGGCATGCGCACTGGGCGATGGCTCGTCTCGGTTCTGATCCTGATCGTTGCGTTGGTGGTGGGGTGTTCGTCATCGGATAAGGGCCAGACCCGGTCGTTGACCGGGGATTGGCACGGATCCATCGAGGTGCCCGACGCTCCGCTGGCGGTGGGGGTGAGTTTCGCCGATAACGGCAGCGCCACCATCGATATCCCGTCGCAAGGTGTGAACGGCGCGGAGCTGAAAGGTGTTTCCGCCGAACCGGATCGGGTGGCGTTCGCGATTCCGAACACTCCGGGTGATGCGGCGTTCGAGGGCAAATTCGACAAGGGGGCCAACCGGATCAGCGGTGAGTTCCGGCAAGCGGGCCAGAGCCTGCCGTTGACGCTCGAGCCCGGCAAGATCGGAACGTCCGCGCATCCGCAGGAGCCGAAACCGCCGTACCCCTACCGTTCCGAAGACGTCACCTACCGCAACGGCGATATCACCATCGCGGGCACACTGACCCTGCCCGCGGGCAACGGCCCCTTCCCGGCAATCCTGATGATCTCCGGCAGCGGCCCCCAGGACCGCAACGAAGAACTCATGGGCCACAAGCCTTTCCTGCTACTGGCCGACACCTACACCCGCGCGGGTTATGCCGTACTGCGTACCGATGACCGCGGCGTCGGCGGTACCAGCGGCAAACTCGACGACGCAACTTACAACGATCTCGCTGGTGATGCGGCCGCCGGCGTGCGCTTCCTACGCGCCCGCCCGGATATCGATCCGGCCCGCGTCGGACTGTTCGGCCACAGCGAGGGCGGCTACCTCGCACCCCTGGTGGCATCCCGGCCCGACAGCGGAGTCGCCTTCGCGATCCTGATGGCGGGCCCCTCTGTACCCGGCTGGGAGGTGCTGATCGAGCAGAACCGCGCACTGCTCAGCGCGGCGGGCGCACCCCAGTCCCGGATCGATGATCAGGTCACCTACATCACCGACTGGACCAACCTGATCCGCTCCGGTGACCTGGCCGCCGCCAAGGCCCTCGCCTACCGCCACAACGAATCCCTCCCGCCGGACCAGCGCGCCTCCGCGGAAACCCTCGACGCCTACAACACCACGTACATGGCGTCCTTCATCACCTACGACCCGGCCCCCGCGCTCTCCGCCCTGCGCATCCCAGTCCTGGCCTTCTTCGGCACCAAGGACATGCAGGTCCTCGCCACCCAGAACGAACAACCGATGCGCGACCGCCTGGGCGCCGATCCGGACGCCACCGTCCACGTCTTCTCCGGCCTCAACCACTTCATGCAACCCGCCAATTCCGGCCTGCCCAGCGAATACACCACCATCGAAACCACCATTGCCCCCGACGTCCTCACCTACACAACCACCTGGCTCGCCCAACACACCCAACCCCGCTGACCGAACCGCCCGGTCAGAGCGCTACCGCACATCCAGTGCGCTCCTCGCAGAAGCTCCACATTCTGCGAGGAGCGCACTGGTTATGCGACGGCTCAGCGGTCGCCGGGCCGACGGGGTCGCGAGAGACACGACGGGTGCTGACCGCTTGGCGGGGGCGGCGGGCGGGTCAATAGACTGATCGCTATGAGTGCACCCACCGTCGACTTGATGGACTATGCCGATGTCATCGACCGGTTCGACCCGGTGCTCGGCATGGAGGTTCACGTCGAGCTGAACACCGCGACCAAGATGTTCTGCGGTTGTCCGACCGAGTTCGGCGCGGAGCCGAACACCCAGGTGTGCCCGGTGTGCCTCGGTCTGCCGGGCTCGCTGCCGGTGGTGAACGAGCAGGCCGTGGCGTCGGCGATCCGGATCGGGCTGGCCCTGAATTGCGCGATCACCCCGTGGGGCCGGTTCGCGCGCAAGAACTACTTCTACCCGGACCAGCCGAAGAACTACCAGATCAGCCAATACGACGAGCCGATCGCCACCAACGGTCACCTCGACGTGGTCCTCGACGACGGCAGTACCTTCCGTGTCGAGATCGAGCGCGCCCATATGGAGGAGGACACCGGCAAGTCCACCCACATCGGTGGCTCGACCGGCCGCATCCACGGCGCGAGTCACTCGCTGCTGGACTACAACCGGGCCGGCGTGCCGCTCATCGAGATCGTCACCAAGCCGATCACCGGTGCTGGGGAGCGGGCACCGGAAGTGGCGCGCGCCTACGTGACCGCGCTGCGTGAGGTCCTGAAGTCGCTGCAGGTCTCCGACGTCAAAATGGAGCAGGGCTCGCTGCGCTGCGATGCCAACGTTTCGCTGATGTCCATCGGCGCAACGGAATTCGGCACCCGCACCGAGACCAAGAACGTCAACTCGCTCAAGAGCGTCGAGGTCGCGGTCCGCTTCGAAATGCGCCGCCAGGCCGCCATTCTCGCCGACGGCGGTTCGATCGTGCAGGAGACCAGGCACTTCCATGAGAGCGACGGCACCACCTCGCCCGGTCGCCGCAAGGAGACCGCCGAGGACTACCGTTACTTCCCCGAGCCGGACCTGGAACCCGTTGCGCCCGCGGCGGGTTGGGTAGAGCAGCTGCGCGGCACGATCCCGGAGTACCCGTGGCTGCGCCGCGCGCGCATCCAGTCCGACTGGGGGCTGTCCGACGAGGTCATGCGCGACCTGGTGAACGCAGGCGCGCTCGATCTGATCATCGCGACCGTCGATGCGGGCGCTCCGGTCAACGAGGCCCGCTCGTGGTGGGTCGCCTACCTCACCGAAAAGGCCAAGGAGCGTGAGGTATCCCTGGAGGAACTGCCGATCACGCCCGCCCAGGTGGCCGAGGTGATCAAGCTCGTCGAATCGAAGACGGTGAACAACAAGGTCGCCAAGCAGGTCGTCGACTTCGTGCTGGCGGGCGAGGGCGATCCGGCGAAGATCGTCGAGACCAAGGGCCTCGGCATGGTCAGCGACGAGACCGCGTTGCAGGCCGAGGTGCAGAAGGCGCTCGAGGCCAATCCCGATATCGCCGAGAAGATCCGCTCGGGCAAGGTGCAGGCCGCGGGCAAGATCGTCGGTGACGTCATGAAGGCGACGCGCGGCCAAGCCGACGCGGCTCGCGTGCGTGAGCTCGTGCTCCAGGCCTGCGCCTGAGTTCGGTCCGCACCGGCGGTTTCCCAACGAAGCCAACGTGAAGTGGGCGGGTCCGTAAAGGACCCGCCCACTTTGTTATCGGCGCGGTTAGTCCGGCCCGGTGCCCTGCGACGGCGGCGGGATCTTGATCACCCGATCGTCGAACGGCCCATGATTATCGTCATTGTTGACGGTGGTCGCCCAGATGGTGCCGTCCGCACCGGCTGCCGCACCGCCGAGCCTGCCGTATTTGTCCTGCACGGTGAACGTCGGCGCCGCGGTGATCGCGTGGGTGTTCGCATCCGGATTCGCGATCGCCAACGCCTTCGCCCCCGACATCGCGATCGCCACCACATCGGGTCCGGCCGCGCAGCCACCCACGCCGGGCCGATCCGGCCAAGTCCACGCGGTGGTGATCGATCCGTCCCGGCCGAGGCGCTGCAGTCGATCCTCGGTCGGGGTGCGATCGGTGATCCAGACGCTGTCCTTACCGTCGTCGCACAGATCGCCCGCCGTGCCGAGGCCCGACACCACGACCTCCGCATTGGCGCCCGGTGACGGCGAGTTGATCCGCAATACCTTGCCCGCCAGCGACGACGGCGCACTTGCCAGACCGGGATTGCCCGCATCGCCGGTCAGCACCAACAGTTCGGTCGGCGAAATGAATTCCAGCGCACCGTGATTGCCGACCGCCCCCTTCGGAATTCCGGTGAGGATGGTCTTCGGTGGCCCGTTCTCCGCGATGCGCACCACCCGGTTATCGGATCCGGTGGTGATGTAGGCGTAGATGAGTCCGTCCTCGCGGTAGGTCGGCGAGAGGGCGATATCGGAGATGCCGCCGTCACCGGAGCCGTCCACATCCACCTGACCGACCAGAATCGGCGGCGACTGCGGATCGCTCGGATCCACCGCGACGGTCTTGTAGATGCGTCCGGTGCGCCGCTCGGCGACCAGCGCATCCTCGCCGAGCGAGATGATGCCCGCGGTGGAATCCAGGCAGGTCGTGATCACATTCGGATCCGGATCGATGCACGGGCCGGTCGGGCGTGGGCGCTGCGAGGGGTTCTGCTGCGGCGATTTGGGTTCGGCGGGGTTGAAGGTCGGTTCGGGTGTGAACGGGCTGGAGGCGGAATCGTCGAATCGGGCGCAGCCGACCAGCAGGACGGAGCCGAGCGCCAGGCTCAGGGCGATACGCCCCGCGACAACCAAACTCATGGCTCAGACGTTACGGAAACCGCGGCCGATGTGCCGCTTCGGGTCGATAAACGGACACGCCGTCGCCTCGAGACCGCCCACGCGGGCGCAAGGCCGCATAGGGTATCGACCGTGACCGAAGAGCCCAAAGACACAGCCGCGTCCAAAACCGAGGGCGCGGCATCGCCCACGGAGGAGCAGTCGGCGGTGTCGTCCACCGGTCGTGGCGTGACCAGTCCCTACGATTCACCCACCGGCGTGCTGCCCAGAATGTCCTCCGATGCCGCGCCGAGCGGCCCCGATTTGGCCAAGGATGTGCCGCGCACCGAGGAAGAACTCGGGCTCGATCCCGAGATCCCCTCGGTCGGTGAGCAGACCAGGGCGAACGAAGCCGCGGCCTACTCCTACGCCAGCATCCCGCCCGCCCCGAACACGTCCGGCGCCGAGCCGAGCCGCCCGATACGCCGCCGCAATGGCGACGCCCGCCGCGGCACCCTCGACCTCGGCCTGTTCGTGCTGCGCCTCGTCGTCGGCGGCACCTTCATCTACCACGGTCTGCAGAAGCTCACCGGCTGGTTCCATGGAGCGGGGCTGGACGGCACCCGCGACATGATGGCGTCGGGTGGCTGGGATCACGCGACCCTCTCGACCATCCTGGTCATCGCCGGTGAAGTCGGCGGCGGCGGACTGCTGGTCCTCGGCCTTGCCACGCCGCTCGCCGCGGGTGCGGTGCTCGCGGTGATCATCGACGCGTGGCTGTGGAAGCAGGGCATGATCCCCGGCTTCCAGTACAAGTCCTCGGTCAAGAGCGGTGTGGAACTGGAGTCGATCCTCGTGGGCACCGCCGTCGTCCTGCTCCTGACCGGACCCGGCCGCCTGTCCTTCGACCGCAACCGCGGTTGGGCAACCCGCCCCGCCTACGGCTCCTTCGTAGTCCTCATCCTGGCCGTAGCCGCCGCCATCGGCACCTGGTACTGGCTGCACGGCGGCAACCCGCTAACGGGCATCGGCCCCTTCGAGTAACCCGTCCACACAACCGGCGCCCTTCGGCATCGAAGGGCGCCGTTCGTTTCTTGGGCGATAGCACATGCGTTGCGCCGCAATGCTGTTGGGATGAAATGGAAACGGCGTCCCTCATGTTGCCACGAGGGACGCCGTTGGCTTTCGTGACGGGACTATGGCACCTGGCGAACGGCACCCTTGTCGGCGGAGGTGGCGAGTGCGGCATAGGCGCGCAGCGCCGTGGTGACCGGGCGGATGCGGTCGACCGGCTGCCAAGGCCGTTCGGAGGCATCCATTTTCGCGCGTCGCTCGGCCAGGATCGCGGCATCGACCAGCACCTCGAGGGTTCGGGTTTGGACGTCGATGCGGATCTGATCGCCGTCTTCGATGAGTCCGACGGCACCACCCGCCGCGGCCTCGGGCGACATGTGACCGATCGACAGACCGGAGGTCCCGCCGGAGAAGCGGCCGTCAGTGATCAGCGCGCACACCTTGCCGAGTCCCGCACCCTTCAGAAATGCGGTGGGGTGCAACATTTCCTGCATGCCCGGCCCGCCCTTGGGCCCCTCATAGCGGACCACGATCACATCGCCCGGCTTGATCTTCTTACCGAGGATCGCCGAAACCGCCTCCTCCTGGGATTCGACCACGACGGCCGGGCCTTGGAAGGAGAACAGCTCCTCATCGATGCCAGCGGTCTTCAGGATCGCGCCGTCGGGGGCGATATTGCCGCGCAGGACAACCAGGCCGCCCTCGACCGTGTAGGCGTGCGCCTTGTCGCGGATGCAGCCCCCCTCGGCGTCGGTATCGAGCGCGGACCAGCGGTTGTTCGTGGAGAAGGGCTCGGTGGTGCGCACGCCACCGGGCGCGGCGTGGAAAAGCTCCAGCGCCTCATCGGATGCCTTGCCGGAGCGGATATCCCAGGTGTCGAGCCATTCGTCGAAGCTCTTGGTGTGCACCGTGGTGACGTCGGTCTCCAGCAGTCCGGCGCGGCGCAACTCGCCGAGGATCGCCGGGATGCCACCGGCGCGGTGCACATCCTCCATGTGGTAGTCGGAGTTGGGGGAGACCTTCGACAGGCACGGCACTTTGCGAGAAATCTCGTCGATGGTGCTCAACTCGAAGTCGATCTCACCCTCCTGCGCGGCGGCCAGGGTGTGCAGCACCGTATTGGTGGAACCGCCCATCGCGACGTCCAGCGCCATCGCATTGCGGAAGGCCTTGGCGTTGGCCACGTTCCGCGGCAGCACCGACGCATCGTCCTCGCGGTACCAGCGATTCGCGATATCGACGATCACGGTGCCCGCCCGCTCGAACAGGGCGTGGCGGGCGGCATGGGTGGCCAGCGTGGATCCGTTGCCGGGCAAGGCGAGTCCGAGCGCCTCGGTGAGGCAGTTCATCGAATTCGCGGTGAACATGCCGGAGCAGGAGCCGCAGGTCGGACAGGCGCTGCGCTCGACCTCGGACAGGCCGTCCTCGCTGACATTCATATTGGCGCTGGCCGCGATCGCGGTGATCAGATCGGTCGGTGCCTGTGCGACACCGTCGACGACAACGGCCTTACCGGCCTCCATCGGACCGCCGGAAACGAAGACGGCCGGGATGTTCAGGCGCATAGCGGCATTGAGCATGCCGGGTGTGATCTTGTCGCAGTTGGAGATGCACACCAGCGCGTCGGCGGTGTGCGCATTCGCCATGTATTCGACCGAATCGGCGATGATTTCGCGCGAGGGCAGCGAGTAGAGCATGCCGCCGTGGCCCATCGCGATGCCGTCGTCGACCGCGATGGTGTGGAACTCCCGCGGTACACCACCCGCGGCGCGCACCGCGTCCGCGACGATCTCACCGACATTCTTCAGATGCACGTGGCCCGGTACGAACTGCGTGTAGGAGTTCGCGATGGCGACGATCGGCTTACCGAAGTCGGTGTCGGTCATACCGGTGGCGCGCCAGAGTGCGCGCGCGCCTGCGGCATTGCGGCCGATGGTGGTTGTCCGTGAACGAAGCGGTGGCATGTAGATCCTCGGGAGGTCGCGGGGGCTGATGTGCGACTGCGCGGAGTTCGCTCAATGAGCAAATTCAGCGACCGACCACGTTACTCCTGCGCGCGGGCGGGCCTTTCGTGGTGGTCGACGGCGCTGATCGCCGGTCTGTGGTTCGGGATGATGTCGCCGCGAGGGTGGTCGTCGGCGCGAACGGTGTCATCGTGTCGGTTCCGGCACCGTCGGTATTCACAGGTCTGGTGAGTGCGGGCGGGGATTGTCCGACCGGCGCGGTCACCAGATCGCGCATCCGTCGGCGAGCTTACCGGCGTCGGTCGATATCCCCGCCACCGGTAAACCGCTACGAATCGGAGTCGCGCGCCTCGGTCTCGGCGGCAGATGGCTTGGTCTCGGTGTTCGTCTCGGAGTCGCGACCGTTGGTTCCGGTCTGCTTCGTCTCGGCCCCGCGCGCTTCGGTGTCGGCCGTCCGCACCTCGGTCTCGGCAGGTGCCTCGGTGTCGGTCTGCGTCGCGTCTGAGCGCCCGTTGGTTTCGGCCGTCTTGGTTTCGGCCTCACGCCCTTCGGCCTCGGCCTCGCGCGCCGCGTACTCCGCCTCCCGTGCCGCCGCCTCCGCCGCGAACAGATCCGGAATCCGACCGTTCGACGCACGGATCAGATCACGCAACCGGTCATAGCTCACCGCGGGCAGCTTCACCTCCGTGTCATCGGTGAGATGGGCACGCACGAACCCGCGCTTCGGAATGCCGACCCCCGCGACCTGTGCCCAGTCGAGGTGCCGTGAACCGAAAACCGTGCGCAGATCCAGCCCGACCTCGGACACCGTGGTGCGCGTGCGTTCGATCCACACCGCCGCCGCGACCGGGAGCAGTAGCAGCCACCACAGTCCGATCGGCCAGCCGACGAAGGCGAAGAAGACACAGAACAGCAGTACGACCACACCGAGGTAGGCCATCTGCGTAATGCGGATGACCTGCGCCGTCTGCTTCGGCTCGGTCGGTTCCGGCGAACTACCCGTCTCCGATCCCGCCGCGGGCGTGTGGGACGATTTAGCCGGTGGCACGGACTGATGCGGTGATGACACACCACCATCCTCGCATCATGGTGAACGGACTCGAGCACCCGCTCGGTCTCACATAATGAGACCTGTTTGACTGATCGACTCGCGCACACATACCGTCATGCGCGTGAATCGAAACGAGTTGCTCGTAATCGGCCGGCGCGTCCAGCGTTGAGCCTGACTACCTGAGTCGAATACGTCAGCTCGCGTTGCGACGCGCCACCCTCGAACAGCCATGCGCTGTCGGGGGCTTTTTTGTGTTCGGGACAAAGTCCTGGCATGTGGCCGCTTCGCAAGGCACCACGTGCAAGCACAGTTGTCCGGGGTCTAGTACGAACAGTTAGGAACGAAGACGGTGAGTGCACCAACCGCACGGCCCGGGCCCTCGGCCCGCAGGCCGGCGCCCTCGGCGAATCAGCAGGCCGCGCCCGCTGGCGGTCCGACGAACGCGGCGAACCGCCGCCAGGTCCCGCCCGAGCGGGTCACCGGCGCGCAGTCCGTCGTCCGCTCCCTCGAGGAGCTCGGCGTCGACACGGTATTCGGCATTCCCGGCGGCGCGATTCTCCCGGTCTACGACCCGCTCTTCGATTCCACCAAGGTCCGTCACGTTCTCGTCCGGCACGAGCAGGGCGCGGGGCACGCGGCCACCGGTTATGCGCAGGCCACCGGCAAGGTCGGCGTCTGCATGGCCACCTCAGGTCCGGGCGCGACCAACCTGGTCACCCCGATCGCCGACGCGCAGATGGACTCGGTCCCGATCGTCGCCATCACCGGCCAGGTCGGGCGCGGCCTGATCGGCACCGACGCATTTCAGGAAGCCGATATCTCCGGCATCACCATGCCGATCACCAAGCACAACTTCCTCATCACCGATGGCATCGACATCCCGCGCATGATCGCGGAGGCGTTCTACCTGGCCTCGTCCGGTCGTCCGGGCGCGGTGCTCGTCGATATCCCGAAGGACGTGCTGCAGGCGCAGACCACCTTCAGCTGGCCGCCGGAGATGCGGCTGCCCGGCTACCGTCCGGTGACCAAACCGCACGGTAAGCAGGTGCGCGAGGCCGCGCGGATGATCCTGGAGTCCAAGCAGCCGGTGCTCTACGTCGGCGGCGGTGTGATCAAGGCCGACGCCTCGCCCCAGCTGCTGGAACTGGCCGAACTGACCGGCATCCCGGTGGTTACCACCCTGATGGCGCGCGGTGCTTTCCCGGACAGCCACCAGCTCAACATGGGTATGCCGGGCATGCACGGCACCGTCGGCGCCGTCGCCGCCCTGCAGAAGTCCGATCTGCTGATCACCCTCGGTGCGCGCTTCGACGACCGCGTCACCGGTCAGCTGGACTCCTTCGCGCCCGATGCGAAGGTCATCCACGCCGATATCGACCCGGCCGAGATCGGTAAGAACCGGCACGCCGACGTCCCGATCGTCGGCGACTGCCGCGAGGTGATCGTCGAACTGATCGAAACGCTGAAGGCCGACCCCTCCGGCGCACCGAAACTGAACCTCACCGACTGGTGGCAGTACCTCGACGGCATCCGCAAGAGCTACCCGCTCGGCTGGACGGCGCCGAGTGACGGCTCGCTGTCGCCGGAATTCGTCATCGATGCGCTCGGCCGCCTGGCCGGACCCGACGCCATCTACTGTGCCGGCGTCGGTCAGCACCAGATGTGGGCCGCGCAGTTCATCAAGTACGAAAACCCGCGCACCTGGCTGAATTCCGGTGGTCTCGGCACCATGGGCTACGCCGTTCCGGCGGCCATGGGCGCCAAGATGGGCGCACCGGACAAAGAGGTGTGGGCGGTCGACGGTGACGGCTGCTTCCAGATGACCAACCAGGAGTTGGCCACCTGCGCCGTCGAGGGCGTGCCGATCAAGGTCGCGCTGATCAACAACGGCAATCTCGGCATGGTCCGCCAGTGGCAGACCCTGTTCTACGAGGAGCGCTACTCCAACACCGATCTGGGCACGCACACCCTGCGCATCCCTGATTTCGTCAAACTCGCCGAAGCCCTGGGCTGCCACGGCATCCGGGTCGAGCGTGAGGAAGACGTGGAGGCCGCGATCCGCGAGGCGCAGGCCATCAATGACCGTCCCGTGGTGATCGACTTCATCGTCGGCAAGGACGCCCAGGTGTGGCCGATGGTCGCCGCCGGCACCAGCAACGACGAGATCATGGCCGCGCGCGGCATCCGCCCACTCTTCGACGAGGACGAGCAGGCCGCCGAGCCCGCCGTCATCCACGAGGCGATGTTGCACGACAAGAGCAAGGGGACCGAACAGTGAGTACGACTCACACCCTCAGCGTGCTGGTGGAGGATAAGCCGGGCGTGCTGGCACGGGTCGCGGCGCTGTTCTCCCGCCGCGGCTTCAATATCGAATCGCTGGCGGTCGGCGGCACCGAGATCCCGGAGATCTCGCGTATGACCATCGTCGTCACGGTCGAGGATCTGCCGCTCGAGCAGGTCACCAAGCAGCTCAACAAGCTGGTCAACGTCATCAAGATCGTGGAGCAGGACGCCGACACCTCGGTCGCCCGCGAACTGATCCTGGTGAAGGTGCGTGCGGACGCCAGTGTGCGGACCCAGGTCATCGAGGCGGTTACGCTCTTCCGGGCGAAGGTGATCGACGTCTCGCCGGACGCGCTCACCGTCGAGGCGACCGGAACCCGGTCCAAGCTCGACGCGCTGCTGCGGATGCTCGAGCCGTACGGCATCCGGGAGATCGTGCAGTCCGGTGTGGTCGCCGTGGGCCGTGGGCCGAAATCCATCACAGCGACTCGCTGACGCTCGCCGCCGTGGCGGCGAGTGCCTGATCCGTCGATCGTGGTGACGAGCTAGTCTTGCTGCGATCGACGGTCGGCGTGCCGCGCTCCCCGCGCACGTGGGGGATCCGATTTGATCCGAAATTTGCAAACTCATCACCTGTCTGACAGGTGTGCCCCGCCAAGGCGGGGATGATCCGAAGGGAACCTACAGTGGCAGTCGAGATGTTCTACGACGACGACGCCGACCTGTCGATCATCCAGGGCCGCAAGGTCGCTGTCATCGGCTACGGCAGCCAGGGACACGCGCACTCGCTGAGCCTGCGCGACTCCGGCGTCGAGGTCCGCGTCGGCCTCGCTGAGGGTTCGAAGTCGCGGCCGAAGGCCGAAGAGGCGGGCCTGACCGTCGGCACCCCGGCGGAGGTTTCCGCGTGGGCCGACGTGATCATGGTGCTGGCCCCCGACACCGCCCAGGCGTCGATCTTCACCAACGACATCGAGCCCAACCTGAAGGACGGCGACGCGCTGTTCTTCGGCCACGGCCTCAACATCCACTTCGGCCTGATCAAGCCCCCGGCCAACGTGACCATCGGCATGGTCGCGCCGAAGGGCCCGGGCCACCTGGTGCGTCGCCAGTTCGTCGACGGCAAGGGCGTTCCGGCCCTGATCGCGGTCGAGCAGGACCCGAAGGGTGAGGGCCAGGCGCTGGCGCTGTCCTACGCCAAGGGCATCGGCGGCACCCGCGCGGGCGTCATCAAGACCACCTTCAAGGAAGAGACCGAGACCGACCTGTTCGGTGAGCAGGCCGTGCTCTGCGGTGGTACCGAAGAGCTCGTGAAGACCGGTTTCGAGGTCATGGTCGAGGCGGGCTACGCGCCGGAGATGGCGTACTTCGAGGTGCTGCACGAGCTCAAGCTCATCGTCGACCTGATGTACGAGGGCGGCATCGCCCGCATGAACTACTCGGTCTCCGACACCGCCGAATTCGGTGGCTACCTGTCGGGTCCGCGGGTCATCGACGCCGACACCAAGAAGCGCATGCAGGACATCCTGCGCGACATCCAGGACGGCAGCTTCGTCAAGCGCCTCGTCGCCAACGTCGAGGGCGGCAACAAGGAGCTCGAGTCGCTGCGCAAGGCCAACGCCGAGCACCCTATCGAGGTCACCGGCGCCAAGCTGCGCGGCCTGATGAGCTGGGTCGACCGGCCGATCACCGAAACCGCGTAATACGCGCGAATACCCACAGTGGCCCATCCCGATTCGTCGGGGTGGGCCACTGTTGTTTCGGCGGGGCGGCCGCGCATTTGCCGCTGCCGCGTACCTGAGCGAGATCAGCCTCGAACGGAGATCGCAATCGAGGAAGTCTCGAACCGACGCCGAAATGGACCTCGGTGTTTACGGGATTCGAGGCCGTCGCCGATCGGCGTTTCTCGTCGGGATATGCGGAAAACCGCCACTTCAGGCGATACCCTCACTATCCGATTCTAGATGCCATGGGTACCCCCCAAAATCGCAGGAAGGATCGAAATCGTGCGCAGCCGAATATTTGGATTGGCCGCAGCTTTGACGGGAACCCTCATCGTTGTCGGCGGCGGGACCGTCACCGCTCCACACGCATGGACGCAACCGGCCGGGGAGCAACCGGTCGCGGAGGCTGATTTCTACCTTCCACCGCCATCGTTACCGGACGGGCGGGGCACTATTGTTCGCGCGGAACCGGCGGCGGTGGCAATGTCGGCGCCCGGGCAGCCGGGAATGGTCCCCGCGGTGGCGACGCGCCTCATGTACGTCAGCAGCGATACCCACGATGCGGCTACGGCGGTGGTCGGCACGTATCTGCAGCCGACCGTGCCGTGGACCGGCCCCGGTGAGCAGCCGCTGGTCGCGTACGCGGGTGGTACCAAGGGGCAGGGCGATCAATGCGCGCCCTCGAAGCTGATGTCGCAGATCGTCCAGTTCCAGCCGCCGTTGGACATGATCTTCGAATACGACCTGGTGGCAATCCGTTCGCTGCTGAATCGCGGTATGGCGGTAATGGTGACCGACTACCACGGCCTCGGCACGCCCGACGTGCACGACTATCTCAACCGGAAATCGCAAGCCTACGCGGTACTGGACTCCGCGCGCGCCGCCCTGCAGTTGCCCGGCTCCGGTCTCAACCCCGGCACGCCGGTCATCCTCTACGGGTATTCGCAGGGCGGTATGGCCTCCGCCGGTGCGGCCGAACTGCAATCGAGCTACGCCCCCGATCTGAATGTACGCGGCGCCTACGTCGGTGGGCCGGTGGTGGACGACGAATACTTCATCGGATACAACGACGGCCGCGCCGATTTCGCACCGGCAATCGCCTGGATACTCAACGGCATTGCCGCCGACTACCCGGAAACTCGCCCGGTGCTCGATGCCGAACTCAACGACATCGGCAAGGCGATCCTCAACGAATCCCAGGGCAAATGCGCGGTCCCCACCGGACTTGCCCAGGAGCATGGGCGCACGTCCGAGTGGACCACCAGCGGTGAACCGCTCACCGCCGTAATCGATCGGTCCCCGGCATTGCGATCGGCATTCGCCGAGCAGCGTATCGGCACCCGCGCCCCGGCCGTTCCGGTATTTACCGCCTCGGCCATGAACGACCAGGGAGCGCCATTTGTGCCGGTGCGCGAAGTGGCCGCCGGTTGGTGCGGTAACGGAGTGCCCGTTCAGTTGGACGCGAATACCGAAATTCCCCCCGCATCCGGACTCGTGGGCACCCACGTGATTGCCTTCTTCCCGTCACTGGTGGCCTCGCAGCAGTGGTTGACCGATCGGCTTGCGGGTATGCCTGCCCCATCCAACTGCGCGGCGCTGCCGTAGCACTATGATTTTCGGTACACAAATGCCCGGCGGCGGGTCGGTTCCCGGACCGAAATCCGCCGCCGGGCATGCTTATGGCCTACCGTGTTCGGTCTCCGACCGCAGTACGCACGGGCACGGGCACGGCGACGATGCACCCCCGACTGAAACCGCCAGGTCAGAAAGCGATTTCGACAGTTCGCCAGCAGTTGGCACAGACACAGCTATTCTGGAGCGACAGTTCTACCGCAAAGGATTTCGGCGACCGCACGCTCTATCGGTGTTGTTCTGTTGGAGGCCCGAGGCGCATATGTCGATCTTCGAGAACACGGAGAGACGTGACCCCAAGCGGTATCTGTGGATACTGGGGTTGATCGCTCCGATTTGCGCGGTATTTCCTTCACAACTGGTGGCCCGTACGGGCCTGGAAATATTCTGGTGGATCGGTCCGATCATCGTGCTCGTGGTGATCCCGCTGCTGGACTGCGCGATAGGGAGTGACGGGAGCAATCCGCGCGACGAGGACTACGAGGCCTTGTCCAACGATCGCTACTACCGGTGGTGCACTTACCTTTTCCTGCCGCTGCAGCTGATCGGCCTGTTGATTGCGGGATACCTCTGGTCCAGATCCGCGCTGAGCATCTCCGACAAACTGGGTTTGGCCGTGACGCTCGGGTTCGCGTCGGGCATCGGAATCAACGCAGCCCACGAACTCGGCCATCGAGTCGAGCATCTCGAGCGCTGGCTGGCGAAAATCGCACTGGCGCAATCGGGATATGGGCATTTCTACGTCGAGCACAACCGCGGCCATCACGTGCGCGTCGCGACGCCGGAAGATCCGGCCAGTGCCCGCTTCGGCGAATCACTGTGGGAGTTCCTGCCGCGCAGTATGTTCGGCGGCTTCCGCTCGGCCCTCGTTTTGGAGCGTGAACGCCTGTCCCGCAAGGGCAAGCGCTGGTTCAGCCGGGACAATCATCTGCTGCAGGCATGGTCGATGAGTGCCGCGCTGTTCGGCACGCTGATCCTTCTCTTCGGGCCTGTGGTGATCCCATTTCTGGCATTGCAGGCGCTGATCGGCGCGTGGCTGCTCGAGACGGTGAACTATGTCGAGCACTACGGACTGCTTCGCGCGCGCGGTCGCAATGGCAACTACGTGCGTTGCTCCCCGCGTGATAGCTGGAACAGTGACCATCTGGTCACGAACCTATTCCTGTTCCATCTACAACGCCACAGCGACCACCACGCGAACCCGGGCCGCCGCTACCAGACCCTGCGCAGCTCGGAGCAGGCGCCGCAGCTACCTGCTGGCTACGCAACCATGATCCTGTTGGCGATCATCCCGCCGATCTGGCGCGCGGTCATGGACCGTCGTGTCCTGGCCCACTACGGCGGTGATATCAACCTCGTCAACATCAAACCGCGAACCAGACGGCACCGCATCTACTCTCGTTTGCGGCGCAGTTCACTGACCGCCGCATCAGCGGAGCCGGCTACTCGCCCGTAGCGGCGCGGTTGCCTATCGTCTTCGGGGACAACGCAGTCGGAACCATTGTCTGCCGAACAGATCGCGAGTCGTGAGCATCTCATCCACCACACTTGTCCCCGCTTCCGTACCGAGCCCGGCATCGGCCGGTCGACGTGCCGAGGCCATCCACCGCTTTCTCGTCAAACCGGCCGATGCGGGCATCGCCGGTTCGGTCGACGGCGGCAAGCTACTCGAATGGATCGACAAGGTCGCCTATGCGGCGGCGGCTCAGTGGAGCGGTTGCTACTGCGTTACCGCCTACGTCGGCAATATTCACCTGGACCGTCCGATCGCGGTCGGTGAATTGGTCGAACTGCATGCGAATCTCGTGCACACCGGGCGTACCAGCATGCATATTCTCGTCAGCGTCTATTCGACCGATCCCACGCGACGCAAGCCGGTGCAGACGGCGCAGTGCCTGACGATCTTCGTCGCGATCGACGACAACCGGCGGACCGTGGAAGTGCCGCAATGGAATCCGACATCGATTCTGGAACTGGAGCGGCATCGGCAGGCGCGGGCGCGGGTTTCGGTTCGGAAGCGGATCGAGGAGGCGATGGCCGCGCAGCAGTACACAGCGGCGGGTACCGCGCCGACGTCGATTTTGCGATTCCTGGCCGCGCCTTCGGATATCAACTGGGGTGGCAAGGTGCACGGCGGTCGCACCATGCAGTGGATCGATGAGGCCGCGTATGTCTGCGGTGCCGATTGGGTTGGGCAGCATGTGATCACGTCGTACTTCGGCGGGATCCGGTTCTACCGGCCGATTGTCATCGGGCACATCGTCGAGGTGAGTGCGCGGCTGATTCACACCGGGCCGCGGAGTATGCATGTCAGCGTGCATGTGACGTCGACGGATACGCACTCCGATGAACCTGCGCTCGCCGCGCACGGTCTCGCGGTTGTCGTCGCGGTCGACGAGAACGGTAAGGCGCGGCCGGTGCGCCAGTGGGTTCCGGTTTCCGCGGAGGATCAGGCGCTCGATGCGCATGCGCGGCATCTCATCGAATTGCGTGCCGAGGTGGAGCGGTTCACGCAGGCGACCGACGTGCCGGCGGATGCCGAACCCAACCATTTCCGGGTGCCGATGCCGTGACAGGTTGTGGCGGGCCTGGTGCGTTGCGGTGGTCCGGCCTGGATGAGGCCGGATCGCCCTGGTGACAGTGCGGTGGTCCGGACTGTCCGAGGCCGGACCACCGCGGCACGGGCTAGCTGTTGTTCGGTCTGTGCTGGTTGTTGGGGTTCAGTGGGCTGTTCGGGTTGGCCGGATTGTCGGGGTTGAGCGGACTCATGGGGTTGGCCGGGTTGTTGAGGCTGTGCTCCCACTGGTACCGCGGGTTGGTCGGGCTATTCGGGTTGGCCGGGTTGTTCGGGTTCAAGGGGCTCAAGGGGTTGGCCGGATTGTTCAGGTTGTTCGCCCAGTCGCGGGCCTCCCTGTCTCGCCGGGCCTGCTCGTCCCGCCACGCCTGCTCGCACTCGTCCCGGTGCTCGGCACTTTCGCAGTCAACCGTCTGTCCCGATCCGGCCGAACCGGTTTCCGGTGCGGCCCATGCCGGAATTGCCGAGGCGGTCAGGGGAACAGCGATCAGAGCGGCCGCCACGGCCGCTTGGGCCAGCATCCGACGAGGCGTCATTGTCATTCTTCCACTCTTGCGTGCGCACGCCGAAAAATCTCCTGCCACAATCAGATTCAGGGTTATTTCAGTCGAAAGTATGAGCCGCAATGGGGCTGGAGTAGGGGGTATCCCCGCGCCGAATCGATCCGAAGTACCAGCGCCCGAGCCGTCACATATCCAGTTGCCGCTTCGCATAAGGTAGAGCTTCTGTGCGGCGTGCAATGGGTTTGCGACATCCGGGGTTGTCGGAGAGATAGTCGGAGATGGTGCGTATCCATTCTTCGGGGCGCTCGATCATCAGGA
Organism: Nocardia vinacea NBRC 16497; assembly: GCF_000308835.1. Lineage (GTDB taxonomy): Bacteria > Actinomycetota > Actinomycetes > Mycobacteriales > Mycobacteriaceae > Nocardia > Nocardia vinacea. Next base: position 38,835 of record NZ_BAGN01000172.1, on the reverse strand, counting down.
CGTGTCCGGCATCGATCTCGATGTATTTCGCACCGGAAATCCCCTCGGCAAGTGCGCGTGAATTGTTCGGGTCCACCAGCAGATCGGCGGTGGCATTGACGACGAGCGTGGGGACGGCGATGTGCTGGAGGTCGTCGGTGGTGTCGACGGACTTGGCGAGCCGGACCTGGGGAACGGTTCCGCCGGGCTCATGGGCGGCGATCAGGGTGCGGAGTTCATCGATCTGGTTGGGGGACAGGCTATTCAAAAACCGTGCACTGTACCCGACGTTCAGGATGAATCGCGCGAAGACGTCGCTCTCGCCGCGTTCGACAGTATCCGCCCAGATCTGCGCGGCAAGACGGAATCGATTGTCGCCTTTGGCGAATCCGGCGGCGAGCACCAAGGCGCGCACGCGGTCGGGGTGTCGTACGGCGGCGCGGACCGCGACGGCTGCACCGAGGGAATACCCGACGATCGTGAAGGTGCCCACGCCACGCTCGACCGCCTCGGCGACGAGCGCATCCGCGAGTGCGTCGAGTTCGAGCACGGTGTCATCGGCCGGGTAATCCGGAGCCACCACGGTGTGATTTGTCGCAAGCACCGGAATCAGTGAGCCGAAGTTGTCCGCGATGCTCCCACCCGCACCGTGGGCGAGCAGGACGCCGGGACCGGAGCCGTGTACCTCGGTTTTCAGTGCGATATTCGTCATGCGGGGCACTCTGCGCCATCACATGGATGTGACAGTCCAGCGTTTGTGTTGCACGACATATGCGAATCGGTGAACTGGAGCGACGAACCGGCGTCAGCCGCAGATTGCTGCGCTACTACGAGGAGCAGCGGCTACTGCATCCGCGACGGGATGCCAACGGCTATCGGATCTATGCCGAATCCGATGTTGCGCTGGTCGGCCGGATTCGTGAACTGCTCGCTGCCGGTTTGAATACCGAGATGATCGAGGACCTGTTGCCCTGCGCACTGGACGGCCAGCATGGCCTGATTCCCTGCGGTGCTTCGCTCGGATCGCTGAGCGCTCGCCTGTCCGAGTTGGATGCGCAACTGGCGGCACTGTCGCGGCAGCATCAACTGCTGGTCGGCCTGCGGGATGCGACCGAATCGCGGCTGGTACCCGAACTGTGAGAACGGCCCGGCATCTGTGGTGCCGGGCCGTTCGCGATCAGCTGCTGCCGAATGTGCCGCGTGGGAACAGGTGGCGGGGGAACCGCCACGGGTCGTTCCAACCGCCGGGTAAATCGCAGTCGTCCCAGCGCCCGGGATGGTGGTTCCAGTCGTCGAAGAAGCCGGGGCGGTCGCAATCCCAATCGCTATTGTGCGGGTGCCGAACCTGGGTCACGCCGGGTTCGTCGGTGACCGGGTCAGCCGAGGCGGGAACGGCGAGCGCGGTCAACGGGACTGCGGCGAGTGCACCGGCCATGACCACTCGGGTCAGCGTTCGGCGGGGAGTCGTTCTGGAGAACACCTTGGATCCTTTCTATCTGCGGCAAGCGTCCGCGAAGACGCGATCCTTGCATCGCCGGACGCAGGGGAAGCCCGGCGTTGCAACGGATTTGCAGGTCCACACTCCGCCGCGCCCGGTCGAATGGCAATGGTGCGAACACGATTTCAGGGAGATTCATCCTTTGGTATGACGAGTCCCCCAGGCGGTGGGTGTCGGCCTCAGGGATGGAGCGGAAATCCGCTGGTTCTAGACTGTTACCGATGAGTAAGTTCTTTGGCTCGGTCGACGAGGTGACGCGGCGGCTCACCGACGCCGGATACCTGCCTTCCACCGATATCGCCACTGCGGTGTTCCTCGCCGGTCACCTGGGCAAGCCCCTGCTGATCGAGGGGCCTGCGGGGGTCGGCAAGACCGAACTGGCCAAGGCGATCGCCACCGCCACCACTTCCGACCTCGTGCGCCTGCAGTGCTACGAGGGCATCGACGAGGCCCGCGCGCTCTACGAGTGGAATCACGCCAAGCAACTGCTGCGCATCACCGCCACAGACAACGAGAGCTGGGACAGCACCCGCGACCACGTCTTCACCGAAGAATTCCTACTGCAACGCCCGCTCCTGGCCGCTATCCGGAATCCGCATCCGACCGTGCTGCTCATCGACGAACTCGACAAGGCCGATATCGAACTCGAAGGACTGCTCCTAGAGGTCCTCGGCGACTACCAGGTCAGCATCCCCGAACTCGGCACCGTGACCGCCGTCCGCAAGCCGTTCGTCATCGTCACCTCGAACGCCAACCGCGACCTCTCCGAAGCGCTGAAGCGCCGCTGCCTCTACCTTCACATCGACTATCCGACAGCGGAGTTGGAGCGCGCGATCGTCCGCATGAAGGTCCCCGAGCTCGACGAAACCCTGGGTGAGCCGGTAGTACGAACCGTCGCCGCCCTCCGCGAACTCTCCCTCCGCAAACCTCCCTCGATCGCCGAAACCGTCGACTGGGCAAGGACTCTCGTAGCCCTTGGCGCCCGAAACCTCACGGGCACCGTCGTCCGATCCACCCTCGGCGTACTCCTCAAAAACCAATCCGACCATCGCATAGCCATCGATCGCCTCGAACTCCCCGCGGCCGACTCCGACGAACGCAGCCCATCATGATCGCCCCTGTCCCGATCCGGCCCGCACACCCGCGCCATGCAGACGGATATCGGAGGCACCGAGGAGTTTACGCCGCCCACCGATCGCCGCACCGCTACTCGGGATCTGTTGTGAGCGGCTTCGACGGGTGCCGAACCCGGGTTCGGCTGGTGGTCGAGGCGGTTCGATGTGGGGCCGACGATCGGGGGCTGGCGGGTGCACCGAATAAGCCCCGGGAAGTGCGGGCATCCGGTTCAGCGGTATGTCAACTGACACATTCCTTCTCGGGATCTGTTGCGGGCGCCCTCGAAGGATCGTGGCTGTCGGGGGAGGGGGACGAGCGGTGACATCACTCGGACGGTACGGCTCCGAGCCACCCTCGGACACAATGACCGATCGCCTTGTCGAGTTCGTCGGATTGTTGCGCGACCACGGAATCTCGGCCGGCCCGAGCGAAACCATCGACGCCGCCGAGGCAATGCTCGCGCTCGGCCTATCCGACCGCAACCGCCTGCGCTCCGGCATGGCCGCCTGCCTACTGCGCCGCAACGGCCAGCGCGCCGTGTTCGACCAGCTCTTCGATCTCTACTTCCTCACCGCCGAGCAACCGGCAACCCCGTCGGCTTCCGAATCCGTCGACGATCTGCGCGACCGCCTGGTGGACGCACTCGCCCGGGACGACCGCACCGCCGTCACCGAACTCGCCCGGCAGGCCCTCACCGCGCTGGGCGGCTACGGGGGAGTCGGCACCGGAGAGTCCTCGCGCCCGGTCACCACCGCATCGGGTGCGGGCTGGTCCTCCTATCTGACCATGAAATCCCTACGGCCAGAAGAACTTATCGATCGCATCGTCGAGCGCATGGGCGCCGATCTCGACACCGCCGTCCGCACCATCGAAGCCGACCGCCGCCTCCGCGAATTCCGCACCGCCGTCCAGTCCGAGGCGCGCCTGCGCTCCGCCCAACTCCGCGGCACCGAATACATCGCCCGCCGTGGCGTCGAATCCAGTACCGACCAGGTCGACTTCCTCGGCGCCCGCACCCAGGACCTCGCCGAAATGCGCCGCCTGGTAAACCCTTTGGCCCGCAAACTAGCCACCCGCCTCGCCGCCCGCCGCCGCAAAGCGGTCCGCGGCCAGATCGATATGCGCCGAACCCTGCGCCGCTCCATGGCCACCGGCGGCGTGCCGATCGACCCGGTCCTACGCGCCCGCAAACACGGCCGCCCCGACCTAGTCGTACTCGCCGACTTATCCGGCTCCGTAACGGGTTTCGCCGAATTCACCCTGCAACTCGTCCAGGCATTACAAGACCAATTCAGCAGGGTCCGCAGCTTCGGCTTCATCGACACCTGCGACGAGATCACCGGCTTCTTCACCCCGGGTGAACCTCCCGCCCCCGGCGCCGCCGCCCGAATAATCCGCAACTCCAACGTCGCCCGCTTCGGCAGCAGCAACTACGGCGAGGCCTTCCAAGGCTTCGTCGACAACTACCTGGACGCCCTGGGCCCCCGCACCTCGCTGTTGATCCTCGGCGACGCCCGCACCAACCGCACCGACCCGAATCTCCCTGCCTTGCAAGCAATGACCGACCGCGCCAAACACGCCTACTGGCTCAACCCCGAACCGGCTCGCTCCTGGTCCACCGGCGACTCCGCCGCTCATGTGTACGCCGAGCACATCACGATGCACGAATGCCGCAACGTCAAGCAGTTGGCCGAGGTAATCGCGCGCCTCCTTCCCGCCTGACCGCACGGGCTCCGTGCCGACACGGCGTGTGTGCGGAAACCCGGTTGCGCGTCGGTCTCAGCCGAGGATCGGCATAACCGTATCGACAATGGATTCTGTCGTGGGCAGCGCCGCGACCACGTCGGACGGGCTCAGATGACGCTGCAGCGCTCGTTGGTGCGCCGCACCGACCAGGAGCAATGCGGCGGCTCGCAGATCCACTGTGTCGGGAATCCGCGGGTCAGCGTGCTGCATCGACAGGTGCGCGACGACAGCGTCGACCGCACGATGCGGTCCGATATCCAATTCCCTAGTGCGCTCGGCAAACTTCGCGCGCAACTCCACATCCGACTGCACCGCGGCCATCACCGGAATGGCATCCAAAAAGAACTCCTCCAATGCCTCGAGAAGTGCCACCAGCCCCGTCCGTAGCTCCTCCTGCTCCGCAACCTCCCCGAGCACATCTTTCACCGGCCGCAAACGCCGCTGAATCACCGCCTGCAACAACCCCATTCGATCCCCGAAGTGATAGAAGATGCTCGACTCGGCCACCCCCGCCCGCTTCGCAACCTCCTTCGTGGACAACCGTGCCACCCCCGCCTCCACCAAAATCTCCTGCGCCGCAACCACAACCGACTCCCGCACCCCCGTCGACGGCCGTCCCCGCTGCCCGCGCGCCGACCGCGCACCATCCACAGCTGCCGCCACCCCAACCTCCTCTCCGCACCGATCAACCCTTGCAGTATGCCCGATCCGGACGTATTTTCTGAGTATAAACTCAGTAATTATCCGATCAGCGGAGCCATCCCCATGACCAGCACAAAAGCCCCCACCGTCCAATCCCGCATCCAACGCACCGGCGACGCCATCGTCCGCTTCATCCTCCGCTCCCCACTACACCCCCTGCTCAGCAAAAAGCTCCTCATCATCACCGTCTCCGGCCGCAAAACCGGCCGAGAGTACGCCAACCCCGTCGGCTACGCCGAACACGAAGGCCACATCCTGATCGGCACCGCCGCCAACTGGCGCCACAACCTCATCCCAGGCACCCCCGTCCGAATCCACCTCCGCGGCAACACCATCCAAGCCACCCACGAAGTCATCACCGACGAACCCCGCGCCACCCCCCTCTACCGCGAAATCCTCACCCAAAACCCAGCCCACGGCCGCTTCGCCAAAATCCACCTGAACCCCGACGGCACCGTAAACCTCCCCTCCCTCCGCACCGCCCTAACCCGCGGCACCGCCATAGTCCGCCTCCACCCCCAGTGACCTGCCATGATCTTCGGCGCCGCCCCCAACTACTCGGCCAACTAGTCCGAATCCATCGTCTTCGTGCCGACCGAATTGCCGGAGCCCTCTTGCCCATGGCCGACAGTGGGGACTGTCAGACGACTATCTGACAGTTCCCGACAGTGCGAATCGCTTCCTGCGTCTCCCCGGGAATTTCGTGTGAGTCGAACGCTATTCTGACTTGGGTGCTACCCGAATCACCTGGTGCATGCGGCGCGCGCATCGTGTGAGCGGGAGAGTCAGCGATTGGTGCACGCACATCGTGCTCCGATCGCGGCAATGATCGGGTTCGGCAAAATGGTTAGGGGAGAGCTGACAGATGGCCCGTATTCGCGAAATTATTCCCAGTACCCAGAACGTTCGGGCGCACAAGCTCGAGGACGCCGTCAGCTGTCAGTACAAGGTGATCGAGGATGGCGACGGTGCGACCCTGGTCCACCTGTCGACGTTCGGATCCGAACAGCGCGAGTCTCCACCCAAGAGCAGTCAGTCGATTCAGCTCAACCGCCAGAATGCGGCAGAGCTGATCTCCATATTGAGTGCGGCATTCGGGTTCGCTTGGCGGCCTAGGCATGCGGCCATCGCGGAGGATCAGCCTGCGACCGAGGCCGAGGCCCACATCGAGCCTGAGTTCCCCGATGCCACCGATGACCTCGCCGCGCAGTTGTACATGCCGAAAGAGTGGCTGCAGGAGTGCATCGACCTGCTCCGGGACCGACCGCAACTGATCTTCTATGGTCCGCCGGGCACCGGAAAGACTTATCTCGCAAAGGCTATCGCGAAGCACCTGGCCGGTGCAGAGCATGTCAAGATGGTGCAGTTCCACCCTTCGTATTCGTACGAAGACTTCTTCGAAGGGTTCCGTCCGGTTGAGACGGAGAACGGTCAGATCGCTTACGACATCCACCGAGGTCCGCTACGTCAATTGGCCTTTACTGCACGGAAAGACTCAGGGAATCTGTACGTCCTCATCATCGACGAGGTTAACCGAGGCAATCTATCGAAGATATTCGGCGAGCTCTACTATCTGCTGGAATATCGGGATGAGAGTATAAACCTGCTCTACTCCGACAAAGTAGAAATGTTCAGCCTGCCGAAGAACGTGCTGATTATCGGAACGATGAACCGAGCCGATCGCTCTGTCGCACTGGTTGATTCGGCGATGCGGCGTCGTTTCGCCTTTGTGCATCTGCATCCGTCGAAGGAACCGACGAGGAGTGTACTGCGGAACTGGCTAAAGGACCATGGGGAGAACCAAGTCATCGCCGACATCGTGGACGAGCTGAACGAATCCATTGCCGACGAAGACTTCAAGATCGGCCCTTCGTACTTCATGCGCCCAGGCGCCACTTCCAAGATCGGGATGGACGTTGCGTGGCGCACCACGGTACTACCGCTCATGGAGGAGTATCACTTCAACGACACCGGTGTCGACGTGCACGACGCATATGCCTTGGCCAAGATCGCAGAGCGTGTGGCTTCCACTGATGCTGAACCGGACACCCAACCGTGACACTCACAGTCGACCTTGTCGAGCATGGTCGGCCGGGAACGATTGATCTTTCGGAAGACCAGTGTGAAGCCCTCCGTCGCGTCAAAATCGCTGGGATAACTCCTATCTCGCAAGGCAAGTACAGAATTAAACCTGGACAAAAGGTTGGTTCGGTCCGACTGGGCGCGGTGCAGATCAACGTCCGTCCGAAGATCGCCGAGCTGAATCGAATTCTGTTCTTCATCGGATACAGTTCGAACCCTGCGATCTGGCGAGACGAGTTCGTTCGACTCGCGAAGGCTGACGGACTCTTTCCGGCGGTCGCGGAATCGTTTGTCCGCTTGGCATCCGACGCATTCGGGCGTGGGTTGTTGCGCGGCTACCGCTCTACTGCAGACTCGCTGTCGGTGATACGTGGGCGGGTTCGATTCCAAGAGCAAATCACTAGGAATTATGGATTGCCGGTCCCGATCGCCGTTGAGTACGACGACTTCACGGCAGATATCCAGGAGAATCGACTAGTCCTGCTTGCCGCGTTACGCCTGCTCAGCATGCCGGATATCGGAATCGGCGCGCGCCAGCAACTCAGTCGCATACGGACGATCCTGGACGAGGTAACGATCGTTTCACCTCGTGAACGAAGGCCGGCGTACGGATTGAACCGACTCAACCTGCGCTACCACGATGTTCTCCGGCTGTCCGAAGTGATCCTCGACAACAGTTCCTTCGGCCAGCAGCATGGACCTCTTGCTGTCTCGGGCTTCGTATTCGATATGTGGAAGATATACGAGGACTTCGTCACTGGCGCGATGAGCATGGCGATGCGCCAGTTCGGAGGGCATCCGAAGACCCAGAAAGACCATTACATGGACGCGGCGTCGAGGATCAAGTTCATCCCGGACCTTGTCTGGTGCGACGCTCATGGAGACCCGCTGGCGGTCGTGGACGCGAAGTACAAGGCCGAGAAGCCGAAGGGATTCCCCGAGGCCGACCTTTACCAGATGCTGGCATACTGCTCCGTTCTCGGTTTGAAAGAGGGCCATTTGATCTACGCCAAAGGCAACGAGCCCGCAATTACCCACGCCATCAAGACTTGCAACATCACCATCCACTGCCATGCGCTCGATCTCTCCCTTCCTCCGAATGCTCTGTTGAAGACCATCGACACGTTGGCGCGCACGATCCTCCATAAGTAGTTGCGAAGAATCCCGCTCGCCCTGCGTGCCACAATCCGGAGCCGGATTGCTGCTGGATCCATTTAGATCCGAGTAACTTCCTTTCATCCTTGTCTGGTTTCACTGCAGGACGGGTTGGCGTTCATCTACCGGAACGTGTCTATTGCACGGAGTTTGGAGGGAGGTCGTCAAGCCAGCCGACATCGTTGTCGCGCTCGACGTAATGGCCACCGGGAGGGTTTGCATAGGCGGTCAGCAAGATCGCTCGAGTTATCGGAGACGCAGCCGAGAGGTTTGAGTCTCGGATGCTCTTCCATTCGCTCCAATCCCATCCAGCACCTGCATCGATATTGAATATGGTTGCTTCGTGCTCGACTCCCCGGACGAAAACCTGCGCTTCAGTTGGCCCGTCGGGATTTCGGACAATGACCACTTCGACATGGGGCATCATGCGGCGCCGGGTCAACCAGTTCATCAAAGCGGCAGCAATCACAGGATCTATCCTTCAGATCGGTATAGGGCGTCGATGTCGAGGTGTACGAAGTCTGCCCGCAACAGTTCTGGGGCAGGATGGCGATTATTTGTCTTTGTCCGTGTCGCCGCTGGAAATCGGCCAGCCATCCTCGCCGACCTCACACCACGAACCGTCCGCCCGATGGAGCACCGGCCGGCTGTCCGAGGGGGCATGCTGCAGCTTCTCGAAGGTGTCCTCGTGGAACACGGCAAGCAGCGCCTCTACGGAGGGCGCGATTGCGTTCGGTGGACACGGGAACTCAGACATCGGACCTACGTTCCCGGCGTTCTACGGTTGATATCGCCGGGATTCAGCAGTGCCGCCCAGTAGTCGTGCTGTAGGGCGTCCCACAGATCGCTGTGCTTGGGAAGCAATTGCCGCGCGTCGGTCAGATCGGGGTAGCCGTCGAACATGATCGTTCCTGGTTGCGCGGCTGGGAGCGGTATCTTGGACGGCAGGCGATGTGCAGTGAACGATTCGGGAATCAGCTGCACACGCAGGATGCGGGTAGTGCACCCGATCAGCTGCCACACCGCAACCTTGTTTCCGTCTCGGGTTCGCGTGGTCCGCAGCGCGGTTGCCTGCATGATCAGGCCCCACGTTCACGGTGTCCGGTGCCAGAACCGCCGGTACTTGGGCCCTGAGCTGGCTGGGTTGCCCACTGTTCAACGGCGGCGGCAATGCGCGACACGAATTCGACTGGAGGTGGAGCGATTACCCGCGACGGTATGCGGTACCGACCCCGAATACGTTGCGGCAGTTCTCTACTCATCGAACCTCCCCTGATGGATTCTGTTGTCGTGTTGTTCAAAGACGGACGACAACAGCCTTGGCTCACTGCCTGGGACTGCGGTCGGCGCCACTCTCGGGCACGACTTCAGCGTCGATCAGTTGCGGGGCCGTTCCTACTGCGTTTCGAGGACGTTTGGGACGCTTCACGATAAAGTTCCCGCTGTCCCGAGGGTGGAGGTCGGCGTACCGTGAATCATGCTTTGCGACAGGCCATGGCGAGGGCCAAGATCACCGAACGACAGCTCGCCGAAAGATGTGAAGTCGACGCCAAAACGGTTAATCGGTGGTTGGCTAACCCCACGCGCGTACCGCACGCCCGTCACCGTTGGGTGGTATGCGAAGTTCTCGAAGCTGAGGAGGCAGTCTTGTGGCCTTCGGCTGTGCGCCTAACCCTGAAGACCGGGCCGGATCGTGAAGTCGTTCAAGTCTTTCCCTACCGATCCGCCGCACCGGCCTCGCTGTGGCGATCGTTGATCACCAAAGCCAGCCGTGAGCTGACGTTTGCGGGCTACACGAATTACTTCTTGTGGCTGGAACAAGCCAATCTGGCCGATATCCTTCGCCGCAAAGCCGCGAACGGGTGCCGTATTCGCTTCCTGATCGGCGACCCGGATGATGACGTAACCCGAGCCCGCGAGCGCGAAGAGAATGTCCCACTTACATTGTCGACGCGTATCGCGGTGACTACCGGCGAACTGCACAAGCTGCGGGAAGTGGATGGCATCGCGGGCCGATTCACGAACGGGCATGTCAACCTGTCGGTCTTTCGGTTCGACAACGACATGATCGTGACACCGATTCTCGCGAGACGAGTCGGCCATGACTCGCCGATGTTCCATCTCAGACGTGAGCAAGACGACGGCATGTTCGACCGATTCTCCGATCACGTCGAAGAGTTATGGTCCCGAGGCCGCAGTATTTGGGAGGCGATCGAGCATGGTACGACGTGATTACGAGAACGATCCGAATGCGCCCAAAGCGAACAGCCTGGTTCCCGCTGCTTCTGTGGTCGTAGTCAACGAGACCGGGCAGATCCTGCTGCAGCGCCGGGTGGACAACGAGATGTGGGCATTGCCGGGGGGAAAGATGGAACTCGGCGAATCGCTCGCCGAGTGCGGTGTCCGGGAGACCAAGGAAGAAACCGGAATCGATATCGAAATCACTGGGATCGTCGGTACCTACACGAATCCCGACCATGTATTTGCCTACGATAATGGTGAAGTGCGACAAGAGTTTTCGATATGTCTCCTGGGCAGGCCACTCAACGGAACTATCCGCGTGTCCGATGAATCTACGGAAGTGGCCTGGTTCGATACAGGTGAAATCGACGCGCTCCCTATGGTGTCGAGCATTCGCAAACGGATTGATGACTGGCGATCTGGAAGAGCTCCTATCGTCAGATAGTGCAATCGATCGCCTACGCCCGCAAGCATAATCGTGCGCGGCGAGGTGCGTTGTCTCATGCCGCGTTGGCGGTCACGCACATTCAGAAGCGCGACCTTGATGCCGCCGACGCGGCAGGTGTGCGGGCGGTTGATCTCTCCAGCAAGGTGAAGTCGTCTCGCTCGGTGGAAGCGGTCCGCGACGTTCAACAGCGCATGAGGTTATTCGGGCCGCACCCCTTGGTCGCGGACTTCAACGAGCGCGCTCGGGGTCTACTGGTGGCGTAACTCGGATTGTCAGGAGCTTTGCGCGGCCTGCAGTGCGGTGATGCTGGGCGGAAGGGGGGTAGTGCGTGGCGAGGCGCGATTACGAGACGACAAGGTCGACGGTCCAGCGGCAACGAGCGTCGGGCGCGGCCCGACGCAACGGAGGGATCAGCGCCGGACTTCGGCCATTGAGACCGGGCGGCGTTCGGTGGATGACAACTCACACGCCTCGGTAATGTAGAACGCTTCGACGGCATCCATTGCGGTGCATGGGTTTTGAGATCCCACGAAACGGCTGACAGGAACGCTGCCAACACGTCTGTGTACGCGCGCCGGAACCGTTTCATTTTGCGGGCGGCGCACACCCACACGCTGCTGATCGACATGTCGCCACCGCGTCCGCTGGCGGCATGTAACAGGGGGTTCGGGCCGGCCGAAAAGCACAGCATCGCCGCGGATCTGCGGCGCCGATTGCAATGGGGGACAGCATCGTTAACGGCTGACCCCGGCTCCTATCTGTGACTGTGCGTACCGAATGTCGAAGGGTGAACGCTGTGACGTCTCCGATCCTGATCAAGGGCCAGAATATGCCGTTGCCGGAGGATGTCATCCGGGTCGATGTCGTGATCGGGTGGGTGGAGTCGGAGATTGAAGTCGATGCGTCCGCGCTACTGCTAGGCGTCGGCGGAAAGGTCGGCTCCGACAGTGATTTCGTCTTCTACAACCAGCCGGAATCGTCGGACGGTTCGGTGCGATTCCTGGGTACGAGCGCGACCGAGGAGGGCGCACAGGCCAGGATCGCGATCGATTTATCTGCCGTTCCGGACAATGTTCACACAGTGGCGCTTGCCGGTAGCGTCGGTAGTGGAACATTCGGGGACCTCGGCAAACTCGCGCTCCGGGTCGTTGATGCAGCGGGCAAAATCCTGGCTGAGTACGTCACCGCTGATGCAACTTCGGAGTCGGCGTTCGTGTTCGGCGAGGTGTACCGCCGGGGCAGCGAGTGGAAGGTGCGGGCGGTAGGGCAAGGCTGGGATTCTGGATTAGCAGGCCTGGCAACGGATTTCGGAGTCGATATCGACGAAGATGAGGATTCCGATCCGTCCGTTACGCCGCTGGGTGCGGTACCGGCGAGCGAGCCGGAGCCGGTTGTCGCGCAGGATATCGGTTCCGTCGATGTCGCTGCGCCGATCCATGAGCGCGCACCACACAACGAGACGAATACCACTGTGCGGACTCGCGGTGTGCGGACCGCCAAACGGGTGGCGAAGAAGGCCAAGCCGATAGAGTTCAAGCTCGCTGAGGGCGACAACTGGCAGCCGGCTCGATTGTTCTCAGTGTTCGGAGTCGGTGCGGGCGAGGAGCAGGAGAAGCGCGCTACCTCGGCGCTGATCGCCACGATGCAGGTCGTGCGTCCATTCGCTCGGGCGCTGTGCGCGAGGATAGGTGCCCCGGTAGGCGCTTTCGAGGGATACGTCGAAGTGCAATACGAGCGGGGCGAATCGAAAGTCATCCCGGACGCGGTGCTGAAAGTGGTTCGGGGAAGTCGGATATGGACTGGTCTGCTCGAGGTCAAGACCGGTAACGGCAAGCTCAGACGCGATCAACTCGAGAGCTACCTCGACGTGGCGCGTCGGAAGAAGTACGACGCGGTGGTCAGCCTGTCGAACGATGTACCGGCCAGCGCGGGTGAACTTCCCGTCGAGGTCGACCGCCGCAAACTGACGAAGGTCGCCCTGCGTCATTTGTCGTGGGCGGAAGTGGCGCACGAGGCGCGAATGTCGCTCTCGCACGGCGGTATCGAGGACGACTTGCAGGTGTGGATCTTGAGCGAGTTCCTGCGGTACCTTGATCATCCTCGGTCGGGTGCCGTCGAGTTCGTCGACATGGGGCGCCACTGGGTTGCTGTTCGCGACGCGGTCACGGCGGGAACATTGCGTGCGAGTGACCAGAAGGCGTTGACGGTCGCCGATACGTGGGTGTCCCTGTCGCGTCATCTGGCGCTGCGGCTGACCTCTGAACTCGGTGTGACAGTCAAGCACGTCCTGTCCCGGCGACACCTCACCGATCGGGTCGCCCGAAGCGCAGCCGTTACAGAGCGGCTGGCTGCCGACGGAACCTTCGAGGCTGTGCTGCGGATTCCTGACACCGCAGGGGATCTGGTCGTGGTCGCGGACATTCGAACCAACAAAGTTCGCTGCCGTACGACCCTCGACGCGCCGAACGAAGGGACATCTGGTCGTCGGGTGTCGTGGTTGCTCAAGCAACTCGTGGACGCACCAGGCGATGTTCAGGTCGAAGCGGTGTTCTCGGCGCGAGGCAATGAAGCGTGTGAGTACCTCGAAAAGGTGCGCGCGGATGCCAAGGTGCTTACGGGCGGTCGGGTCGGCACTATCGTGTCCTTCTCACTCGAGCAGACCTTCCCGATGGGCAACCGGCGATCCGGCACGGCGGCGAGCTTCATCGCCAGCGTCACCTCGGCGACCGACACGTTCTACGGGGCGGTGATTCAGCCGCTGCGGGGTTGGGTACCGGCGGCGCCGAAGCAGCCGGATCCGTCCCAGCCGGAAGCTGTGATTGCTGCTGATATGTGACCCGTACGGGCGACATCATCGCCGTGACAATCCGCTGGCGTCGACGTCGTTTCGAGCGGCTCGGCTGGAACCAAACTTCTCGAACGTGGTCTGGACCAAACGGCTCCTGATGTCGGACCACTCTCGCGGGGTGCGCGGCGGCAGGGCGTGATGCCGAGAGCTCGCGCTAGTTGCTGGCGTGTTTGTGCTGCCAGGCCGCCAGGGCGAGAGTGGCTACTCCTAGTAGAAGAAGAAGGAGGCCGGAAGTCATTAGGCGGGTGGAGATTTGGGAGAGGCGGGTGGAGTGGGAGCGGGTGGTGAAGTAGGCGTCGGTGGGGAGGTTGTCGCCGATGAAGCAGGACTTGGCGGCTTGGGTGGCTTTGGTGGCGCGGGAGTCGGTGACTACGGATGCGGTCAGGGCGGTGACTGCGGCCGTGATGCAGAGGACCGAGATGGTGGTGAGTGCGGTGAATGGCATGAGATCCCCCGGCTTCTAGAGGTCAGTGGGTGGTCGCGCTGACTACAAGAAGTGTTGCAGGAGGGTCTGACATCTTTTGCGGTACAACAGGTTCGTGAGCGGGCGTTGGTTTGTGCGGTTCGAAGCTGCGGAAGCGAACCGGCATGGGCGGTATCCGGGGGTGTTCGGGCTGGTCAATGGGTTGGCGTGGACGGGGGTGTTGACGGGGGAGCAGGAGCGGTTTCGGCGGGTCAACAATGATTGGTACAACGCGAACCTTGTTGATCCGAGTGAGGTGGACCCTGGGGTTTACGACCGTGCTGTTCATCCAGGAGCGGCGTCGTGGTTCAAGGCGGCGGCTGTGGGGATGATCGGGCGGGTGGAGGGGTATCTCGCGATCCTTGACGCGCATGGAGTGGGGTGGGTGCGGTTGGATTCCGATGCGCCAGGGGAGATCCTGTACGAGGATTCGAATCAGGTGGTCGCGGTGCAGCATGCCGGATCGACGCGGGAGGCGACTACCGTTCGGCTTGTGTAATGAGTTTGGCCAGTTTCCATTTCACGTACTCACCGAGTGGCGTGTCCGGCCATTTGCGGCACGCGCGGCGGCGATGGATCCTGACCTGTTGTCTCAGCGCGGGCGGGACCTATCTGTCCGGTTGACTTCAATAGAGTTCGGGCGTCGAAGTGACGGTTGGCGCGGTGGGCTCGGGCGCGCGTGTGGGAGGTTCTTGCGGGAGGCCTTGTCGTTCTCGCCGTAGGTGTTTCGGCGGTCTTCGGCATAGCTGAGCTGCTTCTTCTGCTGCGGGGGACTCGTCATCGGATGAGTAGCGGTGGCCGCTTGGCACGAGCATGCGGTTATCTCGGCCCTGAGCCCTGAGCCCTGAGCCCTGAGCCCTGAGCCCTGAGCCCGCGACGTCCACCGTCGCAGAAGCACCGAACCATACGCGACCGGCCCCGAGGACAGTATCGCCGCAGGAGCTCACCGCCCGAGCGCCTCGCCGGATCAAGATCATGGGGAACTGGTGGCGGTCCTACTCGGGCGATGCCGCCATGGATTCCCCGTGATCATCGGTCCAGTTGGCTGGGAGCTGGTGGTCCCGAGGCGGGTTGGTCAGTGGCGGACTTCGGTGAGGGCGACTGGGCGGTGTTCGTGGCGTGAGAGTTCGCATGCTTCGGCGATATAGAACGCTTCGAGTGCGTCGGCGGGGGTGCAGGGGTTGGTGAGTTCGCCGGTTAGCACGGAGAGGAATGCCGCGAGTTCGTCGGTGTAGGCCCGACGGAAGCGTTCCATGAAGCCGGGGTAGGCGGGGTATGGCGAAGGGGCATAGTCGGGTTCGACGGAAGTCAACGGTGACCGGTCGTCGAGTCCGACGATGGCGTTGCCGCGGGAGCCGAGGGCTTCCAGACGAACGTCGTAGCCTGCGCCGTTGTAGCGGCCGAGGGAGACTGTGGCCAGTGCGCCGTCGTCCAGGCGCAGCAGCACCGCTGCGGTGTCCACATCGCCCGCGTCGGCGAAGAATTGTTCGCCGCGGTTGGCTCCGGTTGCGTAGACCTCCACTACCTCGCGCCCGGTCACCCAGCGGATGATGTCGAAATCGTGGACTCCGCAGTCCCGGAACAAACCTCCGGAGCGGGGGATGTATTCGGCGGGTGGGGGTGTGGGGTCGAGGGTGGTGGCGCGGAGGGTGTGTAGCCAGCCGAGGTTGCCGGAGGCGATGGCATCCCGGGCGGCGCGGTAGCCGGCGTCGAAGCGGCGTTGGAAGCCGATTTGGACTGGGACGGTGGAGTTTTGGATGTGGTTGACGACGGAGAGGGTGCCTTGGATGTCGGCGGCTACCGGCTTTTCGCAGAAGACGGGGATGCCCGCGTCGACGGCGCGGGTGATGAGTTCGGGGTGGGAGTCGGTGGCGGTCGCGATCACCAGGCCGTCAAGGGGTGCGGCGAGTAGGGCATCGATATCGGTGATGGCTTGAACGCCGAGCTTTCCCGCGGCGGCGTGGGCGCGTTGGGCGTCGGCGTCCGCGACGATGACGGTGTCGACACCGGGGAGGTGCTTCAGCGTTTCGGCATGGAAGGTGCCGATGCGGCCGACGCCGGCCAGGCCCACGGTGAGTGCAGATGTCATCCGGCTCTCCTTCTGGTGAAAAAGCGGTGGGGTAATGCTTCAGTCGCGTGGTGCCGCGGTCGTCGCGCGCACAACCAGGGCGGGTTCCAGACGGCGGCGCACCGGTTCGGTGCGACCGTCGCGCAGCCGTTCGATGAGCGCTTCGATTGCCAAGCGGCCCATCTGAACGCGCGGTTGATCGATGGTGGTCAAGGAAATATGTCGCAGCGCGGCCAGTGAGGTGTTGTCGTAGCCGACGACCGAAACATCCCGCGGCACCGAGAGTTCGGCCTCTTCCAGTGCCGACATCGCACCGACGGCGTTGAAGTCGTTGCCGCACACCAGTGCGGTGGGAAAGTTGTCGCGGGAGAACAGGTTCAGCAACTTCTGGACCGCGGCGATGCCCCCGGAGTCCGTGTGCTCGCTGGCAATGATCATGGGCTCCAACCCATTGCGCGCCATTGCAGCACGGTAACCGCGACGGCGCGAGGCCGAGGTGAAGGCCCCGCCGCCGTCGAGATGCACGATCCGGCGGTGGCCGAGCGAGACCAGATGATCCACGGCGAGTGCGGCGCCGACCTCGCCATCGTCATTGACGGTATCGACGTCGGCAATGGTCGAGCTGCGCGAAATGAGCACGATCGGGCACTTCTCGGCGGCGTCGCGGATGGCTGCCACCGGCAGTACGGGTGAGAGCAGGATGATGCCGCCGGGGTGGAAGGACAGCAGGCTCTCCAGCGCGGTGCGCTCACGGGCGGCACTGCGGCGTCCGGTATTGAGGATCAGCTCCACGCCCGCGTCCTGCGCGGCCGCGTCCATACCCTCCACCACATCGGCGAAGAACGCATTGCGCAGGTCGGAGACCATGACGCCGATGATGTTGGAGGTCCGGCTGGCCAGCGACCGAGCCATGATGTGCGGCTGATAGCCGAGATCCTTCGCGGCCGCGAGCACCGCGCGGCGACGATGTTCGCTGACCTTGGGGGAGTTGCGCATGACGAGGGAGACCAGCGCGCGGGACACCCCGGCGCGGGCGGCGACGTCCTCCATGGTCGGTCGCGCCATATCGCCTCCGTTCCGCATCCGCCGTGCTCCTGCAGTGTCGGACGTTACAAGGTCGGCCAGACCTAATCAATAGAGCGCTCTAATCCGACATTCTCCCCACCAAGAGCGCCGGGTATTTCCGCTGGAAGCGCCAATTTTCGCAGGTAGCAGCGATAAAACAGCGACCGATGCAGTACTTGACACAGTATGACCTACGTTACATAGTTGGAGCGCTCCAATAGCGCCAAACGTCGATCGACACCGAAGGTCGGAGAGCCCGGATGACCCAACCTCGCTATCCGCTGCGCATCGCGGCCGCGCCGATCTCCTGGGGAGTCTGCGAAGTCCCGGGCTGGGGTCACGTGCTCGATGCGCGGACCGTCCTCACCGAGATGGCCGCCCTCGGCATCTCCGCGACGGAACTGGGCCCACCCGGCTACCTACCGCGGAATCCAGCCGAATTGCGCTCGCTGCTCGATGAATTCGACATCACCTCGGTCGGTGGCTTCCTGGCCCTCCCGCTGCACCGCGACCCGGCGCGGGCAATCGAGACCGCCCGCGAGAACGCCGCGCTGTTCGCCGCGACGGGCGCGGAGGTGATCGTCCTCGCGGCCGCGACCGGCCTGGCCGGATATGACACGCGCCCAGCGCTTTCCGACGAAGAGTGGCGGACCCTGATCGAAACCGCCGCCGCCATCCGGGATGTCGCCGCCGAATACGGACTGCGCACCACCCTGCATCCGCACGTCGGCACCTACGTCGAGAGCGAAGCCGAAGTCGACAGGTTCCTAGTCGATTCCGATCTCGACCTCTGCCTGGACACCGGCCATTTGCTCATCGGCGGCACCGATCCGGTGCGCCTCGCGCAGCGCTATCCGGATCGCATCGGACATATCCATCTCAAGGATGTGCGCAACGCGATCGCCGACCGAGTGCGCAGCGGCGCAATGGAATACAGCGATGCCGTCCGCCGCGGCATCTACGTCCCGCTCGGCGAGGGCGATATCGACATCGAGGCCCTGGTGCGCAGTGTGCACGCTGCAGGCTACCGCGGCTGGTATGTCATCGAACAGGACACGGCATTGCGCCCCGACGATTCGGCAGCACAGCCGAGCCGCGACGCCGCCAGCAGTCTGATCCACCTTGCGGGCATAGGTGCCGCGCTGGGCTCACCCCGATCCCCTTGGGCCCGAATCTAGATGGGAAGTGATGACAACGATGTCGCTCGAAATACGCACGGCATGGTGGCGGCGATCCCGCCGCGTGCTGCCGTGGCTGGCCGCGGCCACCATACTCGCCGCGTGTACCGGTCCGGGTGCGGATGTTCCGGCACCGACCCAATCCCCGGTCGCCCAGGGCAAATTGGGCTCCGTCGCGGTGGTGACCCACGGCAGCCCCGGTGACGCCTTCTGGAACGTCGTCAAGAACGGCGCGGAGGCAGCGGGTAAGGATCTCGGCGTCCGCGTCGAATACAACTCCTCGGGCGATCCCGGCCAGCAGGCCAAACTCATCGATAACGCTGTCGCGCAGGGTGTGGACGGTCTCGTCGTATCAATGGCGAATCCGGAGGCATTGCGGACCTCGATCGAAAAGGCGGTCGCGGCGGGCATTCCGGTGGTGACCATCAACTCCGGCGAGAGCGAGAGCGCCAAGTTCGGTGCGATCGGCCATGTGGGGCAAAGCGAAACTTTGGCCGGACAGGCCGCGGGTAAGCGCATCGCCGACGCCGGCCGCAAGAAGCTGCTGTGCGTGATCCACGAGGCGGGCAATATCGGTGCCAATCAGCGCTGTGACGGCGCGACCAAGGCCTTCGGCAACGGCACCACGCTCCAGGTGGACATCAACAATCCCACCGACGCCCAATCCCGCATCAAGGGCGCATTGGAGGCGGATAGGTCCATCGACGCCGTGCTGACGCTGAATTCACAGGTCGCCGCCCGCGCGGTGGACGGGGTGAAGGAATCGCAATCCTCCGCGACGGTCGCGACCTTCGACCTGAATACCGATGTGGTCGAGGCGATTCGGGCGGGCAAGCTGCTGTTCGCCGTGGACCAGCAGCAATACGAGCAGGGCTATCTGCCGATTGTCCTGCTGCAGCTGTATCGGACCAATCTGAACTCGGTCGGTGGTGGCGCACCGGTGCAGACGGGTCCCGCCTTCGTCGACAAGAACAATGTCGAAGCCGTGGCGGCCCGCGTGGCACTGGGCATGCGCTGAGGGAGTGGATGAAATGACTATTGCCACCAAAACTTCCGAGGTCACTCCGAGCACTCCGCCGGACGGGCCGTCGCTATTACAGCGGACGGTGGTGCGACCGGAGATCGGCGCACTGCTCGGCGCCGCACTCGTCTTCGTATTCTTCTCGATCATTACCGACCGCTTTCTCAGTCCGCTCGGCATCGCGACCTGGCTGGACGATTCGTCCACGCTCGGCATCATGGCGGTCGCGGTCGCGCTATTGATGATCGGCGGCGAATTCGACCTGTCTGCCGGTGTCATGACCGCTTCCACCGCACTGGTCACCGCACTGCTCGCGGTGCACGCGGGGTGGAATGTCTGGCTGGCGCTGTTGGTTTCGCTGCTCTTCGCGCTGACGGTAGGTGTCTTCAATGGCTGGATCGTCATGCGAACGGGGCTACCGAGTTTCATCGTCACACTCGGCACTTTCCTTGCGCTGCAAGGCCTCAATCTCGGCGTGACCCGCTTGGTCACCGGAACGGTTCAGGTGTCGGGCATTCGCAGCGCCGACGGATACAACTCGGCCGGTTGGGTCTTCGCCTCGACACTGGACATCGGCGATACGCACCTGCAGGCATCGGTCGTGTGGTGGGTGGTGCTCACCGCGATCGCCGCACTTGTCTTGGTGCGCACCAAGTTCGGCAACTGGATCTTCGCGGTGGGCGGTGCGCTGCCGAGCGCGCGGGCCGTCGGCGTCCCGGCCGATCGGACGAAGATCCTGCTCTTCATGACCACCGCCTTCGCCGGATGGGTCGTCGGATCATGCAGCATTCTCCGGTTCTCCAGCGTGCAGGCGAATCAGGGCGTCGGGCTGGAACTGCACTACATCATCGCGGCCGTGGTCGGCGGCTGCCTGCTGACCGGCGGATTCGGTTCGGCGATCGGCGCCGCGATCGGTGCGCTGATCTTCGGCATGGCGCGGCAGGGCATCGTCTTCGCCGGATGGGACAGCGACTGGTTCATGCTGTTCCTCGGCGTGCTGCTGCTGGCCGCGGTGCTGGTCAACAACATATTCAAGAAGCGAGCCGAAAGGGTACGCCGATGAACACAGCATCGCGTAGCGATTCGATGAGGGGTGGTGGTCAGGTGACGGGTGGTCCGCCATTGATCGAAGTGATCGATATCGGCAAGAGCTACGGCGGTGTCGTCGCACTGCGCGACGTCTCGACCGTGGTGAATGCGGGACAGGTCACCTGCATCCTCGGCGACAACGGTGCCGGCAAGTCGACGCTGATCAAGATTCTCGCCGGCGTGCATCAGCACGATCGCGGGGAACTGAAGCTGGACGGCCAGCCGACCCGATTGTCCTCGCCCCGTGCGGCTTTGGACCGCGGCATCGCGACCGTCTATCAGGATCTCGCGGTGGTGCCGTTGATGAGCGTCTGGCGCAACTTCGTACTCGGCTCCGAACCGACCGTCGGATACGGTCCGCTGCGACTGCTCGACCGACGTAAGGGCCGGGATATCGCACGAGAGGCGTTGGCGGACATGGGGATCGAGATCCGCGATATGGAACAGCCGGTCGGCACACTGTCGGGCGGACAACGCCAGTGCATCGCGATCGCCAGGGCGGTGCACTACGGGGCCAGAGTGCTCATCCTCGACGAACCGACCGCGGCGCTCGGTGTGAAACAGGCCGGCGTCGTACTGAAGTACGTCGTGCAGGCGCGGGATCGAGGGCTCGGGGTCATTCTGATCACCCACAACCCGCACCACGCCTATCCGGTCGGCGACCGCTTCCTGCTGCTCAAACGCGGCGCGATGCTCGGCTCATACGAGAAGTCGGAGATCGACCTGCCGGAGCTGACCCGGCAAATGGCCGGTGGCGCCGAATTGGACGCGCTGCAGCACGAATTGCAGCGTGTGGTGACGCCGTGAAGCTGACAACGGCGCAGGCGCTGGTCGGCTGGCTGGTCGCCCAGCACTCGGAGACCTTCGACGGTCGCGAAGTACCGCTGTTCCCGGCCGCTTTCGCGATATTCGGGCACGGCAATGTGCTCGGCCTCGGTACCGCGTTATCTGAGCGTCGCGATGAAATCCCGGTCTGGCGCGGGCATACCGAGCAGGGGATGGCCCTGGCGGCCATCGGCCTGGCCAAGGCAACGCACCGCCGCCAGGTCGGAATCGCGACGTCCTCGATCGGACCCGGCGCGCTGAATATGGTGACCGCCGCCGGTGTCGCCCATGCGAATCGCCTTCCGCTGCTGCTGCTTCCGGGGGACACCTTCAGTAGCCGCGCACCGGATCCGGTGCTGCAACAGGTCGAACACTTCAGCGACCCGACCATAACCGTCAACGATGCCTTCCGCGCCGTGAGCCGCTACTTCGACCGCATCACCCGACCGGAACAACTCATCGCAACCCTGCCCCAGGCGGCCCGGGTACTGACCGATGCGGCCGATGTAGGCCCGGTGACACTGGCACTGCCGCAGGACGTCCAAGCCGAGAGCTACGACTTCCCCGATGCCCTGTTCGAGCCGGTCGTACACCGAATCACGCGTTCGCGCCCCGATTCCCGCGTGATGGCCGAGGCGGCACGGGCACTGCGATCGGCCCGACGTCCATTGCTGGTCCTCGGCGGCGGTGTGCGTTATTCGGGTGCGGGTCGGCTGGTACTGGAATTCGCGGAGCGGCACGGGATTCCGATAACAGAAACGACCGCTGGCCGCACCCTCGTACCGTACGACCACGAGCTGTATGCCGGACCGCTCGGTGTAACCGGCTCCGCATCGGCCAACGCCCTTGCCGCACAGGCGGATCTGGTGGTGGCCATCGGCACCCGACTACAGGACTTCACCACGGCGTCCTGGACCGTTTTCGCGCCCGACGTCCGGTTGATCACCATCAACACGGCCCGGTTCGACGCGGTGAAGCACGGCGCGCTCGCGGTCGTGGGTGACGCCGCCGCATCGGTGTCGGAATTGGCTGCGCTTCTTGTCAATTGGCAGGTAGATGCCGCATGGTCCGACGGTGCGGAAGGACTCCGCACCACTTGGGACGCCCACATCGACAAGTTGCGCGCGCCGACACCGGGCACTCCGAGTTACGCCCAAATCGTCGGCGTTGTCAACGAATTGAGCGCACCGGACGACTACGTCATGACCGCCGCGGGCGGTATGCCCGGCGAGCTGATCGGCGGTTGGCGGGCCACCGGCACCGTGCCCACCATGGACGTCGAGTACGGATTCTCCTGCATGGGTTATGAGCTCGCGGGCGCTTGGGGCGCGGCCATGGCGCATGTGCACGGTCTGGTCACCACCATGCTCGGCGACGGCTCCTATCTGATGCTCAATTCCGAACTGTTCTCCGCGGCCTTCGCGGGTCATCGGTTCGTCGCGGTCGTCTGCGATAACGACGGCTACGCGGTAATCGCCCGGCTTCAGGAGGGACAGGGCGGTGACCCCTTCAACAACTTCTACGTCGACTGCCGCACCAACCACGCGCAACCGCCCCGCGTCGACTTCGCAAGTCACGCAAGATCATTGGGCTGCGCGGTGTTCACCGCGACCGATCTGACCGAGTTTCGCGGCGCGTACGCGCGGGCCAGGGCAGCGGCATTGAGCGAGTCCCGCCCGGCCGTTGTGGTCGTGCGCACCCAGCCGTCCGCCTGGACCGATGCGGGCGCGTGGTGGGAGGTCGGTGTGCCGGCGCATCTGGTGGGCCGCGCGGCGTACGACGAGGCCAAGGCGGCGCAGGTGCGTTACCTGAACAGAGCCGAATCAGCGGAGTAGGCAGGCGTGAAATTCCCGCTATATGACGATCGCGTGGCACACTTGGTCACGGCTGCATAACTGAAAACCGACCACTTAGTGCACATCCAAGCCTGAAGTCTCGTATTTTCTTTACGAATTCTCAGGTTCGGTCCGACGTCTGTGCCCAGTGTGGTTGCTGGGATTCCGGGAGTGTCCGCACGGGTAGCCAAAAGTGTGCGCTGACCGGCTGATCTATGCACCGCGCCCGCTTTTTGATCAGGATAGCCAGCCCTTCGCAACCGGTGTTGCGTCCGCCGCTATAGCGCTGCGCCAACGTCGGCTTGCTCACAGTTACCCCTGCTGGATGTGGCCGAATTCGTCCGATGATGGCATTGTTGATCGAGAGATCGGGCTCATCGAAGTGATCTGCTCGACTCATCAACAGGAAGTAAGAAGTAAAGAACATGGCTCAAGGCAGTGTGAAGTGGTTCAACAGCGAGAAGGGCTTCGGCTTTATCGCTCAAGACGGAGGCGGCCCTGACGTCTTCGTGCATTACTCGGCCGTTTCCGGCTCGGGTTTCCGGTCCCTCGAAGAGGGCCAGCGCGTGGAGTTCGAGATTGGCCAGGGTCAGAAGGGCCCGCAGGCCCAGGACGTCCGCGCTATCTGATCAAGCGTGACTTAGGAGGCTCGCACCCGGCAGGGGGTGCGGGCCTCTCGTCTTTTCAGGGGGATATTCATGCGCTCTTGGTCAAGGTGACATGGGTGACCGCGGGGGACTGCGCCACCGAGCTGATCTCGTAGCCCGGCAGGGTGCCGAGATCGTCGTAGAGCCGCTCGCCCGCGCCGAGCAGAATCGGGACCACCGCGAGATGCATCTCGTCCACCAGACCGGCGCGCAGGAACTGCCGGATCGCCGATGAGCCGCCCGCGAGCCGTACATCCTGACCATCCGCGGCCTTGAATGCTTGGCGCGCAACCTCTTCCGGCGTTTCGTTCACGAAATGGAACGTCGTGCCACCCGCCATGGGCAGCGACGGGCGCGTGTGATGGGTCATCACGAAGGTGTCGTGGTGGTAGGGCGGGTTGTCGCCCCACCAACCCTGCCATTCGTGATCAGCCCACGGACCTCGGATCGGTCCGAACATGTTGCGCCCCATGATGGTTGCGCCGATGCCGGCATCGCCCGCGACCATGAAATCGTTGTCCACGCCGGTCTCGCCGGTGTCCGCCCCGTCCATCTGGTGTGCGTAGCGCGTGGCCCACACCCAATCGTGCAGCCGCAGCCCGCCCTCGCCGAGCGGATTCTCGGGTCCCTGATTCGGTCCGGCGATGTAGCCGTCGAGCGATATCGCGATGTTGTGTACGCGCAACTTGGCCATGATTCTCTCTTTTCCCGATCTGCTTGCATTTTGCAATCGCTTGTGGGGCAGCCTAAGTGCAACTGGTTGTAGAATGCAAGCAGAAATTTCGACGGAAGGAGCGCCGCATGCGCGACGAGGGACGTTCGGGCTGCCCGATCAACGCCACCATCGAGGTGATCGGCGATCGATGGACGCTGCTGGTCCTGCGCGACGTGATGTTCGGAAATCGCCGCCACTTCCGCGAACTGCTGGCCGGATCGGAGGAGGGGATCGCGTCCAATATCCTGTCGGACCGGCTCAAGCGCCTCGTTGCGGCCGGACTGCTCAGTCGCGAGGACACCCGTCCCGGTCAGAAGGCCCAGTACCGGCTCACCGAGCCCGCGATCCAGCTGGTGCCGATTATGGCGCAATTGGGCGCATGGGGGCTCCGGCATCGCCCGACGACGAAACGACTGCGCGTACGCGCCGAACTCCTCGAGGAGGGCGGGCCGCAGCTCTGGGCCGAGTTCATGGACGAACTGCGCGAGTCGCACCTCGGGATTCCGCGTCCCGATCCGGACGCACCGACCGCCACCGACCGGTTGGCGCGCGCCTACGCCGCCGCGGTCGCCGAGGTGTGATGCGGAGCTGATCCGGTCGCGCTACCGCCCATTTCCAGCGGCCAGGACTTCCTTGCGGAAGAAGGCGGCGGTCACCGCGCGCGCCCGATCCATATCTCGATTCGGAGTCTTCGGGAAAGCATCTGTCGCACGGTCGAATTCGGCCGCGATGAACTCCGCGATCGGGACCGGCACTGCGCCGCTACCCATTTCACGGGTGCGCGACTTCAGCTCGGTCAGCTCGGCAATCGCGGAAACCAGCTCGCCGGGCAACTCGCACTGCTCCAGCAGCGATGGCAGATGCATCGGCGCCACCGCCGCGTCGGGATGCTCACGCAGCCAACGCAATGCCATCGCGGGCCGCAGCGAATAGAACACCTTCTTCAGCGACCGATGGTGATCGAACAGCGCCCACTGCCTGCTGCCCAGATGCAGGTAGTGCCGGGCCACTTGGTTGCGATCGGCGACTTCCGCTGCCACCGCACGCAATTCGGTACGGAACCGGTCGTCGCCGCGGTACACGATCGGCGACGTCAACCATTCGATCAGCACCGCATTGCCGTTCACCAGCAGCCGCAGCGCCTTGGCCAGATCCCAGCCGTTCACATCGAGCAGGTCGACCAGCGGCGTCTCGATGACATCCCTTGTCCGCCATGGCGACAGGTAGGTGTCCATATGCGCGACATAGACGAACCGGCAGTCGTAATCCGAATCGGGCGAGGGGAATCCCCAAGCCCGGCTACCGCTTTCGATGGCCAGCGGTACGGACACCCGATGCGCGCGCTCGATCCGATCGAGCTCGGCATCGATCGACCCGACCACCATCGGGTCCATCGAAGCCGGAATCGCGCGCAGGGACATGGTCGGTGATCGTAATTCGGCCGGGACCAAGCGGACCAACCGTTTTCGTACTGCCGCGACGACTGAGGGTGTGTGACGATGAGCATCGTGCCGGACTGGACTTATCACCCGATGCGCCCGGTGGCGAATGCTCTGGTCGGGGAGCGTCGCGCGCAACTATTGGCATTGCGGTTGCTGTCGGGTTTGATCGCGCTGCCGGGTGGTGGGCGGGCGATCGAGCGTGTTTTCGACCATCCCGAGTTGCCCGCCGAATGGGCCGATCGATTCGGTGCGCGGGTTCCGGTCGAGGTCGCGCGAGACGCCATCCGGGTGCTGCCGGTGCAGGGCGCCGCAATCGTCGAGATCGGGCCGGTGGGCCGCGACGATATCGCGACAGTGCGCGCCGCCGCCCTGGATCGCCGGTGCCGGGTCATCGCGCTGGTCGACGACCCCGAGGTGGGCGCGGAACTGGAGCCGCACGTCGATCAGGTGATCGTCGGCGAACCCGGCGATCGGCACTACCTGACCGAACCCGATATCGCCGCAGCGGTGACGGCCCTGGCCGATTCCGCCGCCACCGTGCTCGCGACCCCCGCGGTGCTGATCGCCGCCGGACCCAGCTGGTTCAACCGCGTCATCGAGGCCGCGCAATCGACCACACCGCCGCCGCCGACCCTGCGCGACGTTCCGCTGGACCCACGCCGCTGGCCGGCGTGGTGCTGGGGCCTGCTGGTCGGCATCGGCATGATCGTCGCCGGAATCGGGGCGGCGGCAATCACTTTGGGGCCCGTACTGCTCTGGTATGACCGCGACTACCTCGGCACGGACGTGGACGGACTGCACGAAATCAACCACCACCTGGTGCATTTCCTGCAGCACGATCGAATCACCATGGCGGGCAATATGATCGCCATCGGCGTGCTGTACACCGGCCTGGCCTGGGGCGGCATACGGCTGGGGCGCGTCTGGGCTCGCAACGCGTATCTGCTCTCCGGGCTCATCGGATTTCCGACGCTGTTCTACTTCCTGGTGATCGGCTTCGTCGAGCCGTTGCACGTCACTGCGGCGGCGGTGCTGTTCCCGATGTTCCTGCTCGCGGTGTGGCGCAAGCCGACCACGCCGCATTGGACCGTGCCGCCGGAGTGTCCCGAGTGGATCAGGCGGCGGGCGCTCGTGGGCCAGTTGCTGCTGATCGCGACCGGGGTGGGCGTATTCATCGGCGGCGTCGTCATCTCGACCGTCGGACTCACCTTCGTGTTCGTGCCGACGGATCTCGAGTTCATGCACACCGATGCCGCCACACTGGAAGCCGCCAACGCGCACCTGCTGCCGTTCATCGCCCACGATCGGGCCGGCTTCGGCGGCGCGCTGATGGCGACGGCGGTCGCGATCGTGCTCCTCGGACTGTGGGGTTGGCGACAGGGCGAGGCCTGGGTGTGGTGGACGCTGCTCGGTGCGGCAGTCGCCGGTTCGGCCGGCGCGCTGGTCATCCACTTCTTCATCCACTACACCGCGTTCGTCCATCTGCTCCCGGTGTATTTCGGTAGCGCCATGCTTGCTGTCGCGCTGATCTCGGCGCGCCCGTATCTGATGTATCGCGCCGACTAATACCGCTGACTCGCGATATTGCGGTACCGAGGTCTGCTGTGTCCGAAAGTTGCCTGCGCTCCACCGTGCTTATCTCGGATAGATCTCAAGTGGCGTCACTTATTTTCTCAGAGATCTCTTAGGAAGCTTCCTTTGCGGGGCTAATTACAGCTCGAAAAAGCGCTCCCGACCTGCATTCATGCACGTATGACCTGATCAGAGATGTTTTGGTCAGTTGTCCAGATCACAATTATGTGCAATATGTAGTGTGCGTCACAATCCGCCAGAATTTCGTAACCGTATTTGCGCATGCCCCGATGTGCCATGTGTCAGCCAGTTCGACTGGATTTGTTTTCGACGAAGAGGAAATTTCATGATCCCCGTTATCATCGACACCGGTTCCGCGGCTCTGGACGGCCTGTTCTCCACCGGTAGCGCTGCTCTGCACGGCATTTTCAACACCCTGTGGACGGGTTCGTTCGGCGGCTGATAGCGCTGTCTCGGTCGATGGTTTCGACCGCGCGGACGCCGTTGTGACGGCGTACCCCGAGGCAAGGCCTCGCACCGTTGGTGCGGGGCCTTCCTTCATGTTGAGGCACCCGCCTACCGGGGGGTAGGCCGCGGCGGATTCCGGCCAACTAAGCTGGTGCGCGGTAATTGCCGACCCCCTTTCCTCCCAGGAGTACCCCACAGTGAGCCAAGCAGGCCGTCCTGTTGTTCTGATCGCCGACAAGCTCGCCCAGTCGACCGTCGACGCGCTCGGTGACGGTGTCGAGGTCCGCTGGGTCGACGGCCCCGACCGTCCCGCGCTGCTGGCCGCGGTGCCCGAGGCGGATGCCCTACTCGTACGCTCGGCGACCACCGTCGACGCCGAGGTGCTCGAGGCCGGGAAGAACCTGAAGATCGTCGCCCGCGCCGGCGTCGGCCTCGACAATGTCGATGTGCCCGCGGCCACCGAGCGCGGCGTCATGGTGGTCAACGCGCCCACCTCCAACATCCACACCGCCGCCGAGCACGCTGTCACGCTGCTGCTGGCCGCCGCCCGCCAGATCCCGGCCGCCGACGCCACCCTGCGTGAGCGCACCTGGGCGCGCAGCAAGTTCAACGGTGTCGAGATCTTCGACAAGACCGTCGGTGTGGTCGGCCTCGGTCGGATCGGCCAGCTGTTCGCCGCGCGTCTCGCCGCCTTCGAGACCAAGGTGATCGCCTACGACCCCTACGTCTCCCCGGCTCGCGCTGCCCAGCTCGGCATCGAACTGCTGCCCCTGGACGAGCTGCTCGAGCGCGCCGACCTGATCTCGGTGCACCTGCCGAAGACCCCCGAGACCAAGGGCATCATCGGCAAGGAAGCCATCGCCAAGACCAAGCCGGGCGTCATCATCGTCAACGCCGCCCGCGGTGGGCTGGTCGATGAGCAGGCGCTCGCCGACGCCATCAAGTCCGGTCACGTGCGTGCCGCCGGTCTGGACGTATTCGACACCGAGCCGTGCACCGACAGCCCGCTGTTCGACCTGCCGCAGGTCGTGGTGACCCCGCACCTGGGCGCGTCCACCGCCGAGGCGCAGGACCGCGCAGGCACCGATGTCGCCAAGTCCGTGCTGCTGGCCCTGGCCGGTGAATTCGTGCCGGGCGCGGTGAACGTCACCAGTGGCACCGTCGGCGACGAGGTCGCGCCGTGGCTGGAGATCGTGCGCAAGCAGGGGCACCTGCTCGGCGCGGTGTCCAACGAGCTGCCGGTCAGCGTCGAGGTGCAGGTGCGTGGCGAGCTGGCCGCGCAAGATGTTGCGGTGCTGGAGCTTTCGGCGCTGCGCGGCATCTTCTCCGCGCTGGTCGAGGACCAGGTCACCTTCGTCAACGCCCCCGCGCTCGCCAAGGACCGCGGCATTACCGCCGAGGTCACCAAGGTTTCGGAGAGCCCGAGCCATCGCAGCGTCGTCGACCTGCGCGCGGTCTTCGGCGACGGCAGCACGCTGAATGTGGCGGGCACGCTGACCGAGCCGCAGCAGGTGCAGAAGATCGTCAACATCAACGGCCGCAACTACGATATGCGCGCCGAAGGCCTGAACCTGGCCGTGCTGAACTACGAGGACAGGCCGGGCGCGCTCGGCAAGATCGGTACGAAGCTCGGTGAGGCCGAGATCGACATCCTCGCCGCGCAGCTGAGCCAGGATGTCGACAAGGAGGGCGCGACCGTGGTTCTACGTGTGGCCCGCGAAGTCCCCGCCGACGTCCAGGCCGCGATCGCCGAATCCGTCGGTGCGGCCAAGATCGTCCTGGTCGACCTGTTCTGACCACTACCGGCGCCGCGTACCTCGACCGTGCGCGGCGCCGTCACCAGTGCCGGGCATGACATGTCACGCCGCGCATGGTGACTGCCGGGCTGCGCTGCCCGCCCGACAGGGGCATGCGGTGCGGGACGAAGTACGGTGGCGGTCGGCAATACTGAACGGAGCCTTGTTGTTATGAAGCTTGCTGTTATCGCGGGTGATGGGATCGGCCCCGAGGTCATCGCGGAGGCGCTCAAGGTGCTCGACGTGGTGCAGCCGGGCGTCGAGAAGACCGAATACGATCTCGGCGCGCGGCGCTACCACGCGACCGGTGAGATCCTGCCGGATTCGGTGCTGCCGGAGCTGAAGCAGCACGATGCGATCCTGCTCGGCGCGATCGGCGATCCGTCGGTGCCCAGCGGTGTGCTCGAGCGCGGACTGCTGCTGCGCACCCGGTTCGCGCTGGATCACCACGTCAACCTGCGTCCGTCGAAGCTGTACCCGGGCGTGACGAGTCCGCTCGCGGGCAATCCGGATATCGACTTCGTAGTCGTGCGCGAGGGCACCGAGGGCCCCTACACCGGTACCGGCGGCGCGATCCGGGTGGAGACCCCGCATGAGGTCGCCACCGAGGTCAGCACCAATACCCGCTTCGGCATCGAGCGCGTCGTCCGCTACGCCTTCGCCAAGGCGCAGGCCCGGCGCAAGCACCTGACGCTGGTGCACAAGAACAATGTGCTGACCTTCGCCGGTTCGCTGTGGCAGCGGACGGTGAACGAGGTCGCGGCGGAGTTCCCGGAGGTGCAGACCGCCTACCAGCACATCGATGCCGCCACCATCCACATGGTCAACGATCCGGGCCGCTTCGATGTGATCGTCACCGACAATCTGTTCGGCGACATCATCACCGACCTCGCGGCCGCGGTGAGCGGCGGAATCGGCCTGGCGGCCAGCGGCAATATCGACGCCTCCGGCACCAACCCGAGCATGTTCGAGCCGGTCCACGGCAGTGCCCCCGATATCGCGGGGCAGTCCAAGGCCGATCCGACCGCCGCGATTCTGTCGGTGTCATTGCTGCTCAACCACATCGGAAACGCCGAAGGCGCCGCTCGCATCGAAGCGGCGGTCGCCAAGGATCTCGCGTCGCGCACCGGTGCGGCCTCGACCGTCGAGATCGGAGATCGGATCGCCGCGGCGGTCTGACATGTTCTGCCTGACGGCCCGCGCTCGAGCCAGTCCGAGTGCGGGCCTTTCGGCTTCGCAGGAACGCGCGGGAGTTCGATGAGCGAGCGTCGGGGACCGTATACCGATGTGGATCTGCACCGTTTACCGAGCGGCGGTAAGGGTTTCGAGCTCGAGGACGGCTGGTTGATCGCGGTCGCGGGCGGTGCGCGTCACGATTTCGTGGTGCAGCGGCTCGGGCGGCTCATCGATATCGCGGCCGGGGGTGCCGCGGTGCACGTATGTATCGGCGGTGGTTGGGAAGTCAACACGCCCAGCGGCATTCGCAAGCCCGATATCGTGGTGATACCGAGAGATGTTGCGCGGGCCGCGATTATCGCCGAAACGCCCCGGCTGATTTCCGGTACGGAGGTACTGCTCGCCGTGGAGATCGTTGCGCCGGGCGACGGCAGTGAACGCACCGATCGGGTCAGGAAGGTTCGCGAGTACGCGGCCATCGACATTCCGCAGTACTGGATAGTCGAGCACCATCCGGAGGTCCGGATACACCGAATGCTGCTCGCGGACGGAGCCTTTCACCCCCATCCAACGGTGACGTCAGGAACCGTATTCACCGCGGCGATCCGAGCCGATCCACCGTTTCGGGTGAGTTTCGATCCGGCCGCCTTGATCGAGATCTGACCCATTCGCGCTCGGTAAGTGCGCTGCCGACCGCGGTGGCAATTCCACGAATCGAGTCGTAGACGGGGTCCGTGATGACATCGTGGACTCGCGTCGCAGGCTCGCCGATCGGCCCGATGCCATCGAAAACTGTACCGGCGACCGCTCGATGCCGCTGTTCGACGACAGTGGCTGCCGCACTGACGGATTCGGCGACGTCTGGTCCTAGCTTGCGCAGTTCGGCCAGCTGCTCAGAGGTGGTTGTGATTGTGTGGTTATCTTGGCCGCCCGGATGCGTCATCGGATTCCTGCGGCTCGGCACTGGACTGGTGATCCTGCGGAAGATCTGTCGCTGCAACTGGATTCGCCTGCGATGGCGGCATCGGTTCAGGTGGCGACTTGGGCTGTCCAGGTTGCATGGCAGCGATCGGCCGCCCCGGCACGTGCTGGGCGGCAGCGAAATCTGACGGCATCGCAGCTGTCGCCCGAAGGGGTGGCGGCGGAGTGGGCCATCCGCCGGGAAGGTGCTGCGCGGCAGGAGAACTCACTGAGCCAGGGGCCGCCCAGCTGTGCGGATGTGGATGCGGTGGCCGATTCGGGGCGGCAGGTGGGCTTGGCGGCACCGGAGGGAACATCGGAGGTGTTGCCCAATTGGGCGGCGGCGGGGTCGGCCAACCGTGGGAGGGGCCAGGCGGCGGCGGGGTCGGCCGACCGGATGGCGTTGAAAGGTTGGGCGGTGTCTGCCAGTCGGGCGGCGGAGGCGGCCAACCGGGTGGTGAAAGGTTGGGCGTCTGCCAATTGGGCGGTGCTGCGGGGCTCGGCGGTGCCGGCGCGTCGGGCGGGTGGGGGACGGAGTTGGGGTCTTGGGACATGGTTATCTCCTGTGTTGTAAGGGAATCGGTGAAATGGGGATCAACGGGTTGGCGGGCTCGGGGGTTTCGGCATGTCGGGTGGGGTGGGCATTGGGGGTGGGCCGGGTGGCATGGGCATGCGGGGTGGGGTGGGGAAACCGGCTGGCGGGGTGGGAAAACCGGGTGGAGTCGGGGGAATGGGAGGGTTGGGCGGCATCGGGGGTGTGGGCGGATTCGGGGGTGTGGGGAACGGGCCCATCGGGGGCATCGGGCCGCTGAAGCGTTGGAAGGCCGCTTGTCGGGAGGTGCCGAGGAGATCGCCGATTTCGGCCCAGGTGTGGCCTTCTTCGCGCGCCTGCCGGGCCAGGGTGTGCAGGATATCGTCGACGAGTCGACTGAGATTTCGGGTCGCCGTGAGCGCGGCGAGCACCGGCACGCTGGGCCTGCCCTCCTCCGGGCGTAGCACACCCACGACCAGTTCCGCATTGGCGGACAACAACTTTCCGAGCATCGCCCGCTCGTCCTGCGGGTCTACGCGCTGCTGTTCATCGGACATATGTAAAGCCTGGCTTGACACTCTCGCCTTGTCAAGGCTGGATTTACATCGTGGGTCGGAGGTATGAATCTATTGCTTGGCCTCGGGTGTGGCGCCTATCGCGAGGACCGGCCAGGTTTCGGCGCCGCGTTCAGTCGAAGATCGGGCGGACAACGTCTTCTCGGATCGGCTTCGATCCTGCGGCGCAGCGCGATCTGAATCCGCGATTCCCTCCGGAGGCGGCTCCGACGCACATGCATCGCGCCCGCCCCGGCGAACCGGAGCAGGCGCGAATTCCTGAGGGGCCGTTATTCGGATCGTCGATCAGTGGGGACCAGCGGAACCGCGGCCATCGCCAGCACGGCGGCCAACAGATATGCGGCGGGGAAACCGCTTGCGGTGATCAGCGCGCCGAAAACCGGTGGTATGGCGGCCATTGCGAGGTTCTGGCCGGTGTTCTGGATGCCGAGTCCACGTCCACTCCAGAACGGTCCGGCGATCTCGGCGACGGCCGTGAAGGCCAAACCGTTATCGGAGACCGTGATGACCGATGCGGCGATCAGCAGCGGAATCGCGGCCCACCATGCGTGCGTCCATGCGGCCAAAGCCAAAGCGGCCATGGAGATTACGGCGGCGATGGCGACGGTGCGCAGCGGTCCCATTCGGCTGCCGACGCGATCGGACCATGCGCCCGCGCCGATTCGTCCTATGGCGCCGAGGAATTGGGTTCCGGTCACCAGAGCGCCTGCTACGGGCAGCGACCAGCCAACGTCACTATGCAACCACAATAATGCGAAAGTCCATACGGTCCCTTGCGGAATGCACAGCAGCACCGACACCGCATGGATGCGCCATAGCGTGGAATCGCCGCGATACGGGTTGGCTCGATCCGCCGCCGCGCCCGCGGGTCGAGGAGGATCGATGATCCCGATCAAGCAGCCCAGCGCGGCGACACCTGCCATCATCGCGGGCACCAGAATGGCCGCCGAGACTCCATGCGCGGCCGCAACGGCCGGAATGCTGAGCGCGCCGATGCCGACGCCGATGGGCTGCGCGGTCTGTCGAATGCCCATCGCCAGTCCGCGTCGCCGCGGCGGGAACCAGCCGACGATCACCCGGCCGCTGGCCCCATTGGTACTCGCCGCGCCGACGCCGCCCAGGAACAGCAATGCGCCGAGCAGCATGTGATCGGTGACGGTAGCCGCCGCGACGCCCGCGCCGAACATCAGCAGTGGTCCGCCGACCAGTACCTTGTGCTCGCCGATCCGGTCCACGACATATCCCCAGGCGATCAGCGTGCATACCAGGCCAACGGTCGGCATGGCCACGAGCAGACCCGCGGTAGCCAATGGCATGCCACCGGCGGTCAGTGCGGGCAAAAGAAACGGAACCCCGTGGATGAAGACGGCGCTGGAGGCCTGGGCGAACACGCCGAGTCCGAGCATGGACCACCGTCGGATGTCGCGCATCTGGGTCACGGTCGTCGCCATCGGCCTCACCTCGAAATCTCAAAATATGGGAATGAATTCTCATTGGGTGAACATCGAGACTCACCGTACACCCAGTGGGCAAGTGGATTCCGCTGTGGTTCTGTAGAACTGCTCACATCGCGAGCCGCCGAACCCGCCGCCGCGCGCGGTTCCGGACCGCTCGGTCGGGCGCGTTCGAGCAGGTCGAGGGGCGGTCGATAGACTGCGGTGCATGCGTCTAGGTCGAATCGCCAGTCCCGATGGAGTCGCTTTCGTCAGCATCGAAGGGGAGGGGAGCGAGAGCGTCGCCAAGGAGATCGCGGAACATCCGTTCGGTACTCCGACATTCACCGGGCGGAGTTGGCCGCTGGCCGATGTGCGCCTGCTCGCGCCGATTCTGGCCAGCAAGGTGGTCTGCATCGGTAAGAATTACGCCGCACACGCGGCCGAAATGGGCGGGGTCGCACCGGCGGATCCGGTGATCTTCATGAAGCCGAGCACCTCGATCATCGGCCCGAACGCGTCGATCGTATTGCCGCCCAGCTCATCCCAGGTCGACTACGAGGGCGAGCTCGCGATCGTCATCGGCCGTCCGTGCAAGGATGTGCCCGCTGCCCGCGCACTCGACGTGGTGCTCGGCTACACCGTCGCCAACGATGTGACCGCGCGCGATCAGCAGAAGCACGACGGCCAGTGGACTCGGGGCAAGGGCTACGACACCTTCTGCCCGCTCGGCCCGTGGATCGAAACCTCGCTCGACCCTTCGGATCTGGAGATCGTCACCGAAGTCGACGGCGAGGTCCGCCAGCGCAGCCGCACTTCGCTTCTGCTGCACGATATTCCGAAGTTCATCGAGTGGGTGACCACGGTGATGACGCTGCTGCCCGGCGATGTGCTCCTCACCGGCACTCCGGAGGGCGTCGGCCCGCTACAGGCCGGGCAGAACGTCTCCGTGACCGTCGAGGGTATCGGAACCCTCACCAATCCTGTTGCCGCCAAGCGCTAGTCGAAAGAGAGCCATGACTGAAGTACGGGTCCGCTTCTGCCCGTCACCGACCGGAACGCCGCATGTCGGCCTGGTCCGGACGGCGCTGTTCAATTGGGCGTACGCCCGCCACACCGGCGGCAAGTTCGTCTTCCGCATCGAAGATACCGATGCCGCACGCGATTCCGAAGAATCATATGGTGCGATCCTGGATGCGCTGCGCTGGCTCGGCCTCACCTGGGACGAGGGGCCGGAGGTCGGCGGGCCCTATGCGCCCTATCGGCAATCGCAGCGACGCGAGCTGCATATGGAAGTCGTGCGGAATTTGCTGGCGGCCGGTGAAGCGTACGAATCCTTCTCCACGCCCGAGGAAGTCGAGGAGCGCCATCGGGCGGCGGGCCGCGATCCGAAACTCGGCTACGACAACTACGACCGCGATCTCACCCCCGAGGAGATCGAGGCCCATCGGGCCGCCGGACGCCCGGCGGTAATCCGGCTCCGAATGCCCGACGAAGACATCACCTGGCACGATCTCGTGCGCGGCGAAACCACCTTCAAAGCGGGTACCGTGCCCGATTTCGCACTCACTCGCGGTAATGGCGATCCGCTCTATACGCTGGTTAACCCGGTCGACGACGCATTGATGAAGATCACCCATGTGTTGCGCGGTGAGGACATTCTCTCGTCCACTCCGCGCCAAATCGCGCTCTACGCGGCGATGCGCCGGATCGGTGTCGCGGAGTTCACTCCGGAGTTCGGCCATCTACCGTTCGTGATGGGGCAGGGCAACAAGAAGTTGTCCAAGCGCGATCCGGAGTCGAATCTGTTCGTCCATCGGGATAGGGGATTCATCCCGGAGGGTTTGCTGAATTACCTGGCGCTACTCGGCTGGGGCATCGCGGATGATCGCGATGTTTTCTCGATGGCCGAGATGGTGGCGGCCTTCGATATCTCGAAAGTGAATTCGAATCCGGCTCGTTTCGATCAGAAGAAGGCGGATGCGCTCAACGCCGAACACATCCGATTGCTGGAGCCGGGCGATTTCACGCACCGCTTGCGTGAGTTCCTCACCGAACACGGCCACATCGGCGCCGACATCGACGACAAGTTGTTCGCCGCGGCCGCCGAACTAGTGCAAACCCGGATCGTGGTGTTGTCCGACGCGTGGGATCTGCTGCGTTTCTTGTTCGCGCCCGCGGAAGAGTTCGCGATTGATCCTGCGGCGGGGTCGAAGAACCTGGGTTCCGAAGCGACGCCGGTATTGGATGCCGCTATTGCCGCGCTGGAGCCGCTGACGGCCTGGACCACCCCCGCTATCGAGGATGCGCTCAAAACCGCGCTCATCGATGATCTGGGGCTCAAACCGCGTAAGGCGTTCGCACCAGTGCGAGTGGCGGTGACGGGTTCGCATATCAGCCCGCCGCTGTACGAATCGCTGGAGCTGCTCGGCCGCGAGACGAGCCTGGCTCGGCTGCGCTCGGCGCGGGACTGGACGGCGTCGGCCTGAAAATCCGTCTTTGACCGAAAAACAGGGCGTTGACCAGGCGATTTGTAGTAGACCGTATGCGGTTTGGTACTCTACTTCTCGGCTCGGAACAGGGCCTCGGGTCAGCCGGACACGAGGTCGAACGTCCTGGTCATTGGGGTATGGTGTAATTGGCAACACAGCTGATTCTGGTTCAGCCATTCTAGGTTCGAGTCCTGGTACCCCAGCGGAGAATGTTGTTCGTCTCTCGGTGCGCGACCGAAAGTTGTTCAGCATCCGGCGATTTGGTCGCCGAGCTTCGGTCGGCTAAGCTAACCGAGCTTCCACTGATCGAAAGATCAACCGGAAAGATCACCCACCGAAATGTGGGAGATCGAGTCCTGGCCCCGTCGTCTAGCGGCCTAGGACGCCGCCCTCTCAAGGCGGTAGCGCGGGTTCGAATCCCGTCGGGGCTACGCAGATGGGAGGCCCATGCTCATGGAGAGCATGGGCCTTTTCTGCTTCGCATTGTCTTGTGGGGGTGGGACCCCCACACCCCTACCCGGAGGGCTTCGCCCCCGGACCCCCGAGTCTGGCCGGGGGCTTCGCCCCGGAACGGCAGGTCAGGGTGCCGTTGTGCAGGTGGGCTCTGTTTCCTCGCCACGGTGGGCATTTTGTCGTGGCGGTGTGACTTATCCATCAGGGCGGTGTGGGCGCGGGCTCGATGCCCTCATGTGACCTGAGTTGCTGGAGTTGGGTCGAGAGCTTTTGGATACGCAAAAGCCCTCCAGAGGTTCAGCTGGAGGGCTTTTTGGGTGTTCGGCTTCCTATCCGCTCTTGCGGCGGAACTCCCGCTTATGGCTGGCGCTGCCGTGGGAGGAGGTTGCCTTGGAGCGTCCGTCGAGGTGGTCGTTCGACTTGGCGTGGTGCTGGTTTTTGCGCTCCAGGGCTTCCTTGAACTTGCGTTTGACGTCTTCGGTGCTTGGTGCCGCCTTGCCGTTGGAACTATCCGCTTCCGCCATGTCTGCTCCTCGTCGTCGCGGCCGGTGGCGCGCCACGGGGGACGTCGCCGCGCTGCCGATTCAGGTCGAACAAGATTGACGCTACTGTGCCGCACCCGGCGTGTCAGGCGGATTTTGCCCGCGTGGCGCGATCAGTCGAGGGGTTGGGCGGTGGTGCCACCGAGGGGGAGTTGGGGGAGGCCGAGTTTGCGGTGGTCCCAGCTGCGGAGGCGATCCGGGACTACTCGGACCGCTATGCGCTTGTTGAGCATCTGTTCGACGAGCGGGCGGACTTCTTCGCTGTAGGGGCCGGTGTAGCGCTCCCAGACGCTCACGCCGACAGCGAACAGCTTGTCCGGATCATCGATGACCTCGGCGTGGCCTTCGATCGAGACGCCGCGCAACTGATCGTAGGTCTGGCCTGCCTCGACCATGCAGGTCACGCGGGGGTCTCGGCCCAGGTTCACTGCCTTTTGCGACTTGGCCTTGGTCTCGAACCAGATCTCGCCGTCGATGAGCGCGTACCACATCGCGGTCAGGTGCGGCGCACCGTTCGGGCCGATGGTGGCCAGCGTCGCGATGCGGCTGCGCTGCAGGAATTCGGAAATCTCGGCGTCGGACATGACGATCTGCGCCCGTTGGTTTACTCCCATGCGCACCAACTTTAGAGGTTCGAAACTAGAACGTGTTACAGCCTCTTGTGCAGGGCGTC
>NZ_BAGN01000173.1 GCF_000308835.1 Nocardia vinacea NBRC 16497 | reverse complement strand
ATCGGCGACCACAGCGCGTCCGTCGACCACTTGGTCAGCGTCTCGCGCAACCGGCCGACATCGGTGCCATCGGCCGCGATGATCTGAATCGAGTCCAGCCGCCCGACGCGGTCGGTGAGTTTCTGCGCCAGCCCGAGCGGGGCGGCAATGATATGGCCCCCGTTGAGTTGCTTGGAGGTCTTCTTATCGAGAACCGCTGCGACAGTGACGGTTCCAGAACCGAGCGGGAAGTGTTCGCCCTCGGCGCGCCCCATCCCGGATCCGACCAGGACACCGTTCGGCACGGTGAGCAATTTGCTCGCCTGCGCGGCCATCGGCCCGCCCAGGTCGCTGCCGAGTGCGGTAATGCTGGTGTCGGCGCCGATCAGCAGCGCCTTATCGGCGCCCGATCCGACCTGTGCGCGCAACATCGGCACCGCCTTGTCGACGCCGGGTGTGGTCGCGATGCGTTGCAGCTCCTGCTGATCGAATCCCGCGTCGGTGATCCCGGTGACCTCCAATACAGCCTTGCCGCCGAGACTGCGGGTGAGCCGGTCCACCGAACCGGTGACCGAACCGGAGATGCTGAACACCGCGACCAGCAGCGATGCCGAGATGGACATCACCGCCAGCGACATGAGGGTGCGGCCGCGGTGGGCGAGCAGCTCACCGATATTGAACAGCCGCAACCGATCCCATGCCGCGCCGATCATGCGCGCACCGTCCGCGGTTCGATATCGACCTTGTCATTGGAGCCGATCTGCCCGTCGCGCAGCGTGATCACCCGGTCGCAGTATTCGACGGCGCCCATATCGTGGGTCACCATCACCACCGAATTTCCGTTGCCCGCAATATCGCCGAGCAGTTTCAGGATGGACGCACCGGTCTTGGAATCCAGATTGCCGGTCGGTTCGTCGGCAAGGATGAGCGGCGGATCCATGATCAAGGCCCGCGCCACCGCGACGCGCTGCATCTGACCGCCGGACAATTCGGCGGGCCGATGGGCTGCCCGCTCGCTCAGCCCGACCAGGTCGAGCAGTTCCAGTGCGCGCGGCTTGGCCTTACGCAATCCGGTGCCGTCCAACAGCTTCGGAATCGCGACATTTTCCCAAGCGGTGAGGGTCGGCAGCAGATTGAAGAACTGGAAGATGAAACCGACACGGTGGCGGCGGAATTCGGACTGCCGCTCGTCGTCGAGGCCGCCGATCTCCGTACCCCGGAAGCGGATCGACCCGGAGTCGGGGGTATCGAGTGCGCCGAGCAGATGCAACAGCGTGCTCTTACCCGAGCCGGACGGCCCGATGATCGAGGTGAATTCACCGGATTCGATGCGCAGACTGATGCCGTCCAGTGCGCGCACCGCCTGTTCGCCGACGCGATATTCCTTGGTGATATCCGTCAGTTCCAGCATGGCCTGGTCCGGCATGGCGGTCCCCCACCCTCTTTCTCAACTATTCGATCTTGGTCGATTGTGGCGCACCGCAGTGTCGCACCGGCGCGTTATAGCGCCATCGCCTCGGCTGCCCGAACTCGGCGACGATATTGCGCGTCGAGCACGGCGCGCAGGACCGGTTGTTCGGCGGCGAGTTCGAGATAGGCCTCGACCGCGGATTGGCCCTGCACCAGCGCCTGGTCCAATTTCGCGTCGAGATGGATATTCCACCGATATCGCAACGCGAGCAAGAGGCCCTCCGGTCCGCCGAACAACCGGTCCAGTTCCGGGATCTCCGCGAACAGGTCGGGACTGGCCGGATCGATGGCCGCGCGGGTGAGCACGGTGCGCATGATCTCGGTTCGGCGGTGGTGATCTTCCCATCCATTGCGACTGCTGTGTCGCTCGGAATGATCGTCGTAGCGGTTGTTTGCAGGTCGCTCGAAATGATCGCCGTAGCGATTGCTTGCAGGTCGCTCGAAATGATCGGACATGGCATATGCCCTTCCGTGATTTGGTAGATCTCACGCTACGGACGGG
The DNA here is from genome assembly GCF_000308835.1 of Nocardia vinacea NBRC 16497. GTDB lineage: Bacteria > Actinomycetota > Actinomycetes > Mycobacteriales > Mycobacteriaceae > Nocardia > Nocardia vinacea. The sequence goes on along the minus strand of NZ_BAGN01000173.1, from coordinate 4,903 downwards.
AAAATACGGTGTCTTCGTGCCAGGGACGCGAATCGATCTCCTACCGCGGTAGGAGCCGCGGCCCGCTCCGAGCACGATGCACCGGCCTCGACCTGGCGGTTAGCCTTACAGGATGGATGTGACCCACGCCATCGCGTCGTCGGCGGGCGCCCAACCGGCGATACCGTTCCGCGAGAGTGGGCGCATCAGGGATCGGTTCGTCGCCTTCGTACGCAACCCGGTCGCGGTCTTGCGCCGCAATCTCGAAGAGCTGCCGTTCGACTACCCGCCCTCGGTAATGATCAGCGCCGATGCGGCTCTGCTGGTGGTCGGTGTCGGCGCCGTCGTTCAGCGCCACGAATATTTTCCGACCGCGTTGCCGATTCTGGCGCTTGTCCTGGTCTTCCTCTCGGTGCCGCTGTTCTGCTTCTTCGGTGTGACGCCGAGCCCGATCCTGCTCGCGGTTTCCGGCCTGGTCGCGACGGCGATCATGCTCACCCAGCCGGTGTCGTCCGACTTCTCCCCGTTCATCCTGGTGGTGATGGTCGGCGAGGTCGCGGCCATCGTGCGAAAACGTTTCAGCGCCTTGTTCGCGGTTGTCGCGGTGCTCGAGTTGATGGCCTTCGACGCGGCCGGTCACCTGATGTGGAGTGTGTCGGGTGAGCGATTGCAGGGCCTGCAGATGTACATCGTCGGGATCGCACTCGGCTGGCTGGTCGGCGTGATGCTGCAGTACCAGCGCAAATTCCTTTATCAGGAACGCCAGAGCCAGCAGATCCGAGCCGAACGCGCCGCCGACGCGGAACGCAGCCGGATCGCGCGCGAGGTGCACGATGTCATCGCGCATTCGCTCAGCATCACCCTGCTGCATCTGACCGCCGCCCGGCACACGCTGCAGACCGACCGCGACGTGGACGAAGCGGTGGACGCACTGGTCGACGCCGAGCGACTCGGCAGGCAGGCCATGGCCGATATCCGTCGTACCATCGGACTGCTCGACGCCGGGCCGTCCAAACTCGTTCCGGAGCCCGGCATCCGCGATATCGATGATCTGGTCGGTGATTTCGCGGGGGCCGGATTGGATGTTCGCTATACCCGTACCGAGGATCTGTCCGCGGTGTCCGCCGCGGTCGGGCTCGCGCTCTATCGGATCGGCCAGGAGTCCCTGGCCAATGTGATCAAACATGCGCCCGGCGCGACCGCGACCGTGCTGTTGGAGGTGGACTCCTCGGTGGCCAGGCTCATCGTGAACAATTCGCTGCCCAAGGGATTGCCGCCGGATCTGGGCGGCGGGATGGGACTGTCCGGTATGCGTCAGCGTGCCGAACTGCTCGGTGGCCGCATCAAGACCGGGCCGTACGACGACGGCTGGACGGTGCGAGCCGAATTCCCGCTGAGCGGCGCGCGGGCCTGGTCGATGTCGTGCGGTCTGCCCGACGTGATCCATGGGGCCGCGAGTGCGGTGCGCGACATGCGGCGCGACGGTGCGGTGGGGGAGGGCGCGTGACGACAGGGACTGCGGCCGACGGCGATGAGACGGTCACGGTGCTGGTCGTCGATGATCAGGAACTCGTCCGCGGTGGGCTGCGGCGCATCCTGCGGCGACGCGACGGTTTCGTGGTCATCGAATGCGCCGACGGCGATGAAGTGCCCGCCGCGATAGCGGCCAACCGACCCGATGTCGTGCTGATGGATCTGCGCATGAAGCGCGTGGGCGGCATCGACGCGACCCGCATGCTGCGTGCGCGCGACGGTGCGCCGCCGGTGCTGGTGCTCACCACCTTCGACGACGACCAGCTGCTGTCGGGTGCGCTGCGGGCCGGGGCGGCGGGATTCATCCTGAAGGATTCGCCTGCCGAGGATCTCATCCGAGCTGTCCGCACAGTCGCCGTCGGCGGGGCTTGGTTGGACCCGTCGGTCACTGGTCGGGTGCTCTCCGCATACCGGACGGTTCGCCCCGCCGTCACCCGCGACGACAGCCGACTCTCCGAACTCACGGCACGCGAGTACGAGGTGCTCGAATTGATCGGGCGTGGGCGCGTCAATGCCGAGATCGCACGAGATCTCGGGATCTCGGAAGTCACCGTCAAGAGCCATGTCGGACATATATTCGGCAAACTGGAGCTGCGGGATCGGGCCGCCGCGATCGTGTTTGCGTTTGACCACGGGGTGGTCGCACCAGGACAATCCACAGGTTGACGGGCAGCCGGATCGCGCATACCCGGAGCTGGTGATGGGCGATCTTTGCCCGGGATGTGGAGGAATGACGGGGTGGACGGACCTGGATGGAGAGTCGGCAGTCGGTTCGGGCCGTATGAGCTGAGAGCGCTGCTCGGCAAAGGGGGTATGGGCGAGGTCTACGAGGCGTACGACACGGTCAAGGACCGCGTGGTCGCGGTCAAACTGCTGTCCGACGAACTCGCCAGGGACCCGGTCTACCAGGTGCGCTTCCGTCGCGAATCACAGGCGGCGGCCCGGCTGGCCGAACCGCACATCATCCCGATCCACGACTGGGGCGTGATCGACGGTGTGCTGTTCATCGATATGCGGCTGGTGCCCGGCACCGATCTGCGTGAGATCCTGCGCAATCAGGGGCCGATGAGCGCCGAGCGTGCGATCGGCATCATCGAGCAGATCGCGGCCGGTTTGGACGCCGCGCACGCCGACGGTCTCGTGCACCGCGATGTGAAACCGGCCAACATCCTGGTCACCGAGGCGGATTTCGCCTACCTGGTCGACTTCGGCATCGCCCATATCGAGGGCGACAGCGCGGTCACCCAGGCGGGTATGGCCATCGGCTCCTACACCTACATGGCCCCGGAGCGATTCGATTCCGGACCGGTGACCGGTCGCGCCGATATCTACTCACTCGCCTGTGTACTGCACGAATGCCTTACCGGGGCAACACGGTTCCCGGCCGGGAGCATGAGTCTGCTGATCCGGTCGCACCTCACCGAGGCGCCGCCGCGACCGAGCGTGCAGCGGCCGGGAGTTCCCGCGGCGATGGACGAGGTGATCGCCCGCGGCATGGCCAAGGAGGCCGCCGACCGTTTCCCGACCGCGACCGATCTGGCGCGCGCGGCCAGGGCCGCACTCGGCACCGCGCCCGCCGCGAATGCGCCGACCTTGATCGTGCGGCCACCGGATCCGTCGCGCGGGCCGTCGGATCAGGCCGTGGTGCACCGCAGTCCGGCGTCGCCCGCGGAGTCGACGGGAACGATTCCGGCGGTGATCCATCCGACCGGGCCGACGGTGGTCTCGCCCGCCGATCTGCAGTTCACACCGTTGCCGCCGCAGCAGCCCGCCGGTCCGCCGTTCGGGTCGCCCGGGGTCGGTCGGCCGGTGCGGCCGTTTCCGGACGCGCATTTGTACGAGGAGTCGCCGCCGGAGTTTCCGCAGCACTTGCCGTCACCGCGGTACCCGGGTGATCCGGCGGCTCCGACGACTCAGCGGTATCCGGAGTCGCATTACCCCGAAGCGGGGTACCCGGAGGCTCGAAACCCGGCGCGGACGTATCCGGAACGGTATGGCACGCAACAGGATTCGTCCGCTCCGGAAACGCGTCGGGTCCCGTTGCCGGAACCCTTCTCCGGCACACCGCCATTCGAGCCGCCGCGCGGTCCAGCCCATGCGGCGCCCAACCCGTACCGGCCGTCGCCGCAACCGGCCGAGTATTCGCCGCAGGGCTATGCCGAACCCGACTACGAAAATGATTACTACGCACAGGATCCCGCGGATCCGTATCAGCGGGATCGATCGGTCATGTTGCCGATCATGGTCACCGTCTTCGTCATCGTCGTGCTTGCGGTCGGCGGTGCCATCGGCTGGCAGGTGCTCGGCTCCAGCAAATCCGGGGATGCGAATGTGCAGGCGGGTGTCCAGATGACCACGACGGCCGGCATCGGCACCGCCGGCGGTTCGACCACATCGCCGTCGACCTCGACCACCAAGGCCGCACCCACCTCGGTAACCCTGCCCGCAGGCGCGACGAACTGCACGAACGGCCAACCCGTCGCAGGCAGCTTCACCCAGTCGGCCACCGGATCCTCGGTCACCAGCTGCGGTTTCGCGGAAGCGGTCCGCAAGGCCTACGCCGAATCCGCCGCCACGAACGTCTCGCGCTCATCGCGCTCGGTAGTGGCGACAAGTCCGGTCACCGGCCGCACCTACACCATGAACTGCGTCGCCGACGGACAATTGGTTACCTGTACCGGCGGTGAAAACGCGGTGGTCTACGTCTACTGACGCAGATACCGTCTCGATGGTGACGGTCGCAGCGTGACCAGTGTGCCCGCTGCGGTTGGGCCGGTGTGGTCGATCGATGTGACACGATGACCGGCGACTGCGTTTGTCCCTGGCATCGCCACGACAGGAGCCCGACCATGCCACGTTTTGCCACCGCTGACCGGGTCGAACGAGCCGAACTGCTGGAATTCCTGCGTACTCGCCACCGCGGCGTCCTGGTCACGAGCCGCAGCGACGGCCGCCCACAATTGTCGCCGGTGACCTGCGGGATTGATCCCGAGGGCCGCATCGTGGTGTCGACCTACCCGGCCCGCGCCAAGGCCGGCAACGCGCGACGCGACCCGCGCGTGTCGATCTGCGTGCTGTCCGACGACTGGAACGGTCCCTATGTACAGATCGATGGCCGCGCCGAGGTTCTGGACATGCCGGAGGCCCTCGACGGTCTCGTCGAGTACTTTCGCGCCATCTCCGGCGAACATCCGGACTGGGCCGAGTACCGCGAGGCCATGGCACGGCAGAACAAGTCGCTGTTTCGCATAGATATCGAACGCTGGGGACCTGTTGCGACGGGCGGTTTCCCGCCCGAACTCGCGGACTGAGACGGTCGAACACTGCCCGGCCTTCGTACTCCCCACATCACCCGCAGTGACCGGCGGGCCGTGTAATTGTCGGCGGGGTC
>NZ_BAGN01000174.1 GCF_000308835.1 Nocardia vinacea NBRC 16497 | reverse complement strand
ATTGGCGGCGGCGTAGGCAGTGCTTCGCCAATCGACAACTTCGGGTACCCCGACGAGGTAGAGCACCGACACCGCCACCACCCCGACCGTGATAGTGCGCGCCGCACCCAGCTTTTGGGCGAACCATCCGGTCGCGCGGACGATTCCGGCGACAACGCCCACAATCGCTACGGATACGAGCGCCCACTGCAGCCAATAGTCCGGACCGATCGACGCCGTATCCATCGCCGTACGCAACCGGTTCTGCCAGTGGGTTGCCTGCACGACCATGCCGACGACCGCGAGCACGGCCGAACCGAGCAACGGTGTGCGGAATCGCTCCATCCGATGGTTGATATCGAAATCCCAGTGCCGCAACGCAAAGCGAAGAACTCCCGCGACGGCCAGCGCAACTGCGGCGAGCAGCCCGGTCAACATCGCCTGGGCGCTCGGTGTGCGTGGAAGCAGGCTGGGGGCCAGGGATATCGCGGTGCCGATACCGATTCCGAGCGTCGTGCCAATTCGCGGCTGCACGGCACAGCGAAACCCTTTGGTGACGAGCGTCTTCCATCGTTTCCCCCGTCCAGGTGAAATGTTCGGGCTGGGCGATGCGCCCGCATCGTTCCGGGTAGAAACCGGTCTGGTCGCGGTCAACGTGCTCATGCCTGAACCCCCAGAGCGCCGATGCGATTCGAAGCTCGTACCGAAGAATGACGTCGATTCCGCGCATCGGCAAGCCGCCGCCTGACGGACGGCAGGAACGCGGCCGCCCCGAGCCCGACCAGACCGCCACCGACGATCCACCCGCTATTCCCGGAATCTTCTGCCCCGAAAGCGGATTCGACAACCGGCACGCCATAGTCCTGCCGCCGCGAATTCAGGTCGACGAATGTATTCGCGATGCTCGCCATCGCATTGCACCGAGCCCGCGAGAACCCGTCCTCCCGAGCCGCGCACGCCTCGTGCATACGCACGGCCAGCGTCGCATCCAGCGCCTGCCTGGCCCACCCGCCCAGCGGCTGACCCTGCGCGTCCGCATAGCGCAGCAGGTCATACCCCAAATCATGTGCCTTACAAGCGGTCTCGAACTCGCCGGGCAATGTCACCGGCGACGAGCAATCCCCACCCGGATTCGCCAGCATCCCATCGACAACAGCTGGTCGATACCCGAACCGCTCCGCGAAATCAGCGGGAATCACATCGACCGACCCCGGCCCACCCGAGGTCAGGCCGATCACCGCGGCACCGGCCGACGCATTCTCCACCGGCCGCTCGACGGTGGCGGCATGCGCCGCGGGCGCCAGCATGATGGTTGCCGCCATGGTGGTCAGTGCGGCCGCTGTCAGTGCGGCACAGCGTCGTGCGATGGTTTGGGTTCGGGCGCCGGCATCGATGGTCGGTGTGCTCATGGTGCTCGACGGTAGGAATCCATCCCGCTACGCCACCTCACGCCGCGGAGCGGTTTCCCGGCCCGTGCCGCCGGGGGAGCGCGTGCGAGTCCTCCCACTCCGGTACTGGATCGGAATTCACCCGTGGGTATGAGGACCCCGGCCACTCGGGCTTCCTACTGTCGTAGCCATGAGGGAAAAACGTCGTAGCTGGATCAAGGGGATGAACGCGCGGATGTGGTTCGACGCGTTCACCGTGCTGCTCGCGGTGATCTTCTACGCCGTCGCGTGGCCGACGCTGCACCTCACCCATCACGTACCGGTCGCGGTGCAGCCGTTCATCGCCGCACTCGCCGCGTTCCCAATCCTGCTGATCCGGCTCAACCCGTCGCTGGGCTGGGCGATATCAGCGGGCTCGGCCCTGCTCATCGCCCTGGCCATCCCGAATCAGCCGGACAATGAGATCCCGATCCAGGTCGTGCACATCCTGTGCCTGTTCGCGCTGCTGTTCGCGGTGGCCCTGCGTGCGGCGGTCCCGATCGTCGCGGTCGCCTGGGGTGCGACCTCGCTGCTGCTGGCCACCACGATGACCAGCGACGGTGACATCTCCGGCGGCGCGTGGGCCTGGCCGATCGCCTTCGCCGCCGTTGTGCTGTTCGCGATGCTGGTGCGCTGGCTGGTGCAGTCGCGCAAACAGTTGCTGGCCCAGGAGGAGGAGAACGAGCTGGAGCGGGCCAGGCGCGCCATCCTGGAGGAGAAGGCCCGCATCGCCCGCGACCTGCACGATGTCGTAGCTCACCACATGTCCCTCGTCGTGGTGCAGGCGCAGACCGCCCCCTATCGGGTCGAGGGCGTGACTCCCGCCGCTCGCGCGGAATTCGAATCCATCGGCGCGACCGCCCGCGAGGCATTGAACGAGATCCGCGGCATGCTCGGCGTGCTGCGCAGCGACGGTCAACTGCCCGAACACGCACCGCAACCGAAGGCCGCCGATGTGCTCGGCCTGTTCGAGGGCGCACGCCGCGCCGGTGTGCGCATCGACTGGACCGTCGACGGACTGCTGGATCCGGTCCCGGATTCGGTCGGCCTCGCGCTGTACCGGATCGTCCAGGAGTCGCTGTCCAACGCCTCCCGGCATGCCCCGGGCGCACCCGTGCAGGTAGCGATCGTGATCGGCGCCGACGCACTGCAGCTGAGCGTCGGCAATGCCCTGAGCGCCACTGTGGCCCGCCCCGTCGGCAACGGTGGTCACGGCATCGCGGGCATGCGTGCGCGTGCGCTCGCGGTCGGCGGCGAGGTATCGGCGGGTCCGCGTGCGGACGGCGGTTTCGAAGTCCGAGCCCGGCTGCCGATCGCACCGGCGTCCGGGTCGGCGCTGGACCCGGCGATGATCGCCACGGTCACCGCGACCGAAGAAATCTGAGCATCCCGTTCCCTGAAATGCCTACAGGGCAATTCATTTCGAATGGACATGGCTGACTCGTCGGGTACGCCCAAACTTGCCGTGCACCTGAACGTGACGCAGGTGGCACCCAACTTGTCCGGCCTGAGTAGGCGGATAGGCTCTGTTGGTGGCAATTACTGTTCTGATCGCCGACGACCAGGCCATGGTGCGTCAGGGTTTCGGCGCTCTGCTCGCCGCCCAATCCGATATCAGCGTGGTCGGTGACGCGCCGGACGGAAAGGTCGCCGTCGCCGAGGCCAAACGGCTGCGCCCGGATGTGGTGCTGATGGATGTGCGCATGCCGGAGATGAACGGACTCGACGCCGCGCGTGCCATCCTCGCCGCCGGTTTCGATCCGCCGGTGCGGGTGCTCATGCTGACCACCTTCGATATCGACGATTACGTCTACGAGGCGTTGAGCATCGGAGCCAGCGGATTCCTGCTCAAGGACGCGCCCGCCGAGGAGTTGGTGCGCGCGGTGCGCGTGGTCGCCGACGGCCAGGCCCTGCTCGCCCCGACGGTCACCCGCCGCCTGATCGCCGATGTCACCCGCCGACGCTCTGCGAGCCGCGTCAAACCCACACCCGCGCTGGCGTCACTGACTCCGCGTGAACGCGAGGTGCTGGAGTTGATCGCCAAGGGCATGTCCAATACCGAGATCGCCACCGCGCTGTTCGTCGCCGAGCAGACCGTGAAAACCCATGTCTCCAAGGTATTTTCGAAGTTGAATCTGCGTGACCGCGCGCAGGCGGTCGTACTCGCCTACGAATCGGGTCTGGTCACCCCGGGCTAGCGCGGCTGCTGCTGGCACTTACCGCCGTTGAGATCGTCGAGGTGTCGCGACAGCAGCCGGGCCAGTCGATCGAGCAGGGCGGTCGCATCCTCGAAGGTGCCCGAATCCGCCTGTGCCGCAAGCGCGACCGCGACACCGCCGGATCGGGTCGGCACGATGCCGAACTGGCGGACCGTGTAGACGCCGGTTTCGTCGTCGGGCCCCCAGCCGCCCTTGAATTCGGTGCCCTCGATGGTGCCGAGGCCCCAACGCTGTTCCGGCGTGATCTGTTCCATCAGCTCGACCACCGTGGCGGACTCGGGCAGGCACGGCAGCTGCGAGGCGAAGCGCACTTGATTCGCGAGTGTCCATTCGGTCGCGCCGAATGCGGTGTAATCCAGACTGGTCTTCGGTCCGTACACATTGGTCAGCGCGTCACCGGCCTCGTCGAGGACCTCCTGGACGGCCCGCGCGGCCTCTTCGCTGTCACCGAGCGACTGCCAGAGCGCTTCGGCCGCATCGTTATCCGAGACGGTGATCGCCTCGTGCGCGTATTCGAAAACGCCGGTCGGGTCGTGCCGCAGCGCCGCGATGGCCAGCGGCACCTTGATGGTGGACCAGGCGATGCCGCTGGTCCAGTCGCCGAAGATGGTCATCCGGCCGCCGCCGACCGGCATGATCGCCATACCGACCTGCCCGAGCAGATTGGGCTGCAATTGGGTGAAATCGGCGGCCAGCGAATCGGGCCGCGAGATCGACCAGCCGGGATGCCAGGATCCGGGCCGTTCGACGGGTAGCGTCGGTTCCGCGGGGGCGTCGTGGGTGCCGGGTAAGAGCGAGCAGGAGGCGAGTGTGAGCAAAACCGTGAGTGCCGCGCCGCGCAGCGCCACCCGAGTATTCACCATCGTTCTTGTAGACCTCACCGCCGCGTTCTCCCCACCACCACAACCTGACACCCGTTGTTCCATCGGCAGTGCGAAAAACATCCTCGTCACACCCGCCCGGTCGGTGACCGGACGTCGCGCGATCAGCACCGAGTCATGCCAGAAGCTGACACGGTACTGACGCCCTGTTGATAGTTTCGCCGATTTTCCCGGAGAATTCGAAACAGCGTGGCCAAGGGGCTACCCGGTAGGCTCACAACCGCCGTAGCGACTGCTTGCAGGTCGCTCGAAAAGATCGGCTTACGCGCTCGGACGACCGATGTCCGAGGGCCGCAGTCACCTGAAGGGGGTCGCGTTGCTGAACAGCGGTGAGGTGTTCGCCGGGTTCACCGTGGAGCGGCTGCTCGGCCAGGGGGGCATGGGCTCGGTCTACCTGGCCAGACACCCCCGCCTCGGTAAGCAGACGGCGCTGAAGCTGCTGAATCGGGAGCTGTTCACCGACGCCGAGGTGCGTGCGCGCTTCGATCGGGAGGCAGATCTGGCCGCGCATCTGGACCACCCGAATATCGTCGCTGTCTACGACCGCGGCTCCGAGGACAATCAGCTCTGGATTTCCATGCAGTACATCGACGGCGTCGACGCGGCGACCGTCGACCCGATGACACTGCCGCCGGAGCGAGCGGTGCAGATCATCGAGGGTGTCGCGGCGGCACTGGATTACGCACACGGCATGGGCGTGCTGCATCGGGATGTGAAGCCCGCCAACTTCCTGCTGGCTCGTTCCAGCGGTGGGCAGGGCGAGCGGGTATTCCTGACCGACTTCGGTATCGCCCGGTTGCGTGAGGACTCCACGCACCTGACCCAGACCGGCATGTTCAGCGCCACCCTGTCCTATGCCTCGCCCGAGCAGATGACCGGCGCCAAGCTGGACAACCGCACCGATCAGTACTCGTTGGCGTGCGCGCTGTACTGGCTGTTCACCGGCATGGCGCCATTCGACGCGCCCGATCCGAACGACATCATCCGCGGGCATCTGCAACATGTCGCCGCGCCATTGGCGACCCGACGCCAGGGCTTGAATCCCGCGCTGGACGGGGTGCTTGCCAAGGCGATGGCCAAACGTCCCGAACATCGGTACGCGACATGTGTCGAGTTCGCCGCCGCGGCCCGCAAGGCATTGACCGCGCCGCCGGGTGCCGCCGTGCAGGTGAATCCCGGCTTTCCGCCGGTGTATCCGGGGCAGGCGGTTGGATCCGCCCCGCCCGCACCGGGATTCGGTGCGGATCAGGCCGCCTTGGCGCAGTCCGCGCAGGCGGTCGGGCCCGCTGGATATGGTGCACCGCAGGCCTATCCACCGGCGCAGCAGCCGATGGTGCCGGGGGTGCCTACGGGATATCCGGCGGCACCTGCGCCGCAGCCGGGTGCACCGGCGCAGGGGGCGCCGCCGGCTGCGGGCTATTCGGTGGCATCGGCGCAACCGGGTGCGCCGACCACACAGGGGCCACCGCAGGCTGGGGCGTATCCGGCGGCTCCACCTCAGCCGGGTGCACCGGCCACGCAGGGACCACCGCAAGCTGCGGCGTATCCGGCGGCACCCCAGCAGGCAGCTCCGCCTCAGCAGGGGCCACCGCAGGCGCAGGGCCAACCGATGCAGGGCGCGCCGGTACAGGGCCAGCCGACGCCACAGCCGCCGTCCGCGATGCCGCCCGGTGCCGCGCCCCCCTCATTCGGGCCGAATGCCGTTGGCCCGCAACTGACTTCGGACCACGGCCGGCGTACGGGCGTGCTGGTCGGCTGGATCGTCGTCGGCATCGTGGTCGCGGTGATCGCCGTCATGGGCACACTGGTGGTCGTCGGCTGGGAGTCGGAAGGCCCGCCCGATGCCGCCGTGCCGCCACCCGTTACCGCCACGACAGCGGCCGCTCCGTCCGATGCACTTGCCAAGAGCCGCAGGCTTTTTCCGAATCTGGTGCCGCAGGGCAAGGACGATTTCGGCGAGGCCTATCAAGATGCGCGCTGCATGGCATCGGAGGCCGGAGAGCCGCTGGGGATCGAGGACGAACTCCTGAAGTCCAGCCCCTGGATCACCGCATGGGAGTGCCATCGCGAAACCCAGGCCACCACACAGATGAGCTACACCATCTTCGAATACGCCTCCGCCGCCGACGCCCGAGCCGTGGTCCAGGCACTACCCGCCAATGTCGCAACCGCCGGTAAGAAAAGCGGAATCCCGGTCAACACTCATCGCTGGGTCGTCGAAGATCCACCGGGCCCGCTCCAGCCGTTCTACCACACAGCCAAACTGGTAGTGAGCTTCGAATCCGACCCGGTCCGCTCGAATTTCCTGGTGTATGTGAGCAACCACGGCACCGCCGGAGGGGTGCAAACCGTGCCGCCGACCCCAACGGCCCAGGACGCACTCACCGCATGGTGGGACGCAGCACCGCTGTAATCGCCTGCCGGACAAACCAATCGGGCTGCCGCAGGCAGTGCGGCAGCCCGATCGAACTCAGTCGACCGCCAACGCCTCCACGATCGGCATCCGGGCCGCACGCAACGCGGGCGGGATCGATCCGAGCAGCGCCAATGCCAGTGCGACGGTGCCGTATACCAGCAGCATCGGGCTCGGCTGGTATGTGATGTCGATTGTCAGCGCGCGCCCGACGGCGACGGTCGCCAGATACTGGATCGCCGCGCCGACCGCGAGACCTATTGCCGCGCCGATGAATCCGATGCCGACGGCCTCGGCGAGCACCGAGCGCAGCAGGAATTTGCGGCTGGTGCCCATGGCCCGCAGCACGCCGAGTTCGCGGCGGCGTTCCAGGACCGAGAGCATCAGGGTGTTCAGCAGTGCCACGGTGGCCACCAACACCACGATCCACAGAATGGCGTAGCTGATCGCCGAGCCCTGCCGCAGGCTGGAGGAGATGGCGACGACCGCCTGCGCGCCGGTGTCGACGTGGATATCCGCGGGCACCACGCGCCGCACGGCGGCCTGCACCGCCGACTTGTCCACGCCCGGTTGGAAATGCACCGCGAGCACGGTTTCCCCCGGTCGCTGATACCACGCGCGCATCTGGTCGAGATTCATCACGACCACACCCGAGATGGCCGAGATATACGGAATCACGTCCAGCACCCGCACGGTGTGGTTGCCGGTCGGGGTCGGCAGGGTCAATTCGGCCCCGGCGCCGACGCCGAGTGATCGCGCGACATCCCGAGAGATCGCCACGCCGTCCCCGGCGGCCAAGTGGGCCATGACTTCTCGACGCACCGAGCCGGTCTCGGATTCGTCCGCGTCGCTCGGATACCCCTGCAACATCACCCGCCCGGTGCCGAGGGTGGCGAAGGCCATCTGCGCGGGCCCGACCGCCTCGACCCCGGGCACCTCGGCGATCTTCTCGCGTAATCCATTGGGCAGCAACGGACCCGTCGGGAACTGCTCCATCGAGCTGGTGCTGACGAACAGATCGGTGTCGCTGAAGCCGGCGAAGGAGGCGGTGGCCGAATCGACCATATTGCGCGAGCCCCCGCCCATCGCGACGGTAGCGGCTACGCCGATCATCACGGTCATCGCGGTGGCCCAGACCCGCCGCGGTGCGCGTTCGACGGTGGTGGCCCCGAGCGTGCCCGGTGCGCCGAAGCATCCGGCGATCGCCGCGGCGGCCCGCACGATCGGTCCGGTGGCAGCGAAGCACAGCGTCACCGCCCCGGCGAACGACATCGAGATCGACGCCAGCGACATGCGGCCCAGATCGGCCTCGGCAATGACGATCGCGCCGACGATGAGGCCGACGCCGAGCACGATCGAGGTCCAGCGCAGTGCCGCACTCGTCGTATCGGTGCGCGCCGCCCCTACCGGCGCCAGCGCCTCGATCGGTTCGACCTTGTACACCTGGCGCGCCGCGATGGCGGCCGCCAGCACACTGGCCACCACGCAGGCGCCGATCGCCACCGGAATCGCGTACCCGGGCACCATATATTCGGTGCGCGCCTCCACCGATTGCATGATGGCGGTGGGAAGTTTGTCGATCGCGACACCACCCATGGCAGCACCGACCACCGCGCCGCCCAGCCCGCCGAGCACGCCGAGCAGCGCCGCCTCGACCAGCAGATCACGCACCATCGGCCCGCGCTTGCCGCCGATGGCCCGCAGCATGGACAACACCGGCCTGCGTTGGGCCACCGCCATACTCATCGCGTTGTAGATCAGGAATGCCGAGACGATCAGGGCGGCCGCCGAGGCCATGAGCGTCGA
>NZ_BAGN01000175.1 GCF_000308835.1 Nocardia vinacea NBRC 16497 | reverse complement strand
GTAGCGCCGCGGTAGTCCGGGTCGAGCGCGGGTGGCGTGGTGCGTCGGGATGCTGGTGAGTACCCGCGGCGGGCTTGGTTGCTGGGCCTAGTAGCGCCGCGGTAGTCCGGGTCGAGCGCGGGTGGCGTGGTGCGTCGGGATGCTGGTGAGTACCCGCGGCGGGCTCGGTTGCTGGGCCTAGTAGCGCCGCGGTAGTCCGGACCGAGCGCGGGTGGGCATGGTGCGGCTCGGGCTGCTGATGAGCGTGTTTGCGCTGGCATCGGTTGCTGCCGCTCCTGGGCGCCGCAATATGCCTGCCCGGACCAATAGCATGGGTGCCATGGTGCAGTTCGCGATGCTGGTGATCATGGTCGGCGCGCTGGTGGCGATGGTCATGCTCTACCTGCGTGGGCGCAATGGTGTCCGGCTGTCGAATCCGGAGACGGGGACGCTGTATGTCACCGGGGTGAGTCCGCGGCCCGACGCGACCGGCGAGCAGTACGTGACCATTACCGGCAATCTGACCGGCCCGTCGGTGCCCGGCACTGTGGTGTACGGCCGCCTGGTGTGGGACGTGGACAACTGGCCTGCCATCGGGGACCTCATCCCGGTCGTCTACCCGTCGGGCAAACCGGAACGCTGGCAGATCTCGCATCCGGGCGCGCGTCCTGGGCTCGGTTCCTGACCGGCCTCGACGCCGGCGCACGGCAGTTCTACATCGTGTCGGCGGCGCTGCGCGGCGAGTCTCGTCGATCGGTCGACCGACCGGGTTGTTGCGGAGTGGCCGCTCGGGCGGTGGGAGTATGCCGGTATGGATGTGCAGGACTCCCAGGTCGTCGTTCGCGACGCTCGCCCGGACGAATACGACGCCGTCGGTGACCTGACGGTCGAGGTCTATGTGGGCGAGGGCTATGTGCGTCCCGGCAGCCCGTATGTCACCGAACTCGCCGATATCACCCATCGTGCGGGTGCGGCGCAGGTGCTGGTCGCGGTGCACGACGATCGGGTGGTCGGTTCGCTGGCGGTGGCTCGGCCGGGAACGCCATACGCCGAGATCGCCCGGCCGGGGGAGTTGGAGTTCCGGATGCTCGCCGTGTCGAAGTCGGCGCGCGGGCTCGGTGCGGGAACGGCGTTGGTGCGCACCGTCATCGAGACCGCACGGGCCGAATCCTTTGCCGCCGTGGTGCTTACCACGATGCCCGCCATGGTCGACGCGCGGCGGATCTATGACCGATTCGGTTTCGTCCCTGCGCCGGAACGGGATTGGACGACCGGCGCGGGCGAATGGCTGTCGGTGCTACGGCTGGATCTGCGAGCCTGAGTCTCCGACAGCACCGACCGGTATCGGCCGAGCGGCGACCGGCGCGGTCAGAAATCAGCGCGTCCTCAGCCCAATGCAGTCGCGACGATCCCGGCGAGGTAACCGAGTCGCGCCACCTCGGACGGGCGGAAGTCGGGCCCGCCTGGACGTCCGAGCAGCAGCACCCTGCCGGTATTTCCGAGCGGCGCGGCGGCCAGCTTCGTATCCATATCGCGCCAGATCTGCGGCACCCAGTCGCCCTCGGGATCCAGGACGGCGGGCTTCTCCAACGGCATCCACGGCGCCGAACCCGCCTGCGTCTGCGGCGCACTCTGACTGCCGACGACGCGGTAGGCCCCCTGCGGACCCATATCGATGATCGTGCTCCAGCCGACGCGCAGCACTCGCGGCACTCCGTCGACGAGCACCTGTAGCCGATCGTCGCGGGCGCTGGCGACCTGATCGATCAGTTCGAGTTCGCGATGGGTGTCCAGCACACCGGAATACGGGCGGATGGAGTCCACGTGCACATCGCCGATCGATTCGGCGGCGGTGATCAACGTGTCGGGTAGCGCACCTTGCGGCACCTCGACCACGAGATCGTCGACCGCGAATCCCGCACCCCGCTCGACCACGTCGAGGGAGAGGATGTCGGCGCCGACGGAGCCCAGTGCGAGCGCGAGCGCACCGAGGCTTCCGGGTCGATCCGGAAGTTGCACGCGGAGCAGGTAAGACACGCGCGTTCCTTTCCTTGGCGGCCGAGGCTCTGAACGAATACCCGGGTGACGCAATACTTACACCCACAAGTCCCGGTTATCGACTCGAAGTGCGGCCAGTGACGGATGCCACAGCGCGAATTCACGCGGAAGCGGCGTGTCACGCTAGCCGGTGGGGTGTGTCGTTGCATGCGCGGCTCCTGTGAAAGTTGTCGCCGTAGCGACTGCTTGCAGGTCGCTCGAAAGGGTCAGTGGGGAGTCGCTAGGCTGTTCGGTGGCCGTTCACCAAGCTCAACCATGCCGAAAGGGGTCCGCGGTGCCCGCCATCTCCCGCGACGAGGTCGCACACCTCGCCCGGCTGTCCAGGCTCGCCCTGTCCGAAGCCGAACTGGATCAGTTCGCCGGTCAGTTGGATTCGATCCTGAGTCACGTGCGGACCATCTCCGAGGTCGCCGCCGCCGATGTACCGGCGACCGCGTCGCCGAATCCGGCGACCAATGTGACGCGTCCGGATCAGGTCATCCCGTGCCTCACCCCGGACGAGGCGCTCTCGGGCGCCCCCGCGGTCGAGGACCAGCGGTTCCTGGTTCCGCAAATCCTGGGAGAGGGCGAATGAGTTCAGCATCGCGTAGCGATTCCGTGGGAGGTGGCGGTGGCCGCGACCTGACCGCGCTGTCTGCCGCCGAGTTGGCGGCCAAGATCCACGGCCGCGAGGTGACCTCGGTGGAGGTCACCCAGGCGCATCTGGATCGGATCGCCGCCGTCGACGGCGAGTACCACGCATTCCTGCACGTGGCCGGGAACGAGGCGCTCAGCGCGGCCGCCGCGGTGGACGCCGCGCTCGCCGCTGGTGATGCGCCCGCCTCGCCGCTGGCCGGAGTTCCGTTGGCGCTCAAGGACGTTTTCACGACCACGGATATGCCGACCACATGTGCCTCGAAGATTCTCGAGGGCTGGGTCGCACCGTACGACGCGACGCTGACCGGCCGGTTGCGCGCCGCGGGCATCCCGATCCTCGGCAAGACGAATATGGACGAGTTCGCGATGGGCTCCTCCACCGAGAACTCGGCCTTCGGTCCGACCCGGAATCCGTGGGATACCACCAGGATTCCGGGTGGTTCGGGTGGTGGCTCGGCGGCCGCACTGGCTTCGCATCAGGCGCCGCTGGCGATCGGCACCGATACCGGTGGGTCGATTCGGCAACCCGCCGCGGTGACCGCGACCGTCGGCACCAAGCCGACCTATGGCACCGTCTCCCGGTTCGGTCTGGTCGCGTGCGCGTCTTCGCTGGATCAGGGTGGTCCGTGTGGGCGCACGGTGCTCGATACCGCGCTGCTGCACGAGGTCGTCGCCGGATACGACCCGCGCGACTCCACCTCCCGCAATGTGCCGGTGCCGCCGGTGGTCGCTGCGGCACGCCAGGGCGCCACGGGCGATCTGCGCGGGGTGAAAGTCGGTGTGGTGAAGGAGCTGCACTCCGACAGCTATCAGCCGGGCGTCATCGCATCCTTCGATGCCGCGGTCGGCGTACTGAAGGATTTGGGCGCCGAGATCGTCGAAGTGTCTTGTCCGCACTTCGAATACGCGCTCGCCTCCTACTACCTGATCCTGCCGAGCGAGGTGTCCTCGAACCTGGCGCGCTTCGACGCGATGCGCTACGGACTGCGCGTCGACGACGACGGCAACCACAGCGCGGAGCAGGTCATGGCCGCGACCCGCGCCGCCGGATTCGGCCCGGAAGTCAAGCGCCGCATCATGATCGGCACCTACGCGCTGTCGGCCGGATACTACGACGCCTACTACGGTCAGGCGCTCAAGGTGCGTACGCTGATCGCCCGCGACTTCGACAAGGCCTATGAGCAGGTCGACGTCCTGGTCTCCCCGACCAGCCCGTTCACCCCGTGGAAGCTGGGTGAGAAGGTCGACGATCCGCTGGCGATGTACCTCTCCGACCTGTGCACCCTGCCCACGAACCTGGCGGGGCATCCGGCGATGTCGGTGCCGTCCGGATTGAGCAAGGACGACGGGATGCCGGTGGGTCTGCAGATCATGGCTCCCGCGCTTGCCGATGATCGGCTGTATCGCGTCGGTGCGGCGTATGAGGCCGCGCGGGGTCCGGTCGCCTGAGAAGTATCGACCTGAGCGCCCATTCCGGTCTCGATCATGCGGGATTCCGTGTGAACTCGACGGGATCGGGCGCTCAGGACATCCTTACGCGGGCCAGACGAACTCGGGGTCGGTGAGGTAGTCCTGGCGCCGCTGATCCAATGCCATCGCGACCATTTGGTGTGCGCCGGGGCCGATTACCTTGCGCACCGGCGGGTTCGGCATATTCACGAGCGCGATCAGTTCCGCCGCAGCGACTTCCGGGGCCGCTTCCACCCACTCGGGCTCGGCATCTGTCTCCGGCGGTGGGGCGGTCGGGTCCGGGTAGTCCGGCATGCCCAGGATGCCGGTGCGCAGTTCTTTGTACGCCGGGCGCGCCGTCGCGAACTTCATGCTCGACTTCGCCCAATCGGTATCGAAACCGCCGAGCTGTGCCAGCGTGACGTGAATTCCGAAGGGCCGCAACTCATCCGCGAGTGACGCGCCGAAACCCTCCAGCGCCCATTTGCTCGCGTTGTACATGCTGAAAAGCGGCAGGCTGCCGACCGCGCCGACGGTCGAGATCTGCACGATATGCCCCGAGCCCTGTTGGCGCAGATGCGGCACGGCGGCCTGCGAAACCCACAGTGCGCCATAGAAATTGGTATCCATCTGGGCGCGGATCTCAGCTTCGGTCAGTTCCTCGACCGCACCGACCAAACCGTATCCCGCGTTGTTCACGATCACATCGATACTGCCCGCGATCGCGAATGCCTTGTCCACCGTGGCGATCGCACGGTCGCGGTCGCGAACATCCAAGGGCAGCACGGTCAATCGGCCGTCGTCGATATCGGTCATCGATCGTGGGTCGCGAGCGGTCGCGACAACGCGGTCGCCACCGGCGAGCGCGGCGAGCGTGAACGCCCGCCCCAGCCCGCGGTTCGCACCGGTGATGAACCAGGTTCTGGTCATTGTCGATCCTCTCGTCGCGAGACGCTCCGTCTCGTTTGATGACCATGCCAATCTGATTCCGTCTTGTCAAGACGAGACGTTTCGTCTCGTTGTTGGTACAGTCTCATCATGGCCGAAACACCCAGCGCAGCCAGGCGCAGCGAACGTGCCCGCGCTGCGATTCTCGGCGCCGCCACCGAACTGATCCGTGAGCTGCCCTACGCGAAGTTGAGCGTCGAGGCGATCGCATCCCGCGCCGGGGTCGGCAAGCAGACGATTTACCGTTGGTGGCCATCGAAGGGGGCCGTCGTCTTCGACGCGATGCTCGAACTCTATTCGGGCCCGGATGGTCTCGTACTTCCCGATACCGGCGACATTCGCGCGGACCTACGTGAACTGCTCCGCGGCGCGATCGCCGAGCTCACCGATCCGAGTTTCGAGGCCTTCCTGCGGGCGATGTATATCGAGATCCAACAGGATCAGGAACTCGCCGACGCCTACCGCGAGCGACTCCTGCTCCCGCAGCGTGCCGCCATCGCCGAACGCTTGGCCGCTGCCGTTCGAGCCGGACAGTTGCGCCCCGATCTCGATGCGGACTTCGCGACCGATCTGCTCCTCGGTCCGATCCAATCCCGCTGGTCCCTGGGCCTTCCCGGTCTTACCGACTCCTACGCCGACGCCACCCTCGAAGCAGCGCTCGCGCACCTCGCGCCCTGACCTGGTGATCGCGAGTGCGATCACCAGAAGATGAGCCGCCCGCAAGATCGGCGGCGAGATGACGCCCGCGGACCAGGAGTGCTGCCCGGACACATCCCGCTACTCGACATCGAGGTCGGCTCGTGGCCTGGCTCGGTCGGCGCATGCGCTCCTGCATGCGTGGCCTGGGTGTGTCGCGTGGTTCGGTTCGCGCTCGAGTTGTGTCCGAGGCTGAGCCGACGCATGCGCTCCCGCACACATGTTCGTGTGTGGGACTCGGCGCGCCGGACGGCGTGTCGTTGTGTGACGTGCTCGGGGGGTGTGCGGCAGCCGCGCTGGGATTCTGGTACGGGAGGTGGGTGGTTAGTGGGCGCGGAGGGATTCGGCTTGCTTCTGGATGCCTTCGGTCATGCCGGCGAAGCCGCGTTGGAGGTTCTTGCCGAGGGCGGCTACTACCAGGGGGCGCAGCCAGCCGCCGAGTTCGAAGTGGGATTCGTAGCGGGTGCGGTCGGGGCCGAGTGCGGTGACTCGGTGTGAGCGCAGGCTGTGCAGGGCGCCGAGGGGGACCGGCTTCATCGAGTAGCTGAGTTCGGTGCCCGGGGTGTGCGAGACCATCCATTCGCGCTGGCGGCGCGGGCTGGAGCCGGAGAGCGCGACCAGCATATCGATCGGTTCGCCGGGGACGAGGGTGCTGCGGCATTCGATGCAGAAGGGGTTCCACTCGCCGTAGCGGGGCAGGTCGGTGATCACCTGCCACACCAGTTCGGCGGGGGCGTCGATTTCGACGGTGGCATCGATGACAAAGGGCATGGTTAGCAAATTAGAACATGTTCTATAGGTGATCAAGCCTCTCAGCAGGAAAGTCACGGGTCAGCAGGTACCCATGGCGGTGCCCTGATCGGTGCCGTAGCGATGACCGTGGCCCGGCGGCGCGTTCAGTGCCGCGAGCAGATCCGCGCTGGTCTGCAGGAAGCTGATCACCGGAAGCCATTGTGGCACAGGGGCATCCACCCGAACATCGCGGAGCTCGGGTGCGCGCCACAGCAGCGACGGCGACCAATGCACAACCGGATCCGAGCTGTTGGCCAATACCGTCGCGCCCGCCCGATGCGCTCGACCGGCGGGTGGGCCCGCCCAGAGCACCGCGCAGGTCCGTCGGTCCTGGTCGGCGTCGTCGGCGAATATCGAGCTCCCGCCGAGCGCGCCGAGACTCTGCCCGTAGACGTAAAGCTTGGGCTTGTGATCGAGCGTGTCGATGCGGCGCTGCACGGCATCGAACAGCGCGCGCGCATACACGACCGCATCGTCGCGCCCGAAGACGAAGGTCACCCAACTGGGGGCGTAGGAGTACTGCATCCCGACGAGTGCGACGTCACCGCCGAAGCGTTCGTAGAACCCGCGAACCGCATTCGCATCGATCCATCCCGACCCGGTCGGCACCGCGAGTACGATATTCGACCGTTCGAATCCTCCGGACCGTTCCAGCTCTCGAATGGCAAGGGCCACACGGGAATCGAGATCGGGTGCGGAGTCGAGTCCGACGTACACCCGGATCGGTCCGGCGGGCGATCCGGTGACGAACTTGCGCCCCTCCGCGCCTAATGA
>NZ_BAGN01000176.1 GCF_000308835.1 Nocardia vinacea NBRC 16497 | reverse complement strand
CACGGCTACCGCTGTTATGCGCCGAACCTGCGCGGGCACGGCGCCAGCCCCGGCAGTGAGCGCACGGCCTCACGCTCGCACTCCTCGCCCATGGCCGCGATCTCGTGGCCCAGATCGATGGCCCGCTCGGCCTGCTCTAGATCGGGCGTTGATCAGTGCGTTCGTCGCGGTCGCGACGTAGGTGCGGTGCCGCCGACACAGCGCGTGCAAAAGGCCAGCCAGCTGCTCTAGGTCTTCGCGATAGCGGGTCCGCTAATTCCCATTCAAGCCCGAAGAACGCCGCAGTGCCCGGCGAGACGAAACTAGCCCCGCCTTAGGCGTCGTTGACGCGAGTTCGTTGAGATCGGTGCTGGTGAGTGAGATGCCAGCGACCGAGGAGGCCGGCTTCGACGGCGAGCTTGGAGACGCTGGTAGATGGTTGACCTGCTCCGGATCGTGGCCCCGAGCCTTCGTGGAGCATCGGGTACGGGCAACCTCACGCGTCCGGCGAGAGTTGGTTTCGTCGGATGGCGCGTGATGGTCTGACAGCCCAGTTCCCTTGACAGTTGCAGAAAGATGCTTACGTGCTGGACTGCGCAGGTCCATGATGAAGGCGTTGAGTCGCTTGGGATTAGGGGATTGTCCATGTCACGCATCGTGGCAGTGCACGGCATCGGTCAGCAGTTCAAGGGGCCGCACAGTCTGAGCGATCGCTGGTTGCCGGCCATTGCGGATGGCATGGCGCTGGCCGGTGCGGCCGTTCCGGCGGCGGAGGATCTTGCTTTCGCCTTCTACGGTGATCTATTCCGCCGCGGCGGAAAGGGGATCGGGGAGCCGCTCTATGCGGCCCGCGATGTTGAGGAGGGATTTGAACGCGAGCTGCTGGAGGCGTGGTGGCAAAGTGCTGCAGCGTTGGAGTCGGCTGTTCCCGGCCCGGACGATAAGACGAAGGTTCGTACGCCGGATAGCGTGCAGCGCGCGCTCAATGCGCTGAGTCGTTCGGCTTTCTTTGTGGGCTTGGCGGAGCGGGCGCTGATCGGGTCTGTCAAGCAAGTGCATCGCTACTTTTCCGAGCCGGAACTTCGTGCGCTCGTGGTCGAACGGGTCACCGATGCGATCGGACCGGATACCCGGGTGCTGGTCGGGCACTCGCTCGGCTCGGTAGTCGCCTACGAGGCAATGTGCGCTCATCCAGATTGGCCTGTACGGACGCTAGTCACGCTGGGGTCTCCGCTGGGGATACGCAACCTGATCTTCGACCGGTTGGTCCCGGCACCGCGCGACGGCACCGGTGCCTGGCCGGGCGCGGCGGTCCGCTGGACGAACATCGCCGACACCGGGGACGTGGTTGCACTCGTCAAGGAGCTGCGCCCGACGTTCGGCGAGCGGGTGGTGGATCTGCGGGTCCACAACGGCGCCAAGGCGCACGACATCCGCCCCTATCTGACGGCCAAGGAGACTGGGCGTGCCCTCGCTGCCGGACTCACCGACTAGCCCGGTGAGCCTGAGAGCGCGAGGCACCGCGGACGAGCCGCCCCGGCGGTACTTCATCGCAACAGGCACCGCGCGCTACGAGCATCTCGCTCCGCAGGACTGGCTGGCGTCGGTACCGGGCGACCTGGCGCGGTTGAGCCGACTGTTCTGCGGACAACTCGGCTACCAGCGGGCCTTGGCCGATGTGAGTGAAGACCCCACCAGCCAACAGTTGCGGAGCGCGGTGAGCGCCTGGCTGACCGACGATGCACGTCGACCGGACGACGTGGTCGTCGTGTACTACTCCGGCCATGGGGTCACCCGCGGGGGTCGGCACTACCTCCTCACCCGCGACTCTCGGGAGCACAATCTGGCAGGCACGGCGCTGGCCACCGAGGAGTTCGCCTGGATGCTGGGCGAGGACTCGCCAGTGCAGCACCTGCTTGTCATCGTCGACACCTGCTATTCCGGGCAAGGCGTCCAGGATCTGAGCCGCGTTGCCGCGCAGGTGAGCGAGGCGCGCGCCACCGTGGAACGGCCCGGATCGGGCCTGTGGTTCGTAGCAGCAGCCCGCTCCAGAGACGAAGCGAATGAGTCTGTGTTCGCCGAGGCACTGGCCGCAGCGGTGCGACGCCCCAGGACCGGTTTGCTACAGCCCTACATTTCCCTGGACACGTTGGTCAGCGAAATCAACCAGCTATTCGAGCACAGAAACCTCTCGCAGCGGGCACGCTTCGGTGCCACCGACGCCGGCGGGCAAGCGCCGTTCATCCGAAACCCGGTCTACGAGCCCGGCATGCCGGCGGGCCTGGACGTGGAGAGCCTGAACCTGCTGCGGCCGTCAAGGCAGGAGGAGTTCGCCGCGCATTGGACGCCACGCGCCCGTGGAGTGGCCCTGGCCAGCGACGCGGGATGGTACTTCTCCGGCCGCACGCGGGTCCTACGTGAGTTGGTCGGCTGGCTCGGTGATCCAGACCTGGATCATCAGGCGCGCGTCGTCACCGGCGATCCGGGGTCAGGAAAGTCCGCTGCACTGGCAAGGCTGGTTACCCTCGCCGATCCGGAATCCCGCACGCACGTTCCGCTGCGGGACGCACCAGCGGGCACGGTTCCCCAGGTGGGGGCCATCGACGCCGCCCTCCACGTGCGCAACAAGACCATTTCCGAGGTCATCGAGGATTTCGCTGCTGAGCTCGGCATATCGGCGACGACGACAGAGGACCTGCTGGCGGTGCTGGCGGCAAGACCAAGACGCCGCGTGGTCGTCATAGACGCGCTCGACGAGGCCAGGTCGCCGGAAGAACTTGTGCAGGATCTGCTGGGCCCGCTCCTCGATCAGGCCCCGCGCACTGGCCTGCGGCTACTGATCGGCACCCGTCGGCCGCTGGTAAAGACGCTGGACCCCAGGACAGTCGTGATCGACCTCGATGATCCGGCCTACTTCGCGCTCGAGGACCTGGAAACCTACATCACCCGGATCCTCCTTGCCGAGCATGAACCCGAGATCGCTACGCCCTATCGCAACCAGCACGACCTCGCGAGACAGGTGGCACGGGCGCTCGCACTCCGCGCTGGCCCCACCTTCCTGATCGCAAGGATCGCAGCCCGCTCTCTGATCACCGCTGACGAAGTGGTGGATGTGAACGAGGCCCAGTGGCAGGAGCGGCTGCCCGCGACGGTCGGTCACGCCTTCGACGCCTACCTCGAGCGCTTCGGCCCCGACGAGAAACGTGTACGCGACCTACTCGCTCCCTTGGCTTGGGCCGAGGGCGACGGACTGCCGTGGGAGCAGCTGTGGGCACCTCTGGCACGCGCGCTGTCGCAGAACGACTCGTACGACGATGAGGACATCCGCTGGTTGCATCGCGTCGCGGGCGCGTACATCGTAGAGGTCCGTGAAGGCGACAGATCGGTCTTCCGGCCGTTTCACCAAGCGCTCACCGAGCATCTGCGTGGCCGGCCCGCCGAGCAACAACTGCGGTTCACACAAGCCCTCATCGCCTGCACCCCGACAGGTGTCGACGGCCGGCCCGACTGGATCTGCGCGCACCCCTACATCCGGACTCACCTGGCTACGCATGCTGGGGCAGCCCACCGGCTCGATCCCCTTCTCGCGGATGCGCGGTTCCTGCTCAAGGCCGACCTGGACCGACTACTCGAAGCCCTCCCCAGCGCCACCACTCCCGAAGCACGGCTGGCCGCCGCGGCGTTCCAGGGAAGCGCGCATCACTTGCGCAACGAAGCGATCGACGAGGCAGCCGCGTACCTGGAGATGAACGCCCACCAGCAGGGTGCCGACGACCTCGCCACCGACATTCGCCGACTGCCCGTCAGCTTCGCGTGGTCCACCCTCTGGACGAGCTGGGCGCCGATCGAACCCCACCGGATCGTTGGCCGTCACCAGGGCGGCGTCCGCGCAGTTTCCGTCGCGTCGCTCGACGGCAGGCCGGTGATTGTCTCCGGCGCAGACGACGCCGCCGTACGTATTTGGGACCTCGCGCGGGGTACACCCGTCGGTCGCCCTCTGACCGGCCATCGAGGCGCTGTTCACGCGGTCACGGTCACGGTATTGGACAGCCGGCCGGTTGCGGTCTCGGGCGGTTTCGATGGCACCGTGCGCATCTGGGATCTGGCACTGGGCACACCAATCGGAAAGCCGCTCACTGGCCACCGGGACAGCGTTGATGCGGTCGCGATCACGGTGTTGGAAGGCCGGCCGGTTGCGGTCTCGGGCGGTTTTGATGGCACCGTGCGCATCTGGGACCTTGCACTGGGCACGCTAGTTGGCAAGCCAATGAAACCCAGGCGATGGCTGCGGCGACCAGCCTGGCAGCGACAGCGTGGTTTCCGTCCCGCAGTCCGATTTCGCTCGCCGATCAACTGCCTCGCGATCGGCCATCTGGAAGACCGCCCGGTAGTCGTGGTCGGTGACAACGATGGCCGGTTGCTCGTGCGGGACCTAGCGAGTGGCACGCAGATTGGACAGCCATTCCTGGAGCATCAGGACTGGGTCTTCGCTGTCGCGGTCACGGAACTGGACGGATGCGCGGTGGTCGTGTCCGGCGGCAACGACGGCTGGCTGCGTATCTGGGATCTGGCCTCTGGCACCGCTACCCGCGACCCCATCGACGGCCCCGCGCGAGCCCTTGCGATAGCTGCCGGTGAGCTCAACAACGTTCCCATGATCGCCTCCGGCGGCGCCTGGGACGGAACCGTGCAGGTATGGGACCTGGCACAGGGGCTTCCGCTTCGGGACCGGCTCTCCGGGCACCAAGGCGATGTGCAAGCGGTGGCCCTGGGGACGTCGGGCGCTCGGTCCGTAGTCGTATCAGGCGGACAGGACGGGACAGTGCGGGTATCGGAGCTGGCGACGGAGATCGGTTCCGGCGCGTCCCGACGCTCTGCCGACGAGCCGTACTGGCCTGCGGCAGTGGCCGTGGGTCAGGTGGCCGGACGACCCGTGGCGGTCAGTGGTGGTTCAGATGCGACGCTGCAGGTGTGGGATCTGCTCAACGGAACCCCGATTGGCGACCCGATTGTCGGCCACGAGCACGGACAGTACGACTCCAGTATCCGGGCGCTCGCCGTCAGTGAAATCTCCGGCCGCCCCGTGATCATCTCCGGCGGCGCGGAGGGCACGCTGCGGATCTGGGACCTCGAACGCCGCACACCCATCGGCAATCCGCTGGTCGGTGTCCCCCTAGCCAGCGACACTTTCGAGACGGACGGACAAGTGCACGCGGTGGCAGCAGGAACGTGGGACGGCCATCCAGTGTGCGTCTCCAGCCGCGGATCGACCGTCCGGATATGGGACCTCGCCCGCCAGGAACCGATCGGGGTTCCGCTCGCCGGACCGACGCTCGGCGTACCGAAGTACGGAGTCCAGGGCATCCACGCTTTGGCGTTGGGACAACGTGAAGGGCGCACAGTGATCATCTCCGCCAGCAGGACCGGAGTAGTTCAGGTGTCGGATCTCGCCCTGGGCACGCCGATCGGGGAGCCGCTCACCGGCGGCCTACCCGACAGCTCCGGCGTGGTGAGAGGGATCGATGCCGTATCAGTGGGAAAGCTGGCGGGACGTCAAGCCGTCGTCGCTGGCGGAGACGACGGAAGGGTAAGCATCTGGGATCTCGCGTGCGGGGATCTTGTCTGCGAGGTGCTGGCTGGCAACGGACGTGGGATAAGTGCCGTGGCCGTGGCCGAATCCGCCGACGGAACAGGCGCAGTCGTCTCCGGGGGCTACGACGGTACGTTGTGCATCTGGAATGCCGATGGCGCCCTGCGAAACACCATCGAGGTGGGGGCCAGCATCCGTGCCCTGGCTGTCACACCAACGGGCATATGCGTGCTGAGCTGCACCATGGGACTCGCGGTTCTCGACCTCAAGCTGTCCCGACCGATCATCCGCCAAATAACTACTGAACATCACTAATGCACATGATCACGCGGATGTGTTCGGACAATGCTCGTAAGCCGACGCCAGTGATCACGAAACTGTGCTTCCTGCACTCACCCAGTCAAGTTCGCTCGGCCAGTCCGGGGAGGCCAGCGTGCCGTCCACCGTGATGTAACAGGCGCGCGCTTCATCGGTGTTTCCGAGGCGATGCCGCAACGATCCCATGGTCTCCGTGCGCTTCGACTTGAGTGTCGCGGCGGCCCAAACCCAGTTCGCCGGACTGAGATTCAGTCTTGCCGGTGAAGTCGACTCCCATCACAACATCGCTCACTCCACCTGGCATCTCGGCCACCCCGGCGCAGATCCGCTCGCAATCGGCTTCGATGTCGCTGTCATCGAAAACGGGCGGATCGCTAAGGTACTCGGCTCGTTCCTGCTGGTGTTTTTCGCCCTCAATGCGAGAGGTCGATGCTTCTGCCGACTCTGTCCACAGGCGGCCACCCCGGAGCGCCCGCGGCCGCGCTGCGGGCTGCGGGTGCAGCGTCGTGTCTGGGGCCGAGGCTGGGGCTAGGAGCGTGGCGGCTTGATGGCTAGGACCGTGTCTCGGCGTACCTGTCCGGCTGTGCGGTCGATGCCAGTACCGCGCGCCGGGAATACAGGAGGGCGGTCGGCGGGTTGCCCAAATGACGTGCGGAATCGTAGAAAATTCGTAGACGGCAGGGGTATACCCCAAGGTCGCGCAGGTCAGGGATGGGATAGGCTCTATCGGTCATGAAGTCGGCTTTTGCGGGTCCGGTCCATGGGGCGCCCCAGACGGTCTACCTCGATCATGCGGCGACCACTCCGATGGTGCCTGCCGCGATCGAGGCGATGACCGCTGCCCTCGGGATGGCGGGCAATGCCTCGTCACTGCACGGTTCGGGACGTGCGGCCCGGCGGATGCTGGAGGAGGCACGCGAGTCGATCGCCGCCGATCTGGGCGCCCGGCCATCGGAGGTGATTTTCACCTCCGGCGGGACCGAGAGCGACAATCTGGCGATCAAGGGCATCTACTGGGCCCGCCATGATGCCGAACCGCGCCGGACCAGGATTATCGCGGGTTCGACCGAACATCACGCCGTCATCGATGCCGTCGAGTGGCTGGAGCAGCACGAGGGCGCGCAGGTGACCTGGCTGCCGGTCGACTCCGACGGTGTGGTGTCGCCGCGGGTGCTGCGCGCGGCGCTGGCCGAACATGTCGACGAGGTCGCGCTGGTGACCATCATGTGGGCCAACAACGAGGTCGGCACCATTGCGCCGATCGTCGAATTGGCCGCGGTGGCACAGGAATTCGGCGTACCCATGCACAGTGACGCGATCCAGGCCGCCGCGCAGCTGCCGATCGATTTCGCGGCTAGTGGGCTTTCGGCGGCGAGTTTCGCCGGGCACAAGGTCGGTGGGCCGCATGGTGTCGGCGTGCTGCTGCTCGGCAGGCAGGTGCCGTGTGTGCCGCTTTTGCACGGCGGCGGGCACGAGCGCGATCTGCGTTCCGGGACTTCGGATACCGCCGCGGCCGTCGGACTCGCCACCGCACTGAACTACACGGTCACCGAGTTGCCGACGCGCACAAAGGAATTGACCGCGCTGCGGGACGCGTTGATCAAGGGCATCCGCGATGCGGTTCCGGATGCGGTGCTGAGCGGTCCGGATGGTGCGCGTCGGTTGCCGGGCAATGTGCATTTCACTTTCCCTGGCTGCGAAGGTGATTCGCTGCTGATGCTGCTGGACGCGGCCGGGATCGAATGCTCTACCGGGTCGGCCTGCAATGCGGGTGTGGCCACCCCGAGTCACGTGTTGATCGCCATGGGCGTGCAGCCGTGGCAGGCCCGCGGTTCACTGCGCTTTTCGTTGGGGCACACCTCGACTCGCGCCGATGTGGACGCGGTGCTGAATGTCTTGCCCCAGATTGTGGAAAGGGCCATGGCCGCGGGTCTGGCCGGTGCGAAGGGAGGTGTCTGATGCGGGTACTCGCCGCGATGAGTGGTGGTGTGGATTCGGCCGTGGCGGCGGCACGTGCCGTCGACGCTGGTCACGAGGTGGTCGGCGTACATCTGGCGCTGTCCGCGACACCGGGCACCCTGCGCACCGGTTCGCGCGGTTGCTGCTCGAAGGAGGATGCGGGCGATGCCCGGCGGGCCGCCGATGTGCTCGGAATCCCCTTCTATGTCTGGGATTTCGCGGACCGCTTCAAGGAAGACGTGATCGACGATTTCGTCGCCGCCTACGCCGCGGGTGAAACCCCGAATCCGTGCCTGCGCTGCAATGAGAAGATCAAGTTCTCCGCCCTCGCCGACCGTGCGGTGGCCCTCGGCTTCGACGCCGTGGTCACCGGCCATTACGCCCGGCTCGAGGACGGCGTGCTGCGCCGTGCCGTCGATGCCGACAAGGACCAGTCCTATGTGCTCGCGGTGCTGACCGCGCAGCAGCTGTCGCGGGCCATGTTCCCGGTGGGGGACACCGCCAAGCCGCAGATCCGCGCCGAGGCGGCCGAGCGCGGGCTCGCGGTGGCGAATAAGCCCGACAGCCATGACATCTGCTTCATTCCGTCCGGTGACACCCGGGCCTTCCTCGGCGCGAAGATCGGCATCCGGCCGGGTGCGGTTGTCGACGCCGACGGGCAGGTGCTCGCGAATCACGAAGGCGTGCACGGGTTCACGATCGGTCAGCGCAAGGGGCTCGGGCTCTCGGGTCCGGCCGCCGACGGTAAGCCGCGCTACGTCACCGAGATCGATCCCGACTCCGGCACCGTCCGCGTCGGTTCGGCCGAGGAACTGCAGGTGTGGACCATCCAGGCCGACCGTGCCATCTGGACGTCCGGTGTCACGCCGGAGGGTCCGATCGAGTGCGTCGCGCAGGTGCGCGCGCACGGCGGTACCGCACCGGCCGTGGCCGAGGCGGTCGGCGACGGGCTGATCGTGCGACTGCGCGAGCCGCTGACCGGTGTGGCCCGTGGCCAGGCCGTTGTGCTGTACCGACCGGATGCCTCGGGCGATGAGGTGCTCGGAAGTGGCACCATCAATGGCACTTCGCGCGATGCGTCGATGTCTGTGAACGCGGGCGCGAGCACCGGCCAGTGAGCGACGCCGACCTCGGGCGGCGCGGCAAGCGAGATCGATTCACCCTACTTCGTCATCCTGGCGCAGACCGGGATCCACCACACAATGGGGTGTATGCCCCGCATAGGGGCAGCGCAGTGAGCAAGCGTCAGCGAGTGAATCATCGATACGGCGCGCAATCGCGCACGACGGAGCCGAGCGTCAGCGGGGTGCAGTCGTGAGGGAGCGTCAGCGAGTGAACCATCGATACAGCGCGCAATCGCGCACGACGGAGCCGAGCGTCAGCGGGGTGCAGTCGTGAGGGAGCGTCAGCGAGTGAACCATCGATACAGCGCGCAATCGCGCACGACGGAGCCGAGCGTCAGCGAGGCGCAGTCGTGAGCGAAATCGCTAAGGAAGCGGGCGAAATCGAGGCGCAGGAACCGGTGCGGATTCCCGGCGGGATCGCCACTGGTGTCGGCTCGTGGCCGGGTACGGATCCGCGGGAGGCAGCGGCCACCATTATCGGTGAGTTGCCGAATCTGCCGCATCTGGTCGAATTGCCTGGGCGCGGTGTGGGTTCGGACATGATCGGCCGCGTCTCGGCACTCCTGGTGGATATGCGATTCGACACCACCACGCGGGGTTATCGGCTGGCCGCCCGGCCCGGCGCGGTCTCGCGGCGTGCGCACGATCTGCTCAGGTCGGATCTGGACGCGCTCGAAGAGGCATGGGCGACAGCGGGTTCGGCGGGCACGGTCAAACTGCAGGCCACTGGTCCGCTGACTCTCGCGGCCCGACTCGAACTCCCCGTCGGACACCGGGTTCTCACCGATTCCGGTGCGGTGCGCGATATTTCGGAATCCCTCGCCGAAGGTCTTGCTCAACACGTGGACGAGGTGCGCAAACGCCTCGGCGCGGAAGTCGTTCTGCAACTGGATGAACCGTCATTGACCGATGTGCTGAACGGCTCTCTCCGCGGCGTCAGCGTGCTCAACACGGTGCGCGCGGTCCCCGAACCGGAGGCACTCGCGGTGCTGGACGCGGTCATCACCGCCCAGGCCGTCCCGGTCCTGGTCCACACCTGCGCCGACGAGCCCGCACTGTCCTTCCTCCGCGGCAGCGCGGCCACCGCCATCGGCTTCGACATGGACACCATTACCACCCGTGCACTCGACGATATCGGCGAAACCCTCGACGCGGGAAAACAACTGGCTCTCGGCCTCGTTCCGACCGCGCCGCCCGGCAAACCCCCGACCTGGCGTGATATCGCCGAACCCGGCGTCCGCCTCATCGACCGCCTCGGCCTGCGCCGCACCGTCCTGGCCACCCAGATCCTGGTCGCCCCCGCCTGCGGCCTGGCCGATGCCCCACTCGAATGGGCGCGCCGAGCCCTCCGCCTTTCCACCGAAGTAGCCCGCGCCTACGCCGAAGAGCCGGAGTCTCTCGACTTCTCCTGACGCCAGGTGCCGCGGGATTCGGCGCGGACCGCCCGTCGGCTCCGTATCGACAGCCACGGCAGGGATGCCCTGATTCGGCTGCTGCCGCCGCATCTGGTGCGGGTGTGCGCGGATCGTCGACGCCGAGGTGCGCCAGCTGTACGGCGCGGTGCCGCTCACCGACCGCACACGGGATCTATTCGACGACAATATGTTCGGCGTCTTCACCGCGATCACCGGTCCGGGCCGCACCTACCTCGGCGTCGCGCCGGTCGAGTTTCCGTGCCGGCGCAGCAGGCCGGCGCGGTGGCAGGCCGTGTGCGAGACGGAGATGATCGGCTACGGATTCGCGGCGGTGCGGGCGAGCGCTATCGACGGGCAACGCCACCTCGGACAGGATCCGCTGCCCGGATAGTCCGCCGCGACGTGCGGGAATGTGGCGGTGACTTGTCGGTGGGCTCGACTAATGTGCGTTGGGTGAGTGACAGCGACATTGCGGCGGAGCCGGCAACGGCGGAGCAGCGGGTGGAGTGGCAGCGGCTTGCGGACGAGGTTCGGGAGCACCAGTTCCGGTATTACGTGCGGGACGCGCCCATCATCTCCGACGGTGAGTTCGACAAGCTGCTGCGGCAACTGCAGGCGCTCGAGGACGCACATCCGGATCTGCGCACGCCCGATTCGCCGACGCAACTGGTCGGCGGCGGATTCGCGACGGATTTCACCGCCGTGGACCACCTCGAGCGAATGCTGTCGCTGGACAATGTCTTCGACTTCGACGAGCTGCGCACCTGGGCCAGCCGGGTCGAGGCCGAGACCGGTTCGAATCTGCACTATCTGTGCGAGGTGAAGATCGACGGTGTCGCGCTGAACCTGGTGTACGAGAAGGGGCGGCTGGTGCGCGGCGCGACCCGCGGCGACGGCCGCACCGGTGAGGACGTCACGCTCAACGCGCGCACCATCGAGGACATCCCGGGCGAGCTGTCCGCGACCGCGGAGTTCCCGATCCCGGAGCTGCTCGAGGTGCGCGGCGAGGTCTACTTCCGGCTGGAGGATTTCGAGATCCTCAACGCGGCGATCGTGGCCGAGGGCAAACCGCCGTATGCGAATCCGCGCAATACCGCGGCGGGTTCGCTGCGCCAGAAGGATCCGGCGGTCACCGCGCGGCGGCGGCTGCGGATGATCTGCCACGGCTTCGGACGGATCGAGGGCTACACCCCGACCTCACAGCACGAGGCCTACCGCGCGCTGGCCGCATGGGGTCTGCCGGTCTCCGAGCACACCAAACTGGTGCAGGGCATCGATGCGGTGATCGAGCGCGTCAACTATTGGGGCGAGCACCGTCACGATATCGAGCACGAAATCGACGGCCAGGTGATCAAGGTCGACGAGATGTCGCTGCAGCGCAGGCTCGGCTCGACCTCGCGCGCCCCGCGCTGGGCGATCGCCTACAAGTACCCGCCCGAAGAGGCCACAACCAAACTGCTGAATATCGAGGTGAACGTCGGGCGCACCGGCCGGGTCACCCCGTTCGCGGTGATGGAACCGATCTCCATCGCGGGCTCCACGGTGGCCATGGCCACCCTGCACAATGCCTCCGAGGTCAAGCGCAAGGGCGTGCTCATCGGCGACACCGTCACCATCCGCAAGGCCGGTGACGTGATTCCGGAGGTACTCGGCCCGGTGGTCGACGCACGCACCGGCGACGAGCGCGAATTCGTCATGCCGACGCACTGTCCGGAATGCGGCACCGAGCTGGCGCCGCAGAAGGAGGGCGACGCCGATATCCGCTGTCCCAACCAGCAGTTCTGCCCGGCGCAACTGCGAGAGCGGGTGTTCCATGTGGCCGGTCGCGGTGCGTTCGATATCGAATCGTTGGGCTACGAAGCCGCCAATGATCTGCTGAAGTCGAGCGCGATCACCGACGAGGGCGATCTGTTCGACCTCGACGAGGCCCGACTGCTCACCACCACGCTGTTCGCCAACAAGGACGGTGGCCTGTCCGCCAACGGCAAGCGACTGCTGGAGAACTTGCAGACCGCCAAGAATCGGCAGCTGTGGCGGGTGCTGGTCGGGTTGTCCATCCGGCACGTCGGACCCACCGCGGCGCGGGTGCTGGCCAGGGAATTCGGCAGTCTCGATCGGATCCAGGATGCCGCGGTCGAAGAACTGGCCGCTGCCGACGGTGTCGGCCCGACCATTGCCGCCGCGGTCGCCGAATGGTTCACCGTCGATTGGCATCGCGCGATCGTCGACAAGTGGCGTGCCGCGGGCGTGCGGATGGCCGATGAGCGTGACGAGTCCATCGAGCGCACTCTCGAGGGTCTATCGATCGTGGTAACCGGGTCGCTGGAAGGGTTTTCCCGCGACGGCGCCAAGGAGGCGATCCTGGTGCGCGGCGGTAAGGCCGCGGGTTCGGTCTCGAAGAAGACGGCATTCGTGGTGATCGGTGATTCGCCGGGCTCCAAGGCCGCCAAAGCGGAGGAACTCGGTGTGCCGATCCTCGACGAGGACGGATTCCGCAAGCTGCTCGAGGAGGGGCCGGCAGCGGTGACACCGGAGACGGCCGCGGAGGATGCCGAAGCCGAGGAGTAGATATGCCGTCGGCGAATACTCCTTGACCTGAACCTGACTTCAGGTATGACGATCGACTGGTAGGTAACTATCAGGAGATTCGATATGACTCACCGCTCTACCGCTCTGATCACCGGTGCTTCGGCGGGATTCGGTCTGGCTCTTGCGCGTTCGCTCATCGGGCGCGGCTGGCGGGTGATCGGCACCGCCCGTCGCGCCGACCGGCTCGCCCGGGCAGGGTCCGAACTCGGCGAAGCCTTTATCGCGGTGCCGGGCGATATCACCGATCCGGCGCACCGCGCCGAGCTGGCCGAGGTCGCGGGCGAATTCGGACATCTCGACCTGCTCGTGAACAATGCGAGCAGGCTCGGGCCCAGTCCGATGCCGCGACTGGCGAACTATCCGCTCGATCAGCTCGAACTGGTGTATCGGACCAATGCCATTGCCCCGCTCGCGGTTCTGCAGTTCGCGCTGCCACTGCTCGATCCGGATGGTGTCGCGGTGAATATCAGCTCCGATGCGGGCGTCGAACCCTACCCGGACTGGGGCGGTTACGGCTCGTCGAAGGCCGCCCTGGATCAACTCACCGCCATCCTGTCCGCCGAACATCCGGAGCTGTCGATCTACTCCTTCGATCCCGGCGATATGCGCACCGAAATGCATCAGGCGGCATTTCCCGGCGACGATATCTCCGATCGTCCCGAGCCCGAGACCGTCGTGCCCGCGCTGCTGCGTTTGATCGAGCAGCGACCCAAGAACGGCCGGTATACCGCCGCCGATTTCGCCGCGGGGGTCGGCCGATGACAACCGCGTTGAATGAATGGCCGGACGTCCTGCCACCCGAGCGCAATGCCGCCGCTCCGCCGGAGGCGCGTGGACTGGCCCGCGACGAGGTGCGGATGCTGGTGGCGGCGGATCGCCTCACCCACAACACCTTCCGTGAACTGCCACAGCATTTGCGCGCGGGTGACCTTGTGGTGGTGAACAATTCGGCGACACTGGCCGCGGCGGTCGACGGCACCCTCGACGTCATGCCGGTCACGCTGCATCTGTCTACCTGGCTGAACGCGCCCGTCGACGGGGCGAGCGGGCCACCGGACACCTTCGGCGGTTGCGACGGACTGTGGGTCGTGGAGGTGCGCACTCGCGAACGCACGCCCTATCCGCGTGACCTACACCCGGGCAACGAGATTCAGCTGCCGGAGGGTGCTACCGCCACCCTGCGTGAACCCTGGCTGCCGGGTACCCGCCGACTCTGGATCGCCGAACTCAGCGCCGATCCCACCTGGCTGCTGGCAACCCACGGCTATCCGATCACCTATTCGTATGTGCCACAACGCTGGTCGCCTTCGTACTACACGACCGTCTTCGGTCGGATCCCGGGCAGCGCCGAAATGCCGAGTGCGGCACGGCCGTTCACACAAAGGCTGGTGCTCGATCTGGTGACCGCAGGCGTCGCGATCGCGCCGATCACCCTGCACACCGGGGTCTCCTCACCCGAGGCGGGCGAACCGCCGAGCCCGGAGCGGTTCGCGGTACCGGCGACGACCGCACGTCTGGTGAACGACACCAGGGCGGCGGGCGGCCGCATCATCGCGGTCGGCACCACGGTGACGCGAGCATTGGAAACCACCGCCGATCACAACGCAATCGTGCATCCGGCCCGGGGGTGGACCGAACTGGTCCTCGGTCCGCGACACCCCGCCCGGGTGGTCGACGGCATCATTACCGGCTGGCACGCACCCGGCGCATCGCATCTGGAGCTACTCGTCGCGGTCGCGGGCGAGGCCACCGTCCACGAGGCGTATGCAACCGCACTCGATACCGGATATCTCTGGCACGAGTTCGGTGACAGCGCGTTGCTTTTCGGCCCCGGCGCTAGGAGGGGCTGATGCTCACGGTGGAGTCGAGCTGGCCACCGACCTCGATCCGGCCGCACTTACCGTTGCTGAGATCGAGATGCGCGTTCCTGGTCTTGGTCCGGCTCTTCTGGATGGTGGTGTCGACGATGACCTGCACCTTGCCCACCGAGCACACCTTCACGAGCGCGGGCGAGCCGTCGAAGCTGTAGGTGCCGCCACTCTGGCAGGTGTTGGTCTCGTCGTGGAAGAAGATCCGGGCGGTCCCGTCCGGACAGGGTGCCTCGGCGGCAGCTTGCGGCGGTCCGAGCACGACCAGCGGGCCGAGCGCGAGCGCGGCCGCGACGGAGCTACGGGCCACCAGACGACTAATCGTCAGTTCCATCGTTGAATCCCTCATCAATACATTTCCGGCAGATGCCAGCGGGTAGCCGCGGCGCCTGCATGATAACGCGTGACGTGCGCATTTGTCCGGCGGAAGCCTGCTGAGCGACGTCTGTCCAGGCCGGTGAGGCGGGTGCGGTGTCGCGGTGTGCCGGGCGAACCGACAGGATGGCGGGATGCTGCGCAGTTTTCAGGTGACGAATCACAGATCGCTGGCCGAACGGCAGGACTTGCGTTTGAGCCGGGGGAGCGGACCGGTCGCGGTGCCGGTGACGGCGGTGCACGGTGCGAGTGCCGCGGGCAAGACGAGTCTGATCGATGCGCTCGGGCAGATGCGCGATGCGGTGCTGCATTCGGTGACCGGCTGGGATCCCTACGCGGGACCGGTGCGCGTACCGCACCGCGGATTCCCGGACCGCCCTTCGGAATTCGTGGCGAGCTTCGTCGCGGAGGGTGTGCCGTACACCTATGGGTTCCGCCTGGACAACGCGGATGTGACGGCCGAATGGCTGTACACGCATCCGCGCTCGCGCAAGCGAATTGTCTTCGAGCGCAATGGCGAACAGATCAAGATCGGTCCGATGTTCGAGGCCGCCCGCTACGGTATCGCCGCATTGTTGCCGCTGGTGCGGCCGAATGCGTTGCTGCTCAGTCTCGCCGGGCAGATGTATGCCGAGGCGCTGGTGCCCGCGTATCGGTGGTTCTCCGCGATGCTCGAGGTGCAGCACGGCGCGACGGATGCGACGGCGGTCGCGCATCGGCTCGGCAGTCATCTGTCCGCGGCACCGGACCATGCGGTGCGGCTGCTCATGCTGCTGCGCACCGCCGAACTCGGCATTACCGATCTGCTGATCGCCGAGCCGGACCCGATGTACGCGGACTATCTGCGCGAACTCGACGCCGATATCGCGGGGACCGGCAAACAGGTGGAGTTGTGTGCGACTTCACCGGCGCATGCTGACCAGTTGCTGCGGGAGAACGGCATCACCGAGGTCATGCTCGAACGCGAGCTGAGCAATCTGAAGGCCGCGCGCGATGCCCTTTACACCCGGATGGTCGAGCGTCGCGGCGTCGGCCTCGGACTGGTGCACGCCGGCATCGACTCCGCCTTCGACATCACCGACGAATCCGCCGCCACCCTCTCGATGCTGCGCTTGCTCCCGACCATGCTCGACGCACTGGATTCCGGCCGGGTGCTCGCGATCGACGATATCGGCGCGCACCTGCCGGTCGAGGAGACCGATCGGCTGATCCAGCTCTTCCAGAATCCGGAGACCAATTCCCGTGGCGCCCAACTGATCTTCACCACGAACAATCGGTCGCTGATCGATCGCGCGAACGGTCGCTCCCAGCGCACCCGCACCGCGGTCTGGCAGATCCGCCGCACCGATCACGGCACCAGCGAACTCGCCGCGCTGTAGCCCGTGGCCTCAGGCCATATGAGCCATCGGTCGCTGCCAGTCAGCGTCTCGCGCTGCCAGTGCTGCGGTTTGCGTGTCCGGACCGAGCGCGGGTGCGTGGTGCGGCTCGGGATGCCGGCGAGCGCCCGCGCCGGGCTCGGTTGCCGGGGCTAGGAGCGCCGCAGGAGTTCGGACTGAGCGCGGGTGGCAT
>NZ_BAGN01000177.1 GCF_000308835.1 Nocardia vinacea NBRC 16497 | reverse complement strand
GGTGACCGGACTGACGCCACTGTTGCGGCCGTCGTGGTGTGCGGTGGTCCAGCCCTTGCCCGATCCGACGGTGATGTCGTCGACGTCGGTGCCGCAGCCCGTCAATACCAGTGCGCCGATGGCCGCCGCCGCGCCCAGTCGGGACAGGGTGAGCCCGCGCGCCGGGTTGGCCAGTACGCCGCCGCTTCGCACCTGCTGCACTCCTGTCGTCGTTGCCCCGCTGGGGACGTGACCGAAAGCGTGTCGACCCCCGGGTACGCGCACCACCGCCCGCATGGAGGTTCGCCGCCGTCGGCGGCGCAGCGATCACTGTACGGGAGGGTCCGCCGACGTTGTACGGGTCCCGGCGGTCTTTTCCGACGGGATAAGCTCTAGCCGTCGCGACCGGGACGGTCGCCATGTCAAGGACCATGACAGGAGATGACTTCGTGACGAGCATGTGGGGCGCACCGTTGCGCTCGCGGTGGCGCGGCTCGCGCCGCCGGGATCCGCAGCAAGCGCGATTTCTGACGCTGGCGTCGCTGCGCTGGGTGCTCGCGAACAAGGCGTACACGCCTTGGTATCTGGTGCGGTACTACCGGCTGTTCAAATTCAAGGCGGCCAATCCGCATATCGTGCTGCGCGGCATGGTCTTCCTCGGCAAGCGTGTCGAGATCCACGCGACCCCCGAATTGGGCCGGATGGAAATCGGCCGCTGGGTGCATATCGGCGACGGCAATGCCATTCGCTGCCACGAGGGTTCGCTGCGCATCGGCGACAAGGTGGTCTTCGGTAAGGACAATGTGGTCAACACCTACCTCGATATCGAGATCGGTGAATCCACGCTGGTCGCGGACTGGTGCTACATCTGCGACTTCGACCACCGCATGGACGACATCAATATGCCGATCAAGGATCAGGGCATCGTCAAGAGCCCGGTCCGCATCGGTCCGGATACCTGGATCGCCGCCAAGGTGACGGTGCTGCGCGAAACCCGCGTCGGCCGCGGCTGTGTGCTCGGTGCGCATGCGGTGGTCAAGGGCGAGATTCCGGACTACAGCATCGCCGTCGGCGCGCCCGCCAAGGTCGTCAAGAACCGCAAGGCGACCTGGGAGGCCGGTGCCGAGGAGCGCGCCAAATATGTTGCCGCGCTGGAAGATATCGAGCGCAAGAAGAACGGCGCCACCCAGTCGGCATGAGCGCCGGCGAGGCGTAGGCATGAGCGCCACCGAGCCCCGGGATCCGAAATGGACCCGGGGCTCGTGCTATCGCGGCCGAGTATGCCGGTATGCGTCGGTGGCAGTCGGTACGGTCACGTCATGAACAGGTACGCGGCGCTGTTGCGCGGGATCATGCCGACGAACCCCAATATGAAGGGGGAGAAGCTGCGCGGGGTGTTCGAGGGGCTCGGATTCGAGAAGGTCGCCACGGTGTTGGCCAGTGGCAATGTGGTCTTCCGCGCCGCGGATACCGATATCGCGAAGTTGGAAGCCCGCATCCAGGATGCCCTCAACAGCGAACTCGGAATTCCGGGCGGCACCATCGTGCGCACCTACGACGAACTGCGCGACCTGCTCGACACCGATCCGTTTCCGGGCCTGACCCACGGCCGCGGCACCTACCTCATCGCGACCTTCCTCAAACAGGCACCGCCGAACGTCGCGAAAGAGCTGCGCAAGCACACCGAACCCGGCGTCGAGATCGTCGGCTACGACTCTGCCGGCCGCGTCGTCCTCGCGGTCATCGACAACACCGAACCCCGCACCCCGAACTTCATGGCCTGGATGGAGAAGACCTACAGCAAGGAGATCACCACCCGCACCTGGCTCACCGTCCAGAAGATCGTGAAGAAGATGGAGAGCTAGGCGCTACTTCGGATCGCGTTCGGGGAGGGGGCGTTCGATGATGGTGGGGCGGCCGAGGGGGTTGCGGACGCGGCGTTTGGCCGAGGAGTAGACCAGTGCGGTTTCGGCGGCCACGACGTCCCAGGCGAAGTCGGCGGTGAGGCGTTCGCGCGCGGCGTAGGCGCGGTCCTGGGTGGCGGCCGGATCGTCGAGGGTGGCGCGCACGGCTTCGACGATGCCGTCCACATCCGCCGGTTCGAAGGATGCGCCGGTGACGCCGTCGATGACGGCCTCGCCGAGACCACCCGCGGTGGAGGTGATCAGCGGGGTACCGGCGGCGGCCGCCTCGAGTGCGACGATGCCGAACGGTTCGTAGCGGCTCGGCAGCACGATGGCATCGGCGCCGTGCAACCAGCCGAGCAGTTCCGCGTGATCGAGCTGACCGGCGAAGGTCACCGCCCGCGCGACCCGATGCACCCGGGCGCGTTCGCGCAGCCATTCGAACTGGGTGCCGATACCGGCGACGGTCAGCGTGGTGCCGGGGTGGGCGCGGCGGATGCGCGGCAGTGCGGCGATCGCGTCCTGCACGCCCTTCTCGTATTCCAGCCGACCCACGTAGAGCAGACGCGGCGGACCGGTGCGCGGTGCCCGCGGCCGAAAGGTCCACGCGCCCACATCGATTCCATTGCGGATCACCGTCATCGGCACCCGCTCGGGCCCGTAGAGCCGCTCCACCTCGTCCTGCATCGAGGTCGAGCAGGTGATCAGCGCATCCGATTCATTGGCCAGCCACCACTCGACCGAATGCACCTGCTTGTTGACACGGCCCGAGACCCAACCGCTGTGCCGCCCGGCCTCGGTGGCGTGGATGGTCGAAACCAGCGGCACGTCGTAATACTCGGCCAGCGTGATCGCCGGATGCGCGACCAGCCAGTCGTGCGCGTGCACGACATCCGGGACCCAGCCGTCGCCGATGCCGGGCTTGCCGAGGGCCACACCGGCGCGCACCATCGCGTGGCCCATGGCCAGCGTCCAGGCGAGCATGTCTTCGCCGAAGTCGAAACACGGCGGATCCTCCGCGACCGCGACCACCAGCACGCCCTCGGCGATGAAGGAGTGGGTGGGGTGGGTCACGGAGTCGGTGCCGGAGGGGCGGCGGGCGAGCACGACCACTTCGTGACCGGCCGCGGCCAGTTCGACCGCCAGGTGATGCACATGGCGGCCCAACCCACCGACCACAACCGGTGGGTACTCCCACGACACCATCAAGATTTTCATGAATGTCCTTATCAGGCGGAGTCTCGGTCCGCGATCGCCAGCCGCCGTGCGTCCAAACTCGGGAAGAACCCGTCGGCCGCCCCCCATCCTGCCGCCAACTGGTGTGCTTTGGCGACTTGGCCCGCCCCCACGGCGGCCGCGATTTCCCGCACGGCGTGGGCGTGTCGGTGCGCGCGGTCGCGTGCGTAGCCGGCCGCGGAGTCCTTGCTGACCATGAATGCCCAGTCGCTCGAGACGGTGAGGATGGCCTCGCGCAGCAGCTGATCGGCAACCGGGTCGCGCAGTGCGGCGCCGCCGTCCGCGGCCCGCATCTTGTCGACCGTATCGAGGGTGAGCCGGACAATATCGTCGTTCAGATCCACCAGGTCTTTCACCTGGTCACCGGCCCACACTCGCCAATCCTTACCCGAACCCCAGGACGAATCGGCCAGCGGCACCGGCTCGCCGACGAACCCGCGCGCCCTGGCATCGGCCAGCGTGCCGACGGTGACGCCCGCCTCGGGCAGTGCCCGCAGCACCTGGGCCAGCCACTGCGGACCCTCGTGCCACCAGTGCCCGAACAATTCGGTATCGAATGCCGCGACGACCAGGGCCGGACGTCCGATTCGCGCCGATTCCTCGATCAGCCGTTCGCGCACGGTCCGCACGAAATCGTCGACATCACGGACCACCGCCCCGGCCGCCAGTTCCGGGTCGTATGGGGCCTTGTCCGGACCGGCGACCGTCTTGCCGGTGACGCGGGCGGGCTTGAGACCCGTCGCGTGGTCATAGTGATGAAAGTCACGGTAGGCGCTCTGCCCCGGATAGCCGGACTTGGGCGACCAAACCCGGTAGCTCACTTGCAGATCCCGCCCGAAGGCCACCACATCCGATTCCCGGACCGGCCGGCCGAGGGTGGTATCGCCGCGCAGGGCGGGTCCGTCGACCATGAAATGTGTCACACCCGCGGCCGCGTATCCGGTCTCCATGCCGGGGGTGTAGCCGCATTCGGGCGCCCAGATGCCGGTCGGGGTGTGGCCCCAGCGCTGCCGGGCATCGACCAGGCCCTCGCTGAGCTGGAAGGCGCGCAGTCGCGGGTGCAGCAGCGGCTGGAACGGGTGCGCGAGCGGGCCGCCGAGCAGTTCGATGGCCTCGGCGTCGATGAGCTGCCGCCAGACCGGCGCCGCGCCGTGGCGCCAGTGCTGTTCGAATTCCGCGAGTGCCGCCGCCGCCAGTCGGTGCTCATGCCCGCCGAGTGCGATATTGCCCGCCATCGCGGCCTCGTCGGCGCGCAGCTGCCAGTTGCCGAGCCAATGATGCATGCCCGCAAGGCAATGCGGATCGTCCAACTGGGCGGCGAGCACCGGCGTGATGCCGAGGCTGAGCAGATGTGAACGGCCTTCCGCGGCAAGGGTTCTCAGCACATCGACGACCGGAAGGTAAGAGGCGGCCCAGGATTGGTAGAGCCATTCCTCGCCGACCGGCCAGCGGCCGTGGTGGGCCAGCCAGGGCAGATGGGAATGCAGGACCAGAGTGAACTGGCCGGGAACTTCACTCACGGCTTCACCGCGATGGCGACCAGATCGAGGCTCGCATCGATGTCCTCGGTGATCAGTGCGAAATCGTCGATGGCGACCGCGGCGACATCGGTGGTCAGCTCGGCGGGCCACGGCTCCCCGGCCAGCGCGCGCTCGATCTGCGCATCGATGAACGAGCCACCGTGCTTGGCGTCCAACGCCTTCAGCGTCGGGCCGTGATGCACCCCGGTCATGAGCGTGACCCGGAAACCCGCGTCGACGAGCAGTTCGGTGAGTTCGGCGGCGTTGAGTTCGCGGGTGTGGAAGGGGTTGAGCGGGGTATCGCGGCCGGGGGAGAAGGTGATCCGATTGGGCGTGCTGATCAGCAGTTCACCGCCGGGTCGCAGCACTCGCAGGCATTCCTGGATGAACTGGCCCTGATCCCAGAGGTGTTCGATCACTTGGAAATTCACCACGACATCGACCGACTCGTCCTCCAGCGGCAACGCGGCGAGGTTGCCCTGGATCATCTCCACACGCGGGTAGCGGGCACGCACGTGCTCGACCGCGCTGGTGTCGTAGTCGAGGCCGATCACCTTGGTGGCCACATCGGCGATCATGTTCGCGCCGTAACCCTCACCGGATCCGGCCTCCAGCACCGTCTTTCCGGCACAATGCTCGAGCAGGCGTGCGTAGACGATCTCGTGCCGACGGAACCAATAGTTCTCCTCGGCGATGCCGGGTACGGTCCGCTCGCCGGTCAGCGGCAACGGCTCCACGGCCGACTCGGGAGTAATGCCCGGGGTGGTGCCCACTGCGGCAGGGATCACAGCCTCGCTCATCGCTCCGACGTTACTGGTAAGGCGGCCGCACATTATCGCCAGGATCGCCGTTGTGAGAGAGAAGCGACTAAGTTACCCATGAGTAACTTAACGTAGGGTAGTGTCACGCCCTGAGCTACAACCAAGGACGTACGGCGCTGCTCGTGCGACCACCACACGTGTAACCAGAACAGGAGGTCGACGAAGACCGATGCCGAACATCGTCGTACTCATCAAGCAGGTTCCCGACACCTGGTCCGAGCGCAAGCTGACCGACGGTGATTTCACCCTCGATCGCGAAGCCGCCGACGCCGTCCTCGACGAGATCAACGAGCGCGCCGTCGAAGAAGCGCTGCTGATCAAGGAGGCCCAGGGCGGCGAGGTCACCGTGCTGGCCGCCGGTCCGGACCGGGCCACCGAGGCCATCCGCAAGGCGCTGTCCATGGGCGCCGACAAGGCCATCCACATCAACGATCCGGCGATCCACGGCTCCGACGCCGTGCAGACCGCGTGGGTGCTGGCCAGCGCGCTGGGCCAGGTCGAGGGTGTCGAGCTGGTCATCGCGGGCAACGAGGCCACCGACGGTCGCGCCGGTGCTGTCCCCGCGATCATCGCCGAGTACCTGGGCCTGCCGCAGCTGACGCACCTGCGCAAGCTGACCGTCGACGGCAGCAAGATCACCGGTGAGCGGGAGACCGACGAGGGCGTATTCAAGCTGGAGGCCACCCTCCCGGCCATCGTCAGCGTCACCGAGAAGATCAACGAGCCGCGCTTCCCCTCCTTCAAGGGCATCATGGCCGCGAAGAAGAAGGAAGTGCAGACCTTCACGCTGGCCGATCTGGGCGTCGACCCGTCGACCGTCGGTGTGGCCAACTCGGGCACCGCCGTCACCGCGGCCACCCCGAAGCCCCCGCGCACCGCGGGCGAGAAGATCGCGGACGAGGGCGACGGCGGCACCAAGATCGCCGCGTACCTGGTCGGTCAGAAGATCATCTGATCCCGCCCGAGACTGCTTAGGAGAGAACACAAATGGCAGAAGTACTTGTGCTCGTCGAGCACGCCGACGGTGCGATCAAGAAGGTCAGCACCGAACTGCTCACCGCCGCGAGCGCGCTGGGTGAGCCCGCCGCCGTCGTGACCGGCCCGGCCGGTACCGGCGAGAAGCTGGCCGACGCGCTGGCCGCCGCGGGCGCCGCGAAGATCTACATCGCCGAATCCGACGATGTCGAGAACTTCCTGGTCACCCCGAAGGTCGACGTGCTCGCCGGTCTGGTCGAGTCGATTTCCCCGGCCGCCGTGATCGTCGCCGCCACCGCCGAGGGCAAGGAGGTGTCGGGCCGCCTCGCCGCGCGCATCGGCTCCGGCCTGCTCGTCGATGTCATCGACGTCAAGTCCGACGGTTCGGTCGTGCACTCCATCTTCGGTGGTGCGTTCACCGTCGACGCCAAGGCCACCGGCGACGTGCCGGTGATCTCGGTGCGTCCGGGTGCCGTCGAGGCGACCGCCGCGGCCGGTGCGGGTGAGAAGGTGACCGTCGAGGTGCCCGCGCAGGAAGAGGGCGTCGTGAAGGTGACCTCGCGCGAGCCGATCGTCGGTGGCGACCGTCCGGAGCTCACCGAGGCGAGCATTGTCGTCTCCGGTG
Source organism: Nocardia vinacea NBRC 16497 (assembly GCF_000308835.1). Classification (GTDB taxonomy): domain Bacteria; phylum Actinomycetota; class Actinomycetes; order Mycobacteriales; family Mycobacteriaceae; genus Nocardia; species Nocardia vinacea. The sequence continues at coordinate 60,988 of NZ_BAGN01000177.1, read as the reverse complement.
GTCGCGGTGTCGGTTCCGCCGACAACTTCGCGGTCGTCGAGGCGCTGGCCGATTCGCTCGGCGCCGCCGTCGGCGCTTCGCGTGCCGCCGTCGACTCGGGCTACTACCCGGGCCAGTTCCAGGTCGGTCAGACCGGTAAGACGGTCTCCCCGCAGCTCTACATCGCCCTCGGCATCTCCGGCGCCATCCAGCACCGCGCCGGTATGCAGACCTCGAAGACCATCGTCGCGGTCAACAAGGACGAAGAGGCCCCGATCTTCGAGATCGCGGACTACGGCATCGTCGGCGATCTGTTCAATGTCGCCCCGCAGCTGACCGAAGCGGTCAAGGCCCACAAGGGCTAGGCTGCCCCGCCTCTCCGCGTATTCGGGCGGGCCGGTCAGGCGCGGCGCGAGTCGTGTACCCGGCCTGCGGATATCGGTTGGCTCGGTCGGCCCGTCCCCGGTGAGTTACCCCTGACTCGCCAAATCTGTTGTTGCGTAATGCAGCAACAGATTTGGCGAGTCTTTTTTGCGTTCTCGGGTAGACGCGAACCGTCGCGTGGGTGGGCTAACCTGCGAGTATGGCTGTTCCTACGACTCGGATGCTGGTGCTCGCGGTGGTGCGGCTGCTGCAGCCGGTGCACGGTTATGACGTTCGGCGCGAGTTGTTGTCCTGGCATGCCGACGATTGGGCGAATGTGAAACCCGGATCGGTGTACGGGGCGCTGAACACGCTGCAGCGCGAGAAGCTCATCGAGGTGGAGGGCGTCGGTCAGGCGGGGGCGCGTCCGGAGCGGACCACTTATCGGCTGACCACGGAGGGGGAGAAGGTATTCGGCGAGATGGTGCGCGAGGCGGTGTGGTCTCCCGAACAGCCGAAGAACCCGTATTTCGCGGCGGTGGCCCTGCTGCCACACCTGCCGCGCGAGGAGGTCGTCGCGGCGATGCGCGGGCGCATTCTGAAGTTCGAATCGGATCTGGTCTTTCTGGAGCGCGAGGAGCAGCGCATTCTCGCGGGCAGCGGCAATCCGGCGGAGACCGAACCGCATCATGTCGCCGATGCCATGCGGCTGGCCGCCGACCATGTCCGGGCGGATCTGACCTGGACGCGCAAGACCTTGGAGCGCATCGAGAGCGGTGAGCTGGATGTGTGGACGAACTGGTCGCGGGTGGACGGCGGCCCCATGACCGTCAAATGAGGCCCTTCTCAAATGATCAAGACTGAATAGTAAAGCTTGACTATTTAGTCGGTCGTTTCTACCGTTGTTCAGGTGGAAACGACCGACTCCGTTCGCGATCGCACCCGCACCTTGGTGATCCGGGTGCGCGGGCTCACGCGGACGTTCGAAACCAAAAGCGGCCCCGTCCAAGCGGTTACGGGCGTCGACTTCGATGTGTACGAGGGTGAGATCCTCGGTCTGCTCGGCCCCAACGGCGCGGGTAAGACCACGACGCTGCGAATGCTCAGTACCCTCATCGCCCCGACCGCTGGCGAGGCGGTCATCTCCGACGCTGATCTACGGGCCGAGCAGCGGACCGTGCGTTCGCGCATCGGCTACGTCGCCCAGGGCGGAATGACCAATGACGATGCCCTGGTCATCGACGAATTGGTGTTGCAGGCAAGGCTTTTCGGGCTGAATAAGGCGCAGGCCACGCACAATGCCGAAGAACTACTCGTCGCGCTCGACCTGGATGGACTCGGCCGGCGCAAATGCAACCAGCTCTCCGGCGGTCAGCGCCGCCGCGTCGACATCGCGCTCGGCCTGGTGCACGGCCCGGCGCTGATCTATCTCGACGAGCCGACCAGCGGCCTGGATCCGCAGAGTCGCGCGAATCTGTGGGAGCACATCCGGCGCCTGCGTGAGCGAGGCACCACGATCGTGCTCACCACCCACTATCTGGACGAGGCCGACGCACTGTGTGACCGTCTGCTGATCATGGACCACGGCGGCATCGTCGCCGAGGGCTCGCCCGACGAACTCAAGCGCCGCATCTCCGGTGACGTGGTGAGCTTCGAAATCGATGACGGCCATGCCGATATCGCACTCCAGGTCGCCCAGTCGGTGCTCGAGGTGCGCTCGCTGGTGCGCTCGGAGGATGCGGGTGCGGACCGGATCGGTGCGACGCTGGTGCATCTCACCGTGGATCGCGGCGATGCCGCGGTCGTACCCCTCTTGCGTGCCATGGACGAGCGGGGTCTCGTACCGGGTGCGCTCACTGTCAAACGTCCCAGCCTCGACGATGTCTTTCTCACCATTACGGGGCGTTCGCTGCGGGAGGCGAGTCACTCATGAGGTTCATGCGCGAGACCGGACTGATCTTCTGGTCCCAACTGCGGGCGAATCTGCGAAATCCGGTGTGGGTCTTGATCGGTCTGTCCCAGCCGGTGCTGTATCTGGTGCTGTTCGGGCCGCTCGTCAAGGGCATCGCACCCTCGCTCGGCGCGGATTCCGATCCGTGGAAGCTGCTCACGCCCGCGTTGGTCATCCAGACCGGGCTGTTCGGCGCGATCTATGTCGGATTCAGCATTGTGGCGGAATTGCGCGCGGGCGTCGTCGAACGGCAGCGTGTCACGCCCGCGAGCCGGGGCGCACTGCTGACCGGGCGCGTGCTCAAAGACATGGTCGTGCTCGTTGTCCAAGCGCTGGTGCTCGTCGGAGTTGCCATGGCGGCCTTCGGGGTTCGGCCGGATCCGCTCGGCGTGGTGCTGTCGGTGTTGTTGATCGCGGTGATGGCAGCTGGTTTGGCCGCAGCGTCCTATGCACTGGGTCTGTGGGCCAAATCCGAGGATGTACTCGCCTCGGTGCTCAATAGTCTTGCGGTGCCGCTGATGCTGCTGTCCGGCATTCTGCTGCCGTTGAGCGTCGGGCCGGGCTGGTTGCGCACGATCGGCAAGGTGAATCCGTTCTCGCACACCGTCGATGCGGCCAGGGCCCTGTTCCGCGGTGACTTCGGTGCGTCCGAGGTGTACCTCGGCACCGGGCTCACGCTGGCGGTCGCCGCGGTGGCGATGTTGATCGGCGCACGTAGCTTCACCCGCGAGAACGCCTGACACCGATGCCGCGAGATCTGCTCGGTGACACAGCAGATCTCAGCGGCGGTGCAATCCGGACAGCAGCGTGGTGAGAATCGGCGAGCGGCGCGCATCGCTGCGCAAGACCGCGGAGACCGGGATCCGTAGTCGGTGCTCGGCGAGGTGCAGGACGACCAGACCCTCGGTCGGGCTGTCGGCGTAGAGCACCGTCCAGGCGTCCGGGCGATTGATCAGCTCCATGGTCGCGGTGTGGTCCGGTGGAATCGGTGGACCGAGGGTGGGGCCCGCGGCCAGATCGGCGAAGGCGGCCCGAATCACATTGTGCAGCAGGACCTGTTCCTGCTCGGGCGGGAGCAGCAGCGGATACGGGCTCAGGTCCGCCAGCGTCACCTGGTCGCGCGGGGCCAGCGGATGGGCGGCGGAGGTGGCGATGACGAGGTCCTCGATCCACAGCTTCTCCACCGCGAGACCGGGCTCGTCGACACTGCCGCGGATGAGCGCGAGATCGCAGTCGCCGTCGGCCACCGCGGTGATCCGCTGCCGGAACGGTTTGATGACGAATTCGATCTCGGCATCCGGATGCGCGGCGCGCGCCCCGGCGATCGCGGAGAGGGATCGGGTCGCGAAGGACATATTCGCGGCCAGCCGGATGCGGTGACCGGAGGTGCGCACGGTGGCGCGGATGGCCGACTCCAGACTGAGCATCTGTTTAGCCAGGGGAAGTAGCCGCATGGTCGCGTCGGTCGGCACAACGGCCCTGGTCGAACGCTCGAACAAGGCTACGCCGAGGTCACGCTCCAACCGGGCGATCTGATGGCTGATCGCCGATTGGGAGATGTAGCAGCGGGCCGCGGCCCTGCTGAAACTCAGCTCCTCGCACACCGCGACGAAGTAGGTGAGCTGGCGAAGCTCCACTTGATCTCCAATTCATGAGCGATCCAGATAAGAGTCATATCTATTATGCGCCTGAACACGTGAAATATCTGCGGATCGAATGACGGTTGGTAATGAGAGAAGGAGGCTGTCATGGAACACGCAGATGTTGTCATCGTTGGATCGGGATTCGGGGGGCTTGCCGCCGCTAAGCAGTTGGCCAAATCGGGCATCAATTACGTTCTTATCTCGAGTACTCCGGAGCATCTCTTCCAGCCGTTGCTCTACCAGGTCGCGACAGGTGTGCTGGCGTCGCACGAGATCGCCCCGCCGATCGCCTCGGTGCTGCGCAGGCATCGGGAGGCCGACGTCCGGCTCGGCAAGGTCGTCGCCATCGACGTCGACAACGCGGTGCTCACCTACGAGCACGACGGCGAGCGCACACAGATTCGCTACGGCTCGCTGATCGCCGCCACCGGCGCCTCGCAGTCGTATTTCGGGCGCGACGATTTCGCCGATAAGACGTTCTCGCTCAAGACCATCGACGATGCGAAGCTGCTGCGCGCACAGATCGAACGCGTCTTCACCGAGGCCAAGGGCGCGGATGCGGAGACCCGCAAGCGACTGCTGAGCTTCGTGGTGGTCGGCGCGGGCGCGACCGGTGTCGAGGTCGCCGGTCAGCTGAAGGAACTCGCGAAACGGCACTACCACCAAGAAGTTTCGGTGACCCTGGTCGAGGGTGCGGGCGAGGTGCTGCCGCCCTTCGGTGGCGGGCTCTCGGAATACGCGAAGGCATCGCTGACCAAGAGCGGTGTCGAGGTGCTGCTCGGCACCTTCGTGACCGATATCGAATACGGCAAGGTGACTGTCAAGGACAAGCAGGGCATCGAGCGCCGGATCGCGGCCGAGACGGTGGTCTGGTCGGCGGGTGTGCAGGCGGGCGGGTTCGCACAGATCCTTGCCGAGGCCACCGGCTGCGAAACCGACCGCGCCGGAAGGCTTTTGATCAATCCGGACCTGACCGTCGGCGGACATGCCGATATCTACGCCATCGGCGATATGACCTCGCTCAACGGCTATCCGGGCCAGTCGCCGGTCGCCATGCAGGAGGGCAGGCACGCCGCCGACATCATTCGCCACAAGAAGCTCCCCGGCACCCCGTTCAAGTACTGGGACAAAGGCAGCATGGCGGTGATCAGCCGGTTCAGCGCGGTGGTGAAACTCAACGAGCACATCACCTTCCGCGGCGTCATCGCGTGGACCATGTGGCTCGCGGTGCACCTGCTGTACCTGGTCGGATTCCGCAACCGTTTCGCCGCCGTTGCCTCGTGGCTCGTCGCCTTCATCGGCACGGGTCGCCCCGGTTTCGACGAGGTGGACGCGGTGCCGGATCCGGTGCGGATATCGGAGCGCGACGCCGCCTGATCTATTCCGAAAAGGTCACAGATCAGGCAAAAGGCGGCGGTAGCGATGCGGGAGACGGAACGCGACGCGACAGTTCGGTGAACGCTCGGTGTGATCATCATCTCGTTCACCGAACCGGCATCGAGGCGACACTTCGAGGTTGCTCCGGCGCAGTTTCGGACTGGCTTCATCACGGATATGACTATTTCGTCCGTGTTGACAGCCCCGGCTCGACCGACGGACTCCGGGGCGGAACGGTCTCGGTATTCGCTGGTCGTCTCCTCCGATTCGGCGCACCGAGTGGCCGCGCAGCGCCTGCGCTACGGCGTCTTCGCCAGTGAGCCCGGCTTCCAGATCCCCGACAACGGAACGGGTCTCGACGCGGACCGGTTCGACCAGCACTGCGATCACCTGCTGGTCCGCGACGACCGGACCGAGGAATTCGTCGGCTGCTACCGAATGCTGCCGCCGGACAAGGTGACTGCCGCGGGCGGTTACTACACGGCCACCGAATTCGATCTGGCCCAACTCGATCCGGAGGGCAACCGGATCGTGGAAATGGGCCGTGCGTGCGTGGTGCCCGATCACCGCAACGGCTCGGTGCTGACCCTGATGTGGGCAGGCATCCTGCACTACATCCAGCTCACCGGATACGAATGGGTGATGGGCTGCGTCTCGGTGCCGATGCAGGACACTCCGGCCGATCCGGCCGGTGTGAATGTGCGCGGTGTGCGGGACATGCTGCTCGGGCGCCACGGATCTGATCCCGAGCGGCGGGTGCACCCCTACCGCCCGGTGGTCGTCGACGGGCTGACGCTGGACGAAATGACACCGCCCGCGCGCCCGAAGCTGCCCCCGCTGCTGCGCGGCTACCTGCGCCTCGGTGCGGAGATCTGCGGCGAACCCGCGCACGATCCGGATTTCGCCGTCGCCGATTTCGTCGCACTGCTCGGCCTGGACACGATCAACACCCGCTACCTCAACCGATTACAAGATGCGGCCAATGCACTCGACGGGGGTCGGTGAGTCAGATGGTGTTCGACGCGCCGCCCGCAGAGCGCACCGCGCATTCCTGGATGCCGTCGAGCCCATGTGGGCCCGGCTGCATCGATCCGGTCGATCAGATCGGTACCGCACGGGTGATCGGCCGACTATTCGGTGTGGCCGGATTGTTGGTCAGCTTTCCCGTTGTCAATGTCGTGACGCCGCGCGGACGGCGCGAACAGTTGCAGCGGCGGTATGCGCGAACTGTTCTGAGCTGTCTCGGGATTCGGTTGCGCGTTGTCGACAACCGACCCGGTGCGGCGGAGTTTGCCGATGCGCGCTTCGGTGATTCGGGTGCCGGGCTGCTGATCGTGGCCGGACATATCGGCTGGACCGATGTGGTCGTCATGGCCGCGGTGCAGCCACTGGGTTTCGTGGCCCGCGCCGATATGGTCGATTGGCCGCTGCTCGGTGGCCTGGCCAAACTCATGCGGGTCATTCCGATCGAGCGCGAACGGCTGCGCGAACTGCCCGGTGTGGTGGCACGTCTCGGTGAACGGCTGGCGGCGGGGGACCGCGTCGCAGTATTCCCCGAGGGAACGACATGGTGTGGCCGCGCCTACGGCACCATGCGGCCCGCGCTCTTCCAAGCGGCGGTCGACACCGGAACATCGGTGCAGCCGGTGCGCCTGCGGTATCTGGACGCGCACGGCACCCAGTCGACCATTCCCGGATTCGTCGGTGACGACAGCTTCGGCAGCTCGGCGAAGCGGGTCCTGCGCTCGCGCGGCATGGTGGCCGAGGTGGTGCTCGAGCCGGTCGAGAATCCCGGACTCGATCGCCGTGATCTGGCTCGCCGGTGCGAACAGGCGGTGCGCGGCGCGGACCTGTCGCGCCACGGGGCCATCGAGGCATCGGATTGGATCGAGGCGACGGCAACTCGCGTACAGGATCCGGAGTCGGCCGAGGACCGGCCGCAACGGCCGTCGCGGCGATTGCGACCGTTCCGGCGCGGGGGCACCAGGCACCAGGTTGCCGAGTCTGCGGTGTCCACAGACTGATCGAAGGGCACGGTCACGAGGCCGACTGGGCGACTGCCCAGTCGGCCTCCGCCATTTTCGACCGCGAAATGGCTCTGCCGCAATAGATTTCGATGCTGTGAGCAGCGCCGATATCCCGTGAAACGCGCGTGAGATGCCGGTGAAAGGCATCGCCCGGATGCTTGTTCGCAACCGCACCGACCGGCTGGGAGGAGCCGGCGCGGAGCGGAGAACAGGATCTATTTCGCGGGGAGGATCTCCATGTCCAGCAGCGTCCGTCGGTGCGTTGGATTCATCGGTGTGGCAATCGGTCTCGCCGTATTGGCGACCTCTGCGACACTGCCCGCCGTGGCCACACCGAATGTCGGTGTGACCGGCGAGCAACTCAGCAAGGCGACCGTCACCGAGCCGATCCATATCGCTCCGGACGGCCCCGTCGATGTCCAGTTCTCCGTGCTCACCGTGGCCCCTGGCGGCAGTGTCGGCTGGCATTCGCATCCCGGCGACGTGCTCGTGAATGTCGCCGATGGCATCGCAACTCGATATGAGGCCGACGACCGGCAGTGCGCACCAACCACATTCGGTGTGGGACAAGGCTGGGTCGAGCACCCGCGCCACGTACACACCGTGCGCAACGAGACCGACAAAACGCTGACACTCGACGTCGTCCTCATCACGCCCGCCGGCCAACCCTCCGGCATCAGCGAACCGGACCCCGGCAACTGCCGGTTCTGAACCCGAACCCGCACAAGTGAAAGGAGGTAATCCCATGATCGAGACAGGAGTCGACGACGGCCCGACCTGCTGAAACCGAGGGGATCGCCCGTGCGTACCGGGCGATCCCCGCTTTCATCCATAGGAGATCAGTCATGCGCCATGGCGCGCTCGTGGTGATCGCCGCAGGCTCCAGCGCATCGCTGGTCCTGCCGCTCTATCTGACGGAACTTCGTAAGACCCAGCCCGGCGAGATCGTCGTGCTCCTCACCCGCAGCGCGGAGCGATTCGTGCCACGGGAAGTAGTCGGCTGGTTGGCCGACGAAGTCATCACCTCCGACAGTTCGACCCTCAATCCGGTCGAACTCGCGTTGACCTCGAATGGCATCGTGGTGCTTCCGGCCACCGCGCACCTGGTTGCCGCGTCGGCGCTGGGACTCGCGTCGACGCCCGCGACGACCACACTGCTCGCTGCGCCTCGGCCCTGCCTGTGGTTTCCGCATATGAACAAGGTCATGTGGGACAAGCCCGTGATCCAGCGGCATGTGGCAAGTCTGCGGGCGGCGGGCGAAACGGTCGTGGAGCCGGAATCCCGTGTCGTGTACGAGATGTGGCGCGGGGCGCGCGGCGACGGTGTGTCGATGGTCCCGCCGGACAAGGCGGCCGTCATCGTCCGCGAGTGGTTCGATGAGCGCGCGTAATGTATTGCGGCAGAGTGATTTCCGGTTGCTCTTCGTCGGTCAGACGGTATCGATGGCAGGGGATGCCCCGGCGGTGCTTGCGCTCACCTTCGTCGTGTTGGAGATCGGCGGATCACCTGCGGCGCTCGGTGGCGTCCTCGCCGCCCGCTTCGTGCCCCTTACCGGACTGCTGTTGCTCGGCGGGGTGCTCGCGGACCGGTTTCCGCGTCGAGAGTTGATGATCGCGGCGGATCTCACCCGCGCGGCCGCCCAGGGCGTGCTGGCGGTACTGCTCGCGTTCGGGACGGCTCAGCTGTGGCAGATCATGGCGTTGCAGGTGATCTACGGCGGCGCGCAGGCACTGTTCACGCCGGCGTTGGGCGGCATCGTCGCGCAACTCGTGCCCGCCGACTCGCTGCGCGCCGCGAATGCCCTGGTCGCCATGTCGAGCAGCCTGCTCCGCGTTGTCGGCCCGGCATTGGGTGCGGTCCTCATCGCGGTTGCGGGACTCGGTGCGGCCGTTGCCGTCGATGCCGCCACCTTCCTGATCAGCGCGGTTGTGCTGCTCCGGATCCGCCGACCGGCCGCGAGCACGCGGACGACACCGGAACCCCTGTCGACCGCACTGCGAACCGGCTGGCGCGAGGTGGCGTCCCGAACCTGGCTGTGGACCTCGATCGCGAATTTCACCGTATTCAGCGCGGTGGCGGTGCCCGCCGTACTCGTGCTCGGGCCGCAGGTCGCCCAGCTGGAATTCGGCGGTCCGGACGGCTGGGCGGTGATCATGGCGACCTTCGCCGCGGGTGCCGTACTCGGGAGCGCGGTCTCGCTGCGCGTATCCGTCGCCCGCCCGGCTGCGGTCTGCGCGGCGTTGCTGGCTGTCGCGGCGGCGCGGCCCGCACTGCTGGTCAGCGGGCTCGGTTTACCGATCATCGGCACCTACAGCGCGTTGTCCGGAGCCGCCGTCTCGATGGCAATGGTGTACTGGCGCACACTTTTACAGGAGCGGATACCGCTGGCGGTGCTATCGCGCGTCAGATCGATCGATGATTTCGGCTCGACGCTGCTCACCCCCGTCGCCTATCTCGCTACCGGGCAACTGGCGGCGTACACCGGGCTGCACGGGGGAATGGTCCTACTCACCACGCTCGCGCTCGCCGCCAGTGTCGCGACCGTCGCTGTGCCCGCCGTTCGGCGGGTATCCGGCGGCACCCACGCCGCGCCGTCCGGCGATGCCGACGCGCGGATCGCGGGAGTATCAGGTGGTGGTCAGGTCACGCATCGCCGGTGATTCGCGGACAAGCAGCCGTCGCCAGCCGCGAGCGGGACCGGGGACAGCACAGCTCGCGAAGGAGTTGATCCGTGGACGCAGCACGGTCGCTGCGCGATTGCTGGCAGGGGCGCAGTCGGGTCGGGTACGTTGACTCGAGGCGAGTACGCGCACGGCGATACCCCCGAACGGGCGGAATCGTCGCGTGATCGAACTCGGCGGGCGATCGGCGGCACGGCACCTTCTCCGAGGGAGCGGCGCTATGGATCTCAATACGATCACCGATATCGTTCGGCGACCTTCCGACCGACCGGGCGCGGCTTGGCGCGACGGCGACGCGTGGCTGGCCGGGGGGACGTGGTTGTTTTCGACCGAGCAGCCGGATCTGCGCCGTCTCATCGATCTCACCGCACTCGGCTGGGACAGCCTGGTGCCGAGCCCGGTCGGTCTCGAGATCGGCGCGACGTGCACCGTCCGCGAGCTGAATTCCTTTGCGCCGCCGAGTGACTGGCCCGCCGGAACGCTGTTCACCACGTGCTGTGAGGCGTTCCTGGCCTCGTTCAAGGTCTGGAACGCGGCAACGGTGGGCGGCAACATCTGCATGTCTCTGCCCGCGGGCCCGATGATCACACTGACGGTCGCGCTCGAAGCCACCTACACCCTGTGGGCTGCCGATGGATCCGAACGCACCATCGATGCCGCCGACTTCGTCCTCGGCGATCACCGGAATGTCCTCGGCCCCGGCGATATCCTGCGTCGCATCGATATCCCGGTCGCCGCGCTTCGCAAGCGGTGTACGCATCGGCGCTTCAGCCTGACACGCCTGGGCCGCTCGACGCTTTTCCTGATCGCCACCCAGTCGCCGGGGACCGCGGACCTGCTGCTCACCATCACCGCGGGCACGACCCGCCCGGTGCGCTTGGCGTTCGACACCACGCCCGACGCCGATGTGCTGCGCGAGCGCATCGACGCCATCCCCGAAGACCTGTGGTTCAGCGACCCGAACGGCACGCCCGACCATCGGCACCATCTGGCCGGGTACTTCGCCGAGGAGATCCGCGTCGAGCTCAGCGAAGGCGGTCGGCCGTGACATACACCGTGAACGGAAACACCTTCGACGCCGAGCCGAATCCGGGTCAATGCCTGCGTACATTCCTGCGCTCGCTCGGCTGTCACGGCGTCAAAAAGGGGTGCGACGCGGGCGATTGCGGCGCTTGCACGGTATGGCTGGACGGCGATCCCGTGCACAGCTGCATCACGCCCGCCTTCCGTGCCGAGGGACGCGCGGTCGTCACTATCGAGGGCCTCGGTTCGCCCGCGGACATGCACCAGATGCAGCGGCAGTTCCGTGACGGTCCCGGCTTCCAATGCGGCTTCTGCACCGCGGGCATGATCATGACCACGGTGGCGCTCACCGACGCCCAGCGGCAAGACCTTTCGCGCGCGCTCAAGGGCAACCTCTGCCGCTGCACCGGCTACCGGGCGATCGAAGACGCGGTGCATGGTGTCGCCGAGATCGAGGTCGCCCGGCCGGGCCGAGTAATCGGGACCAGCGTCGGAACCCCGGAGGGCGCCGACGTGGTGACCGGTCGCGCCGAATTCACCATGGACACCGCGATCGACGGCTTGTTGCACCTGAAGATGCTGCGTTCTCCGCACGCCCATGCCCGCATCGTGTCGATCGACAAGACCGCGGCGCTCGCGGTTCCCGGTGTGCATCGCGTTTATACCTGGGAAGACGTGCCGCGCAAGCGCTTCACGACCGCGATCCACACCGATCACCTCGTCGATCCCAGCGACACCTACATCCTCGACAACGTGGTGCGCTTCGTCGGCCAACGCGTGGTCGCGGTGCTGGCCGATACCGTTGGTGCCGCCGAGGAGGGCTGCCGCAAGGTGGTCGTCGAGTACGAGGTACTGCCCGCGGTTTTCGATCCGGAAGTGGCGATGGCCGACGGCGCTCCCCAATTGCACGGCTCGCACGATCCGTTCGTGCACGATCCCGAGCGCAACATCCTGCTCGAGATCCACGGGCAGGTGGGTGATATCGAGGCGGGCTTCGCCGAGGCCGATGTGATCCACCAGGGCACGTATTTCTCGCCGCGCGTACAGCATGCGCATCTCGAGACGCACGGATCGATCGCGTGGATCGAGGACGGTCGTCTGCACGTACGCACCAGCTCCCAATCGCCCTCCATCGCCAAGAACAAGCTCTGCTATCTCTTCGACCTGCGTCCCGATCGGGTGCGCGTGTTCTGCAAGCGGGTCGGCGGCGCGTTCGGCGGTAAGCAGGAGGTGATCACCGAGGATTTGGTCGCCCTTGCCGCATTGGATACCGGGCGGCCGGTCTGTTTAGAGTTCACACGCGAGGAGGAGTTCACCACGGCGTCACCGCGGCATTCGATGTCGCTGACCGTCGAACTCGGCGCGCGGGCCGACGGCACGCTCACCGCGATCCGGGTCCGCAATGTGTCGAACACCGGCGCCTACGGCAACCATGGCGGCGAGACGCTGTTCGCCGGTGGGGCCGCTATCGCGACCTACCGCTGCCCCAACAAGAAGTTCGACGCATATTCGGTCTATACGAATACCGTGCCAGGCGGCGCACTGCGCGGCTACGGAATGACCCAGCCCGCATTCGCGATGGAGTCCGCCATGCACGAACTGGCGGTCGCGCTCGATATGGATCCGCTCGAGCTGCGGCGGCGCAATATCGTGCGTCCCGGTGATGGTCTCGTCGCATTCGACGACGGCCCGGACGATGTCATGTTCCGCGAGGACGGTCTCAGCCGATGCATCGATCTCGTCGATGACGCACTGCGGCGCAACACCGCCGAGCCGCCACCGGGCGGCGAGTGGCTCATCGGCGTTGGCACCGCCAGCACGCTGCACGAAACCGCGCCCCCGACCGACCACCTCTCCGAGGCCTGGCTGACCCTCGGCGACGACGGCAGCTACGAGCTCGCCGTCGGTACCGTCGAATTCGGCGAGGGCACCCCGACCGCCCACGTGCAGATCGCGGCGGACCGGCTCGGCACCACGCCGGCCCGGGTGCGCCTTGTGCAATCCGATACCGACCGAACGGGTTTCGATACCGGCGCATTCGCCAGCGCCGGACTTTTCGTCGCCGGAAACGCGGTGCTGCGGGCAGCCGAGGCCCTGCGCGATCGCATCCTGTTCTTGGCGGCCGAACATGCGCGGGTCGATATCGCTTCGTGCGCGATGGACGACACCGGGGTCGTCTGCGGTGACAGCCGCATATCGCTGTCGGAGCTGATCGAGGTGGCGCGCCGCCGCGGCATCCGATTGACCGAGGCCCGCAAGGCTTTCGGATCGCCGCGCAGTGTCGTTTTCAACACCCACGGCTTCCGGATCGCCGTACACCGGATCACCGGTGAGATCCGCATCCTCTACAGCGTGCACGCCACCGACGCCGGGGTCCTCATCAACCCGGCGCAGGTGCGCGGCCAGATCGAGGGCGGTGTCGCGCAGGGCATCGGTTTCGCATTGACCGAGAACTTCCACGTCGACGCGAACGGTGCGATGGTCAATCCGAACCTGCGCAATTACCGCATCCCGACCTACGCCGATATACCTCGCACCGAAGTACTGACGGTCGACTCCGCCGATTCCGTCGGGGCGATGCACTCGAAAGGCATTGCGGAGTGCTGCGTCAACCCGGTCGCGCCCGCGCTGGCCAATGCGCTGGAGGACGCGACGGGCGTCCGATTCCGCGCGCTGCCGCTCACGCCCGAGCGCATCTATCGGCGACTCACACCGGTTCCGGCGCGACCCGAACTGTGAGGAGACTGCGATGGCCGGGAAACCCACCGACAGTGCGGCGACGGTCATCATCGGCCAGAAGGTGCGCCCGGGTTTCGAGAAAGCATTCAAGTCGTGGCAGGAGGACCTGAACGCCGCGGCATCGGGTTATCCGGGATTCCTCGGAGCCGAGATCGCCGCTCCGACCGCGGTGCAGCCCGAATGGGTCGTGGTCTACCGCTTCGACTCCGTCGGTCGTCTCCAGGACTGGATAAACAGCGCTACCAGGCAGGAATTCCTCGACAGCGGGCAGCATTACTTCGACGGCCCCGCCACCCAGCAGGTCATCAGCGGCGGCACGCGACCGGTGGATCCCCTCGTGACGGTCGTGGTCACCCATCGTGTGGCGCCCGACAGCGTCGCGGATTTCCTTGCGTGGCAAGCAGATCTGAGCCGGGAGGAGGCGAAATTCGAAGGCTTCCGCGGCACCGAGCTGTTCCGCCCGATCGAGGGTGTGCAGGACGAGTGGACGGCGCTCTATCGCTTCGATACCGCGGCGAACCTGGCCACGTGGCTCACCTCGAAGCGGCGTCGCGAGCTCCTCGCCGAGGGCGAGAAGTTCAGTGACTTCGAGTTGCGCACCATCGATAACTCGTTCGGCAGCTGGTTCGCCTTCGACGAGAACGGCACCGAGACTTCGGCTCCGTCGGATACCAAGACCGCCATCGCGGTATGGGTGGGTCTCTACCCGACCGTCGTGCTGCTGACCCTCGCGCTGTCACCCTTGAAGATGCCGCTGTGGCTGGGGTTGCTGATCGGCAACTTGTTGTCCAGTTTCGTGATGAGTTTCTTCACGATGCCGTACTACGTGAACCGGTTGCTGCGACGGTGGCTGCGCCCGCCCCCCGATACACCGGCGGCCAAGACGAACCGCCGTGGCATCGCCATAGTCGTCGCCGTCATGCTGGCGTGGGTCGTCATCTTCTACGTGGTGACGACCAAGCTGTGGTCGTTGCCCTAACGGCCACCCAGCGGTGAAGGCCCAGTCGGTGCGGGAATGGTGCTCAACAGTGTCGGTGCCAAGGTTGTGGCATGCGGGTCGGCTCGGTCCAGCCCGAACTTTCGGATCTCGCCCCCGTTCCCGGCCTGCCCGCTGACGAGCAGATCCGCGCCGGAGGTCGTGCTGGTGGTCCCCACCCGCACCCCGCCGGTGAACGGGACGAACGAGGCGATCTCGCGGAACGCGACTGTGCTCGCATGATGGTTCGGGTTCTCGGTGTACATGGCGGGCTGCCCGTCGAGCCGTGACCCGCTCGACCACACGCGCACCGTGCCGTCGCCGCCGAGCATGCCGGTGACGATGCTCTTCGCCCCACCCTCGGCACCGGCCACCCACCCTGTCGAAAGTGCGACACCGTCCCGGTAACTCTCGTCGAAGGCCAAGAACTCCGAGGTCATCGTCGGCTCGCCGGAATGATCGGTGTGGTTGTCGTCTTTCGCCGACGCAGTCGGCCTGTACAGGTCATAGCGGAAGGCCTTCACACGCGGCGCGTCGCCGGGACCCGGAGCGGTCACGATGCTGGCCCGGCCCGACGCGGTATCGACCATCCCGGTGGCGACCGTGACGCCGGTCGTCGATCCGGGATAGGGCGTGAAGCTCGAATACTGCTCGGGCGCCTTGCCGCGCTCACCGGGCAAGGTCGAAGAGAACACCTTGACCTGCGATTCGATGCCGGGACCCGAGCCGACGATGATGTTGTCGGCCAATGCGTTGCCATCGATATCGGCGCCAGCGACGTTCACGCCGCCGCGGAAGTCGGGTCCGAACGGCGCGAACCGAGTCAGTTCGGTGTTGAAGGCCGCGCCGTTGTAGGCCACGACCTCCGAGCTCACTCCCGCACCGGTACCGGCCACCAGATCGAGCACCCCGTCACCGTTCACATCGGCCATCGCGACGGTCGGTGTGCCCTCGAACGAAGGGAACGGCGTGACCGTCGCGATCAGCCTGTCGCCATTGCCGTCGTATATCTGGATCGTCGCGGGTTTACCCGGCGAACCCGGTATCGCCACCGCATAGGTCGATACCTCGGGGATTACATTGACGAGCGCCATCAGGCCGTTGTCCTCGTGATTGAGTCGATGGCAATGGATTACGAAGGTGCCGGTGTACTCGGTGAACTTCATGCGCAGCGTCACCGAGGCGGGCACGAGCGGGTTCTCGTTCTCGTCGGTGACCGGGGCGGGCACATTGATGTTGTCCGCACCCCACATCTGCACGCCGGTCCTGGTATTCGCCACCGGATCCACGATTTCCATCACCTGCATGTCGTTCACGTGGATGTGCATCGGGTGCTCGTCATTGTTCAGGTTGGTGATCAGCCATTCCTCGACCGAGTCGAGTCGCGGTTGGAGCAGCGGGATATTCGGGAAGGTGTTGTCGTCGAACTCGTAGGTGAACGCCTTGGGATCGCTGCTGCTGGCCTTCTCGTTGCCGAAACCGCCCGTGACCGTCAGTGTGCGCCGCACATCGGGCGGTACGGCCGACGTGTCCACGAAGGAGGTGTAAGCGTCGAGCTGCTGGCCGGGCACGAACGGGGTGGTCTTGCCCGTGCCGTCGTCGGGCCGCACCTGGATGAGCTTCTGGGTGGGGAAGATGAAGAAGCCGTCCTCGTAGCTGATGAACGAGGGGTCGACACTGAGTGTGCCCAGTACGGCCGGCGGGTTTTCGGTGCCGTTATTCGTATAGAGCACACCGGGATTCGTGACCGGGCGGGCTCCCGGCAGGGGTGGCATCTCGAGTACGAGATCACCGGTTGTCGGCATTGTCACCGCGATCGCGTATCGCGACCCCGGCGGAATGACGAGACGGGTGCCGTCGCCGTCGACCGGCGGGTGGACCTCCGAGGAGGGAACGCCGTCCTGGCCGACGATCGCGAACTTCGGATGGCTGCCCGTCGCGGTCTCGGTCAGTGTGACCGGCAGGTAGGCGAAGTCGCTGATATTCGCCAGGACCCAGATCTCGGTCTGCCCAGGGCTCAGCTGCAACGAGGGCTGGAACTGTCCGTTGATCGTGAACTGCACATCGCGCTGGTTGTCGGGCAGCGTCGGGTCCGCCGGGATCGCGATGGGCGGCTGAGTCGCCGGTTCGCTGGTGAAGCTCTGCAGGTTGCTCGGCACGAATTGGGTCTGCCCCCGATGGTTGGCAGGCGACAGCGGCCCGCTGTGCCAATTGGTGACGTACCGGGAGCCCTCGGTCGTCTCCGCGAAGTTCACCGGGGCCAGGCTCGGCCGGTAGGTGCCGTCGGCGAGCTGCGCTCCCTCCGGCGGCCGCAGTGTGCTCACATACTGCGGCCAGTTCGGGTCGTTCAGCTGGTGGCCGCGGCCCTTGCGGTCGAAGACGAAGTTGTACTGCAGCGCCATATCGCGGATCGGGATGTGGTTCCGCGTCACCAGCGGCAGGTTGCCGTCGGGCCGCCCGATTTCCAGCAGACCCGCCAGCCCCTTGTAGGTCTGCTGCGCCGTGACCGTGTGGCGATGGCTGTGGTACCAGTACATGCCATTCGGCATGCTCTTCGGCACCGCGTAGTCGAAGACGTTGCCCTTGCGCGCGGGGATGTCGAGCAGGACATTGTCGGCGTTGCCGTCGGGGCTCACGTGCAGTCCGTGGGTGTGCAGGTTGAGGGGCGAGGTGGTGAGGGCAGGCGGGTAGATCGGTACATCCCCGCCGACGGGGGTGAAGGCCGGGTTGTAATAGTCCCTGATCGTCAGCCCCTCGAGATCGTTGTCGAAGTGCACGATCAAGCGTTCGCCCGGATCGACATGCAGCGTCGGCGCCGGATAGCCGTTGTCCCCCTTGACCGAGCCATCCGAGGCGGTGCCTCGGATGAGCTCATAACCGAAGACCAGGAAATTCGAAACCGGTTTCGAGACCGTGTCGAGCGCGACAGTGCCCTGATGCGCCGACAGCCGCACTTCGAGCACGCCGTCCTTGCTCGTCAGCTCGACCGGCTCCCGGTACGCGACCGGGGCGGCATGGGGACCTGTGTTACCACCGCCCGATGTCGTGGACCGATCGGACGCGCACGCTGCGGTCAGCAGTGTGATCGACGCGGCGATCGCCACGATCGCGACAATCGGCCTCCTGCGATGAGTGACCATGGGTTCCCGTTTCCACGCCGGCGGCTGGGTTCCGAAGCATCGATCGACGACCCAAAGACTACTCAGGAAGCGGATTCGCTCGCTCGGATTTGCCGTCGGACCAGGCGCTGACCATCGGGGACGCACCGGGGCGGGGAATACCGGAAGGCGGTCATCGGGTTGCGCATCACGGGTGAGTCGCGGACAAATCGGCGAAAGCGGCGGGATACCCCGAAGATGTGCAGGTCAACGGTGGGATAGGCTTTGACGGTCATGAAGTCGGCACAAGGATTCGCCTGGATCCCATCGTTGACCGACAAAACCCGACAAAACCCGTTTGTGCAGGTAGATCGATTCTGGTCATCCTATGGCGGCTCGCCGTGTCCCATCATTTCCCAGCGTGACTCGGCGCTAAATCGTAGAAAAATTGTAAATCTGGGTCGGGCTGTTGTGTGTCCGGCAACGCAGCAGACGATGATGCCAGCCGGAGCGTCGCCGGTCACATCACACGCTTACCTCGTCCGCGACCGCCCAATCTCGCTGTTCTGATCACCAGCCGCCGCACCCGGGCATGGTCGATAGTTGCTGAATGAGCTGCCTGAACGGGGCGGGCCGCCACTCGTCGCTTCGGAGCTGTTCACCAACCCGAAGTTCGAGGCGCACCGGCACGACGAACCAGATTTCTGGCCAAGGGCGATAGGGGGCGTTCCGTCTGTCGTTCCCACGCATGGTGTGCAGACCCTGGCGGGGCACGTCGAACAAGGGAACGGGGACGACCTGCGGCCTCGGGCCGGTGACTGGTGATCGAAGCCGATTACTATCTATAGGCGGACTCAGCCGAGGTCACGAGTCAACTTGAACTCCTGAGTGGGGGTCAGGGGTTCGAGTCCCCTTAGCTCCACAAAAACACCAGGTCAGGCCCGGTCTTAGACCGGGCCTGACCTGTTTTATTGGATCAGGCCCCACGTTTACCCCACGTTTTGATCCTGCTTTTCGGTCGATGCGGCTATGGGCCGTCGGGATCTGGGTCGCTAGTCGGCGGGGTGGTTCGGCGGATGTGTGCAGGCCAGCGTCTGGAGGGCACCTTCATACCAGGCGTGGACCGCCAACCAAAGGTATGGTGCCTCCCCCTCGTCGTCCTCGAGTTCCTTCGCCTTGCGGATGAGGTACTCCAGCATCGGGTTGTCCGCGTCTGGGTAAGGGTAGGGGAAGGCTTCGCCTGCTTTGGTGATGCTGGCGGCCCTGTGGTCGGGGTGCCCGTTCGCGATGATGCGGGTCGACTGGCGAGTGACGTATTCGGTGGGGATGACCGCTGGTCCCTTGAGATCCATTCGTGCCTCGGGTTGGTGGGCGGGGAACGATCGACCTGGGCAGTCTCTCATGTAATCGCCCGTACGGGATCTCGAACCCGAAGCTGTCGGCCGAGATCGGGCGTCACGGGGAATTGAGCTGCCGCTCGTATTCTCCTTCGATTTCGACGCCACCGGCGATAGTTCGGGCGAGCGAGGCTATTCCGTTGTCGCAGGTTCGATTCCTCGGCAGGACACGCAAAACATGGGCAACTGAAAAACGCCTGGTCATTGTGGGTACTTATCCAATCTAAGCGTCGCGATGACGGTGCGTTGGTAGCCCGCCGCTACCGTTTCAATGGAGCCCTCGGCGGGGCACGCTACAGATGGGAACGGTCGTGACCAGCAGGTTTGGGCCGGACAGCTGATTGTTGAAGCCGAATTCGAGTTATCGCCTGAGCGGTAGGACTGATCAGCCCGTGCTGCGCGTCGGTTGCCGACGGGCGGCACGGGACGCCCACCGGCACGCGCGGCTTGGCGATCAGACCCGTCGGGTCAGATGGAAGAGGTTAGGCTGAAGCGTTGTCGCGTCCGGGTCGAAGAGCTACTGGTTGATTTCTTGGCCGTGGTTCATCGAACCTTCGGGCGGCACCTCAGCGTGGCGTCATCAACAGTGGCAAAGCTGTTCCTCGGCCATCACACTCGCATTGTTCGAGAGAGGGCAGTCTGACATGAAGGCGTTCCTTGTCGAGTCCTATGGTGAGGGTGGACTACGGGCGGCAAACGTTCCTGAGCCAACGGTAGGTCCGCGTGATGTTCTGGTCCAGGTTCGCGGCGCCAGTATCAACCCGCTGGACAAGATGGTTCGTAACGGCGAGTTCAAGCAGCTGCTGAAGTACAGGCTTCCGTTCATTCTGGGGCATGATGTCTCCGGTGTTGCGACGGAAGTCGGCGCGGGCGTTCGTGGATTTCAGGTGGGCGATGAAGTCTATTCTCGGCCGAGGGATCTCAGGATCGGCACCTTCGCCGAATTTATCGCGATCGACGAAGAAGATGTAGCGCTCAAACCGCGATCGCTTTCGTTCGAAGAGGCCGCTGCGGTCCCGCTGGTTGCTCTGGCCTCCTGGCAGCTGCTAGTCGATCTCGCACACGTCGAGCCGGGTCAAAAAGTCCTCGTCCATGCCGGTGCGGGCGGCCTCGGCTCGACCGTTATCCAGGTCGCCAAGTATCTGGGCGCGTATGTGGCCACTACTGTGAGCACCGGCGATGTCGAGAAGGCGCGCCTCTTGGGCGCGGATGAGGTGATCGATTACACCAAACAGGATTTCGCTGAGATCCTAGCGGGATATGACGTCGTCCTCGACTCTCTCGGGGGTGCCAACCTGGAGAAGTCCTTAACAGTGCTCAGGAGCGGCGGGCTCGCAATCAGCGTGGTCGGCCCGCCCGACTCTTCCTTCGCAAGACAACTCGGCCGACCCATCCTTGCCCCTGTTATGGCGCTGTTGAGCCTCGAGATTCGCTGGAAGGCGAAGAAGCTGAAAGTGCGATACTCCTTCTTCTTTATGAAGGCCGATGGCGCACGCCTCGCGGAACTGGCCGCACTCTATGACAACGGAACCTTGCGACCGGTTCTCGACCGCACATTCCCGTTCGATCAGACTCTCGAGGCCATGGCCTACGTTGAGCAGGGGCACGCCAAAGGGAAGATCGTCGTCAAGCATTGAGTGTTGAGGGTCCCGGGCACTGTCTGAGCTTTGCGGCGGGGTCAGGCGGGGTCGTCGAGGATGCGAAGGGCATTGTGAATTCCGGTGTCGAGTACCTGGTCGGACAGTGCGGGATCGCTGATGGCTCGGGCGAGTTGCAGGGACGTGACCAGGATGCTGAACAGGCCCAACGCCGTCTGGAGTCGGTTCGTGTCCGATCGTCCGGGGGGTAGGTGCGCGGCTATCTCCTGGACGATCGACTGTGCGCCCTCGGAATAGGCATCCCTGACTGTGGCGTCGCACCGACCGATTTCACTCAGCAGCGCCGCGGTCGGGCAGCCGCCCGTGTGGTCGTCTCGGTGTTCGGTAGACAGATAGGCACGGATGTAGTCCTCCAGCGAGTCCCGATCGGCCGGTAACGCGCCGATACTGGCACGCTGCCGTTCGAGCTGATCGGTGACGACATTCGCGACCAGGTCGCTCTTGGAACCGAAGTGCGCGTAGAACGCACCATTGGTGAGGTCCGCATCTGACATCACCGCGGCGATTCCCGAGCCGTCGATACCGTGCTGCTTGAGTCGCCGACCGGCCGCCTCGATAATGCGCCGACGCGTCTCGGCCTTGTGCTCCACGCCGTATCTGGCCATGGAACTCACCTCCACCTGTCTCGTCTGCCCGTCCTCGACGATTGTAGTACAGTCATAATAGTATGATCGTAATTTCAAGGGGGCCGAGTTGGGAGGCTGGAATGAACGCCCTGCACGAACCGATCGAGTTGCCCGGTGGCCTGGTGCTGCCCAACCGGATCATGAAGGCCGCGATGAGTGAGGCGCTGGCCGATGCGCGCCATGCCCCCGACGAACGTTTGGTGCGGCTCTACGACCGATGGAGTCATGGCAGCTACGGGTTGCTCATCACCGGCAATGTCATGGTCGACCGCGCACAGCTAGGGGAACCGGGAAACGTCGTGATCGAAGATGACCGGGACCTGGCGCCGTTGTCCCGGTGGGTCGAGTCCACTCACGATGCGGGCGTGCCGATCTGGGCGCAGCTCAATCATCCTGGGCGGCAGTCGAACCCGCTTGCTATCGGCCATACTCCGGTTGCGCCTAGTGCGGTGCCCATGAGCCTGCCGGGCTCGCCCACGCCGCGCGCGCTGACCGGTACGGAGATAGAGAGCATCATCGAGCGATTCGCGACCGCAGCAGCGGTCTGCGAAGTGGCGGGATTCGACGGCGTTCAGATCCACGGTGCGCACGGCTATCTCGTCACCCAGTTCCTCTCGCCGTTGACCAACCTGCGCGAGGACGAATGGGGGGGCGACAGTCGGCGCAGGATGCGTTTCCTGCTCGAAGTGATCCGCCGCATCCGGGCCCGTGTCTCGCCGGGGTTCGCGGTGAGCGTGAAGCTCAACTCGGCCGATTTTCAACGAGGCGGATTCAGCGAGGACGACTCACGCGAGGTCGTGCGTGCCCTGGCCGGCGAGGCCATCGACTTGATCGAGATCAGCGGCGGGAACTACGAGTCGCCGGCCATGTCGGGATCGGCCGCGGCCAGTACCCGTGCCCGCGAAGCCTACTTCCTCGACTACGCACGCACCGTGCGCAAGGCCGCAGGACAGGTACCGCTGGCGGTCACCGGTGGGTTCCGGTCCCAGGAGGCTATGGCGCAAGCAGTCAAGTCGGGAGACTGCGATGTGGTGGGGCTGGCTCGCCCGACGGTGACCATGCCCGACGCTGCGGATGCCATCCTGTCCGGTCGGATCGGCGTGCTTCCGACACACGAACTCAGGACCGGAATGCGCAGCCTGATAAGCAGATTCGTCGATGTCAAAGCTCTCGACGGCGTGCTCAACATTAGCTGGAACACCGATCAGCTACACCGCCTCGGCGCCGGACTCGATCCCGACCCGGACCGCGGTCGCCTCGTCACCACCCTGGCAATGCTCAAACGCAACGGGACGGCGACGCTGCGCCCAACACGCGGAATCCGATGACGCGATGAACCCCGAACCACATACCAGCGCGGAAAGGCCCACCATGCTCACCTGGAAAGACACGCCGACCAAGACGATCGACGTCGACTCAGTGCCGTTCGCGTACCGAGAACTCGGTGTCGAGTCCGACGTGCCCGTCGTGTTCCTGCACCACCTCACCGCCGTGCTCGACGACTGGGATCCCCGGGTGATCGACGGAATCGCGGCACACCACCGCGTGATCACCTTCGACAACCGTGGTGTCGGAGCCTCCGGATCTGCCGTCCCGAATACCATCGAACAGATGGCCGACGACGCGATCGCGTTCATCCGCGCGCTCGGGTTGGAGAAGGTGGACCTGGTCGGATTCTCCCTCGGCGGTGGCGTGGCCCAGTTGGTTGCGCTTCAAGCGCCGGATCTGGTCCGGCGAATGATCTTGGCCGGTACCGGACCACGCGGTGGCGGCGGTATCGGCAAGATGCGCACGATCGTCGCCATCGCCTATACCAAGGCGTTCCTGTCGCGCAAGGACCCACGAGAGTTTCTGTTCTTCCCCCGCACAGCCGAAGGCAAGCAAGCCGCATCCGCCTACCTCGCCCGACTCCAGGAGCGAACCTTCGACCGCGACAAGAAGATCTCGACGCAGGCCGGGCTGGCCCAGCTCGAGGCGATCGTCAACGGCGGCAAGGCCGCACCCGACGATCTGTCACAGATCACGGTGCCCGTCCTGGTCGCCAACGGCGACGACGACCTCATGGTGGCGAGCAGCCTGTCGGCGGACATGGCGCGCCGACTCCCCAACGCGGAACTGAAAATCTACCCGCGATCCGGACACGGCGGGATATTTCAGCATCACTCGACCTTCGTTCCCGACGCACTTCGGTTCCTCGCCGACTGAGCTACTGCTCGGCGGTATCGAATCTTCCCCCCGCACCGACTTCGCAGAAACGAGGACATCATGAGCACTACCAGCGACGACTCCATCATCACGTCCTACGCCGAGGCGCCGACTCGTACCGTGATCGCCGATGGCACCACGTACGCCTATCGTGAGCTGGGCCCCAAGGGCAGTATCCCGGTGGTGTTCTTCGTGCACCTCGCGGCGACCCTGGATAATTGGGATCCGCGAATCATCGACCCGATCGCCAAGAACCGTCACGTGATCGCCTTCGACAACAAGGGGGTGGGAGCGTCCACCGGCAAGGTGCCCGCCACCATCGAGGAGGCCGCCGATGATGCCTACACGTTCATCACAGCGTTGGGGTTCGACAAGATCGATGTGTTCGCGTTCTCGATGGGCGCCATGATCGCCCAGGATCTGACGCTCGAGCATCCCGGGCTGGTGCGCAAGCTCGTCCTGACCGGGACCGGTCCGCGTGGCGGCAAGGATATGGACAAGGTCGCCGGCGTCACCTACTGGGACATGTTGCGGGCCACGGTGACCCGTTCGGATCCCAAGGAGTTCCTGTTCTTCAACCGCGACGCAGTGGGTAAGCGTGCCGGTAAGGAGTTCGTGCGCCGCCTCGAGGAACGCACCATCGACCGCGACAAAGACATCAAGATCAGTGCCTTCCGATCCCAACTCGCGGCGATCAAGGCCTTCGGTCGGTCAACGCCATCGGATCTGTCGAAGATCACCCAACCCACGCTTATCGCCAACGGAGACCACGACCGCATGGTGCCCTCCGTGCTGTCCGAAGACCTGCATCGGCGCATCGCGGGATCGGAACTGATCATCTACCCCAACTCCGGCCACGGCGGCATCTTCCAATACCACGAGCAGTTCGCACCGATTGCCGCGGAATTCCTCGCGGAGAGCTAGGCGCCGGTGCGCTGTTTGACCTGAGCATTTTCAGTGTGCGCGAAATCGCGGATGAACGGCGAATGGTGTCCCTGAGGATTCGAACCTGCGCCGCCCAAAAACCGCCCTGGGCTGTGGAAACGCGGTGGCAGGTTTGTGCCCTCGGCAGGGCACGCAAAACATGGGCAGCTGAAAAACGCCTGGTCATCGTGGGTACGTATTCCGTCTGAGGGATCGCGTTGCCCTGCGAGCGTTGGTCAATCGGCCCCGACTTTATGGCGCTCGGGGCGGGGCATGTCGAACATGAGAACGGAGACGACCTGTGGTTTTCGGGTGGGCGGCTGGTTGTCGAAGCGGTACCAGCAGTAGTGGCGGGTGGCGCCTCTTGTTCTGCTGGGTCTCGGCCGATACGACCGCTCCGACTGGGCAATCGGGAGCCCCGCCACCGTGAACGCTCGATGATGGGAGCAGTGTGACGGGACACTGCCACATACGGTGGCCGGGAGGTGAAACCCCTCCCGGCCACTCGTTAGAGCACCTTTCGCTGTCTACCGGTACACAATGCCGGAAGACGGCGAATTGCCCAGACTAGGCAGTACCACCCCCACCCGTCTCCGGAGACCCTTCGGGAACGTCCCCGCCACCGCCGGGTCCTTGCTCGCCGGGTCCTTGCTCGCCTGGTCCCTGCTCGCCTGGTCCTTGCTCACCTGGTCCACCCTGCTCGCCCGGTCCACCCGGTCCACCCGGTCCACCGGGAAGACCGGGAATACCGCCACCGGGAATGGGAATGGGGATGGGAATCGGGATGGGGATGGGGATGGGGAGGACTCCGACACCGCCACCGCCACCGGGGAGAACGGGAATAACTCCGCCGCCGGGGGGGATGGGGATGGGGATGGTTGTCACCGGCGTTGTCGGCGGTGCTGTTGTCGTTGTCGTTGTCGGCGGTGCTGTTGTCGTTGTCGTCGTCGGCGGCGCTGTCGTCGTGGACGTCGGTGGAATAGTGCAGTTGGGTCGGGTGATCCTGTTGTTGTCGAGGCTGACCTGGCCGTTGCGTGCCAAAAGCCGTCCCTCCACGATGGTTCCGGTCTGCGCCGAGATCGAGGTCAACGCCATGATGGTTCCGACGAAGGTGGTGTTGGTGCCCAGTGTCGCGGAGCTACCCACCTGCCAGAAGACGTTGCACGGTGAGGCCCCGTTGATGAGGGCGACCGTGCTGTTCGATGCCGTGATCAACGTAGATCCCGCTTGGAAGATCCAGACCGAGTTGGGATCATTTTGCCCATCGAGGGTGACTGTCCCGGTTAGGCCCATGGGGCCCGCCGTATTGTACACCCCCGCGACCAGTGTTTGGCCGCCGAGATCAGGGGGAGCAGCGGTGGCAGGACCGCGACCCGCAGCATCGTTATATGCCGTAGTCAGATCCGTTTGCGCTTGCAACGCCACCGCGTCGGCAGCGTGGAAGGCTCCCGTTCCGGGGGTAATAAGTCCCGGAGGAAACCCGGTAATCGCACTCCCCGGGCTGACCCCCACATCACCGGAGATTATCGTAGGCCCCGTGTTGGTGACCGTCTGGCCCGCCAATACCGCGAAGGACGTGGCAGTCCCCAACCCGACAGGGGGCTGGGCCGCTGACGCTATCCCATTGAATATCAACAGGACTGTGGCGGTCACAACCGTCACCGCAGCGATGATCAATCGTCCGACCGGACGCGCCCGGGGCGAGTTGGACGGCAATGTCACTGGTTTCCCTTCGCCGTTGAACGGCACACGTGTGAATGTCACTGTCTGTCTTCGATGCAACTGGGATGCGTGGATGGGTGCGTCCGTTGCGATTTGCCCACCGCTGTTCTACAAGCTTCCAAACCGCCCCGACCACGTCGATAAGTCGAAGCCAGAAATTAACCCATCCAGGGTCGAGTGACTTACGAAGTACCTTTCGATGCCGATGCCGATGCAGCGGGGCGTGGGCGATGCTCGCGTCAGTTTGCTTGCTACTGAATCGGTGTCACGGTCGAGTCTCGCCACGGAAGTATCAGCGGTTCGCAAATACAGTGCGCGATCCCTCTTCTGGCGGGCGACCACGCAAGCGCCCTCGAGGCCCGTCCTTGGGGGCACCACCGATCACCAAACAGGAAGAGGTCAAACAAACATGGGCGGTCTCATCAGCGGTCTGCTGCCGATCATTGGCAACCTTCTCACCGGTGTCGTCAGCGTTCTGGTCCACTCGCTGCTCTGACACGAATGTTTGGTTGCGGTCTGGCCCCCGACATCTCAAAACAGTCGGTCGGGGGTCGGGCCGCAAACAATTCACTACGCCCGCTACATAGGTGATCAACCGATCGAGAGGCTGTTCGAATGATCCTCCAGCCCGTAATCAACCTCGTCACAGGACTTCTCGCCGTCGTGGGAGACACACTCCATTTTCTGACCGGCGGCCTGCTCTAGGGGTTACGGCAACCGCAGCGGGATGAACGTGAAGTTCGGCAAGTCCAAGTAGAAGCTCGAGTCCGTGAGAGGTCGGATCGTTGTGTCGAGGAAGATAGCTCGAGCACTCGCCGTAACCGGCGTGTGTGCCGTCATCGCAGCGACCGGCGCCGTCGTCGACCAACCCTCTGCCGCTGCTCCGGAATTCGATCCGAGCGACTGCCCGGCCCTGTACACCCTCGGTGTTCAGGGCACAGGGCAGTCCTCTCTCAGCGCCTCGCCCACCGTCGACACCGGCATGCTGTCGGGCGTTTTCGCGCCATTGCTGGCCAGTATTTCGAAGCCCGGAGCGATCGATCGCGCATACGTGCCCTATCCCGCTGCGTTCGGCGGGATCGTGCCCGGCGCTGCCACGCCGCCGTACGCACAATCCGTCTTCGCCGGACTCGACGAGCTGCGCAGCATGGCCCGCGCGATCAGCAATAAATGCGAGAACACCAGCCTGGCTTTGCTGGGGTATTCACAAGGGGCGCACGTTGTTTCGTTGTTCCTGCGGGAGGTAGGGCTCGGATACGGTGTGGTGGCACCGGACAAGATAGCTGGAGCCGCACTCTTCGCCGACCCCACCCGTGACCCGGGGGCACCGGTGTTCCCCGGCGCGCCGGGACAGCGCACACCCGCCCCCGCACCCGGCACCGACCGAACAGCATTAGCAGGGCTGCCCCCAGTTGCACAGACGATGCCAACGGGCGGTGGCATCGGACCGCAA
Organism: Nocardia vinacea NBRC 16497; assembly: GCF_000308835.1. Lineage (GTDB taxonomy): Bacteria > Actinomycetota > Actinomycetes > Mycobacteriales > Mycobacteriaceae > Nocardia > Nocardia vinacea. Next base: position 33,145 of record NZ_BAGN01000177.1, on the reverse strand, counting down.
CAAGACATTGCCGCAGACTTCGGCGCACTCACCGGACGAGTGGCCTCGCTATGCGTTGCAGAAGACCTCGCCTGCGACGCACCCACCGGCACACCGATACTGCACGCGTTGACGAACATCATCGGCCAGGCACTGCTATCCCCACTCGACCCATTCACCGTACTGTCCTCGATCACTCAAGCCGTTGTCGCGACAACCGTGAAGACCGCCGCCGCCGTGGTAAGCCATGACGTGGACGGCAACACGGTCGAAACACTGACGCTGACGTCCGAAAGGACGCTCAGTCAGCGCCTTGCCGAAGCCTCGGATCCGCGGGTGCCGGTCTATGGTCCCGACGCGCAGGCGGCGTTGCTCAAAGTGGCTACAGTCACGCTCAATATTTTGCTCGCCGTAGTAGGCGTGACACTCGATCCGAGCGAAGTCGCCGAAATTCTCAGCGTCGGCGAGAATCAACCGTTGGACGGCATTGCCCTCCTTGCGGAAAAGATTACTGGCCCGCGATTCCCATCGGAGCCGATCGAATCCGCTGGGAACCTGGTGACACAAGCGTTCGACGCGGTCGCCTTTGCCGTCGCGGACAACGCCGCGCTGCTCGAACCCGCAATGTGGGCGAGATATCAGGATGTTGTCGCACGCCACGGCGCCTATGTATGGGAATCCGTCACCGAAACCGGCCAGACGCCCACCCAATTCGTCGCGGACTGGTTTTCAGCGCTGGCACGCAGTCTCGCCACCAGGACAGGCTCCACCATCAAGGCTAAGGCTACCGCCGCACCGAGTGCTGCCAGTCGGCCAATAGATCCACATCAGGCCGTAGCGCCAGGCGATGCATCTCCACCAGCGAGCCAGGCCGCCGAACCAGCTACGGCCAAACCCGGGCTCCTACATCGCGCACCGCTAAAAGACATGCCAGCATCCGTTACCGCTGACCAAACCGACACCGCTACGCGGGATTGCCTGTGGATGCTCCTGATGTTCCTGGTTTCGTGGCGACTGCTTCGACATCGGCTCACCGCTGGTGATGACGCCGGTGTCGGATCCAACTTTCTTGCAGGGTCCGCGAACTCACCCTCGAACAACGCCAGCTGGTATTGGAGCGCGCCGCCGATAGCCGCAGCAGTCGGAGCCATGTCGGTTATCGCGGTGTCGGTGCGCGAGCTCCTGTAGGGGATTTCGACAAATCACCATTTTGCGGTGGTGGTGGGTTGGCCGTGGCGCAGGGTGGACCCACCACAGGAAGATCAGCACCGTCTCCCGCCCCCGCGACAGCCTGGCGCGCAGTATTCGCGGTCAAGATGCCCTCATCGACCAAGGTTGTTGCTGGGGCCGGGTCTCTCATGGTGGGCCAGCGGGCGGTGGGGTGATGCCCACGAGCGCGGTGTAGACCACCACGTTGGACTGATAGCTTCTTATGGTGTGGTCGAATTCGCCGCCACACGTCACCAGTTGCAGCGCGCTGTATCCGCGCGAGTCGTAGACCTCATGGCTTGGGAACTCTGACTTCAGATAGGTGGCTACTGTCTGGACGAGGAAGTGAGCAACCGATCGGTCCGCTCTTGTCACGTGGACCTCGTCCCCGGGGTGCAGTGACGGTAGTCGGTAGAAGACCGCGGGCCCGGTGTAGGAGTCTACGTGTCCCAGGATGACCGCGGAGCCCATGTCTCCCGGTGGGGGGCCGTATCGGTACCAGCCCGCTACCTGAAAGTCCGTCGGAAGTTCTACGGTGCGATCAGGATTGAGGCCGAGCTCGGAGAGCGGTCCATCCACGGCGATAGCTGGGATGTGTAGTTCCACAGGCAGCGATTCCGGGAGCCCGGCCGGGGCCACGGTACCGAACGCGGTCACAGCGGCATGGGTAGCCGGGACCAGGTTCCCGCCTGTGCACAATCGAGCGACCGGAGTCAGTGCCGCGAGAAGTAGCAGAATGCTCGCAGCTATCCGCAGGTGCCTCGACGACACCGGCGAACTGCATCCTGGACTGCGCGCTCGTGCTTCAGTCATTCCGGTTCCGGCCGGGCTGCGCTGGGTCCCCGACGTCGGCGAGTGGTCCGCTCGAAATGGAGGCCGAGTCCGGGTACCGCCAGCACACCCAAGGTCATCAACTGGGGGCGGACCATCGGCGGTGCCACCTTCGCCGCTACCTGGAGCACCCTTTGGCGGAACTCCGGGGCCTGGCATCACAGGCGATGCTGTCTCGGGCGTATCGGGGCCGCCCTGACCACCTTCACCACCGGGTCCACCTGAACCGCTGAGGCAATGCGGTGGTAGTTCCGGAATCGGTGGGCTGGGACCGCCGGGCAACCCTGGAATGACCGATACAGCACGAAATGACGACCTCATGGGGACTCCTCGACAGATAGAATTTATCTACAAGCCTCACATGCGTTTGTGAATGCGAGCGGATCAGTTCTATTGCCTCGGCAACGAGCGAAGTGCCTATGGCGCTCGGCACGTGTTACTCGATATTACGCTTCAAGGCTATAGATCCTAATTAAACTTTGGGTTTGGGTGGTCGTCCCGGAACTAAATGTGATGTATCTATTGGGCTGCCGTAGCAGCCATGGGTGGGTAATCGGGCGAAAGTGGCGCGGCCACTCCGTCGTCGGACTCGTATTAAACCAGGTGACCGGTCGGTTTTGGAGGGGCGAGTCGAGGAGAGATCAGGAAGTTCTGGTGGTGACGTTGAGTGATCCGCCCGTCGAGACTGTGGTGGCAGCGAGGACAAGGGGCGCCAGCCGCACCGACTACCAGCCCAGCGAGGACGACAACGTCACCGTCGCGGGCGTGGCCAGTGCGAAAGGCGCTCTTGGCTATTTCGGCTACTCCTACTTCGAGGCGAACACCGGCTGCGCGCGGTCGAGATCAACAGCGGCAAGGGCTGTATCGCACCATCGGTACCGACCGCTCAAGACGGCAGCTACAAGCCCTTGGCCCGTCCGCTGTTCATCTACCTCACCGACACAGCGCTGAAGAAGCCGCAGGTGGAAAAGTTCGCCGAGTTCTACATCAACAACAACGCCAAGATCGTCGACGCGGCCGGATTCATACCGATGACCAGCCCGCAGATCTCCCAAGCCCGCGCGGAACTGGCCGACATCATCGAAACCGCCGGACAATAACCGGCCCGTAAATCCACAGTCCCACGCGAGGATGCAATAACAACCTGCTCGCTAGAAAAGTGACGCCTATGGGGCCATCTCGGCGAGGCCCGAGGCGAACTCGGCTGCTGGCGGGCACAGGTACTTGATATTGGCTCCGGCAACGACTTCCATCGCGTAGAAGTCGTCGGCACGGGTGTTGGGCAGCGCTGCGCTGCTGAGATCGCCATGTGCGCTGTAGATCTGGTTGCAGATCCGGTGGCCTTCCTCTTGGATATTCTTGGCGTTTCGTCCTTAGCATCGAAAAGGCAGTGATGGCTCATGTGAGGCACCTCAGCAAGGCGTCGCCCCCCGGCTGCCGACGTATCGAGACGGTGGGCGGATGAGCGCGCACCTGACGCCCGCTCGGCAGCGCAACGCCGTATCCGAGGGGATGGCGCTGGGACTCCTCCTCTGCGGGAGAAACACGGTGGCGTACGACAAGATCGGCGTAGACCTCGCGTTCGAAGGCGCCTGGCGCGTGTGGACGTACCGCGACCGCTTCCCTCGGGTAAGCACCGACCTGGCGAAGGGCTTGGACGGAATATGGGTGATGACCCATGCGGATGAGCAGAAGCAGGTCTGGGTCCTGTTCTGGGAGAACGATCGTGAGTTAACCATCTGCGCCCGTCAGTCGGACTGGGATTACGAAGATTCGGCCGATCTGGAGTACGCGGTCAGGATGATCAGCGGCGATGTCCCGGCAGAGGGATGGAAGGTCTTGGCGCAGGAGTTCCTCGATCGCTTCGAGCGGTAGCACGCCCACGTGCGTTCGTACCCGCCGACCAGGGGTTTCCTGGTGTCCGGCTACGGAATTCACGCACACTGTTGTGTGTCACCTACGCTCTGATTCATGACGACGGAGCTGTCCCTGGATCCCGCGGTGACCCGCGCGTTCCTCGATAAGCTGCGCGAGTCACCCGCCGCGCGCGAAGCATGGGAAGACGTGATGCGCACCATCCGCGACGCGGCACCGAGCATCCTGAGCCAAATCGGCCCGGCCTTGCGATTCGATGACCTCGCTTCACCGACCACTCAGATGAACATCCTGAGCCACGTGGGCGCGGGCTTTGGCCTTGAGGCGGTTTTCGCGGGGGCCCGAACGTCCTCGGTGTCCGTCATTGCGGGGAGCGGGTTCTACGACCACTTGCGCGAAGTGTTCGACGACGTCTTCCAGCGCCGTCTGCATGCAGCGAACTGGTGGCTTCCAGACCATGTCAATCCGGCCAAGCCATCCTGGATCCGCGGCCTCGAAGAAGCACTGCCCACCGACTATCGGTGCCGGTCGGTCGATGCGGTCATCAATGCCCTCGAACACTGGCGGGCGCTACTGCACTACAGGCATCAGCGCGTACCGGATTCGCCGGGGCGGCTCGTCACCGCGCGTCGGCGCGTCCCGCGCGGCCCGGACTTCCGCAGGTTGACCTCCCCCTGTCAACTTGCGGGACTCGTCGTGCGCGCATAACCGAACGCGCACACGCAGTCTCGCCTCTCAAAGGAGAGACTGTCATGTTTTTTCAGCACACAATGGTCCTGTTGGCCGCTTCGCATGGGTTGTCAGCACTTACGGTCGCGCTGCTGGTTCCCCTGGCCGTGCTCACCGCGTTGGTCGCGGTAGCCGCCCTGGTCGCGATCTTGGATGGTCGTGAACGCGACTGGCACACGGCGGTATGAACAGGAAGCGCCGACCCTCACTTGGTCGGCGCTTCCCCGGCCTGCGAATCGTCCAGAGCCACTGGTGCACGATCGTTTTCTGCTGTGGTGCGAAGCGCCTGCTCGGCGATGATGAACGAGAAGCGGCATCTTCCCCGATACACCACCTGCTGACGCTCGATCCGGGTCGTCGCCGCACACGCCGCGCTCGATGACATCGGCCGCTGTGGGTCATTCGCGCCATTTCAGGGGCGAGGTGGTGAGGGCGGCGTCGGCAATGCGTATCGCGCTGGTCGTCTTCAGTTTCGCGTGGGAGTCGTCGATCCATTCCTGCATGAGGGTGTTGCCAGCGGCGCGGTACTCGATGGCCTGGAACAGGCATTCGAGGCGGTCGGCGTCGCGGGCGCAGACCGCCTCGACAGTGGCTTGGGCCTCGAATTCGGCGACGGTGTCCTGCAACAGTTTTCGCAACGGTTCAGGCATGCCGACGACCTGTGCGGCAGTCACCGCCTCGTGGTCGACCGAGGGCAGGAACGGTTTGGCCGCTTTATTGAGGTCGCGAGTGCGGGTCTCCTGGGAGTCGTGCCAGATCGCCATGTGCGCGGCCTTGGCCGGGTCTCCGCCTTCGAGGGCGGCGATCAGCGCCGCGAGTTGGGCGGTGCGGCAGGTGTGATCAGCGACCGATTCCGGGTTGGGTACATGCGCGTCGAGCCAGCCCTTGCGTGATTCACGTTTGAGGGTGCCCAGCTCGAATGCGAAGGCGGCGATTTCGGCTGCGGCGTCGGGGCCCAGCTGGTGTGCGTCCATGGTTGTTCCTCCGCGTCATCGGCTGGACAGTCGTACTGCGTAGGCCACGTTAGCCAGATCCTGGCGAGCTTGGGGCATCAGATCGGTGTCGCTGCTCATCCTGTCTAGGGCGGTGCGGGTTGCGTCGCGCAGGGCGGGGTTGGCGGCGAGCAGGTGTGGATGGCTGGCGAGCAGGTCAGCGAGGGTGTGTGCGTAGAGGTCGGCTTGTTCGGTGCCGGGTTGGAGCCGGTCGAGCAGGTGCCGCAGCAGCCGCTCGCCCGACCATGCGCATGGGTCGGCGCGGATCATTGCGGCGTCGTCGGTGAACGCGACGGGACCGAGTTCGCCGACCCAATAGGCGTAATAGGTCAGATTCGCCAACTGCTGGGGCTGGTCGTCTTGCAGGCGAGTCAGATAGGCGCGCAACGGGTCTCGATCACCGGTGGCAGCCAGTGCGATTGCCGAGGACCGTACGCGCAGCCAGCCGGGCACGTCGGTGTACGAGACTGAGTGCAGAGCGCGCGTGAGTTCGCTTGCCAGCCAGCCGGCGGAGTCGCCGCGGTCGTCGAATCCGAGCAGATAGATGGCCTGGCGGCGCAGCAGTGCGTCGTCGGGCCACTGGCAGCGGTCTGCGATCAGGAGCAGGTGGTCGAAGAACCGTTGGCGGTCGGCGGCGGAGATGACGGGGTTCGACGGTCTGGGCCCGCGCCCGCGTTGGCCGGTGAGATCGGTCAATTGCGGGGGCGGGCGGCCGTTGATGGGCCAGGTGATCAGGTTGGCCAGGGTGCGTTGGTGGATGCTGACCGCGAGTGGGTGATCTTCGGCGCTGGTCGTGTCGGGATCGATTGCAACGGTGTCGCCGATGATGATGTCGGCTTCGAGGGCATCGGTGAGCAATGCGATGGCCTGGGAAGGTGCGCCGTGGCGTGTGAGCAGCATCCGGACGCGGGTCAGATCCCCGGCACGCAGACTGGCGAGGGGACGGCGTCCGCTTTCCCACCCATAGACAGTGGTGACGTCGACGCCGAGGAGCGCGGCGAAGTCGGCTTGGGTGAGGTGGGTGGCCTCGCGCAGCAGCTTCAGCAGGAACCCGGAGACGGCACCGAAACGCGAACCCTGACTCGGGGTCGGTGTTTCGCGGGGCGTGCCCATGGGCTGTCCTCTGCGTGCGTGCGGCGATGCCGGAGCTACTCGTACTCCCGGTCAGTTCAGCTTCCGGCCTGGTCAGAATACCTTTGGGACAGCGATCAATTCGATATTCGATCGAATCGTCACCAGTCCACATCTCGACGAATTCCGTTGACGCGGCTGGGTTCTCACTCGTGGCGTCAAACGAAGGAGTGTGTCCTGATGAACCACGATCAACCGGCAACCCAGTGTCCGCTGCGGTACCCGTTCGGGGAGACCCACACGCTGGATCTGGAACCGGACTACCGCGACTGCGGGCCGATCATCGCGGTGGAGCTACCCAGCGGTGCGCAAGGGTGGCTGGTGACTGACCATGCCCTGGTGCGGCAGGTGCTGGCCGATCCGCTGTTCTCGCGGGAACAGGCGAACCAGCCGCAGATAGCGCGCCTTTCGACCGAAGTGCTTCCGCCGTCGGCGATCTTGGCAACGGATCCACCCCGGCACACCGAACTGCGCACCAGGATCGCGGGCATGTTCGCGCCACGCCAGGTCGCGGCGATGGCTCCGGCCGTTACCGCGCTGGCGGCCGACCTGGTCGATGAGCTGGAGGTAGCCGGGGAACCGGCCGATATCGTCTCCGGCTTTGCCGAGCCGTTCGCGGCGGCGGTGGTGTGCGAAATGTTCGGTGTACCAGAACATTTCCGTGATGAGGTGTTCGCGCTTGGTGATGCGCTCACCGCGCGAGACGCCACCGCCGAAACCTTGGCGGCTGCGCGGGGTACGTGCGAGGCGCTGGCACGGGCGATCGGTGTCGAGAGCCCGAACGGGTTGTTCAGCATGCTCGGACAGTCCGCGCGCAGCGATGATGAAGTGCTGAACCTGATCATCGCCTGCTTGATTGGCGGCCGGGGATCACCCACAGTGTTCTTGTCGAGCGCGCTGTTCGCGTTGCTGCGCGAGCCGCGCCACTATCAGCAGCTCGTCGAACATCCGGACGCGATCTCAGCGGCAGTGGAGGAGTTGCTGCGTTTCGTGCCGGTCGGGGTGGGTGGCGGCTTCACTCGGGTCGCGACTGCGGATGTGCAGCTGGGGCCGGTGCTGGTGCGGGCAGGGGACGCGGTGATTCCGGCGATGCACGCCGCCGGGCGCGACCCGAAGGTGTTCAAGCATCCGGACGACCTCGTGCTCGATCGCGGCGCGAAGATCGCGCATCTGGCGTTCGGACACGGCACCCATTACTGCGTCGGCGCGGGCCTGGCCCGTCTGGAAGCCCGCGCCGCCCTGGAGATCCTCACCACCCGGCTGCCGGGGCTGCGCCTGGCGGACCCCGCCGACGGCGGGATCTGGCGGCACGGCCGCGTGGTGCGTTCCCTCGAACGATTGGACGTGGCATGGACGCGAGACTGATCATCGACCGCGACCGCTGTGCGGGTACCGGAGTGTGTTTGCCGATCGCCAGCCCTCATCTACAGCTCGCCGATGGCGCTGCCCGTGCCGTCGATGGCACCACGATAGGGATCGAACGGGCGCGTGCGGCTGCTGCGTGCTGTCCGAACGAGGCGATCACGGTGTGCGGGCAGCCGCCAGCGGTGTTTCGTGTGGATGCACCGATCGTCACGTTGGGTCCTTCTGGCACCGATGCCCAGGCCGAGGCAGGCAAGCACAGCGGACAGGTGCGCTTGGTCGATTCCTTCCCCGATGCGATGCGCGCCGCTGCCGAGAACCCGGGGCTGCGAGCGCTGGTCGCGGCGGGATATCTGGCACTGGATGCGGAGGCCCGCACGGTGGATTCGTGGGTGGACCAGCACTTCATCTACACCGGCGTGCTGCGGCTGGAGCGCTGCTGGGAAAGCCTCACCAAGCCGATGTGCCTGGCGGTCCGCCGCGATATCGGCCATTCGATCGCGACGGTGGCCACTCATCCAGCGACCCGGGTGTTCGCCACCCGGCATGCCCCTGGAGCGCGCCAGGTTTCGGTGACCGCGAAACCGCTGGCCGCCCGAGCGGCCGCACATGCCGAGGTCGACGCTTGCATTGCCTCGGCCGACATCGCCGCCCGATACCCGCAGTTGGAGATCCGGGCCGAGTTCGCTCCCACGATGGTGTGGCTGCTGTACGTGAAGGCAGGCCACGATGGGTGAGTCGAACACCGTCGCGGTACTCGGCGCCGGGATCATGGCCAATGCCGTCGCGAATACCCTGCACGCTCACGGTTTCGAACTGCGTCGCTACAACCGCACCACCGCAGCGATCGACGGGCCCGCGATCGTGTGCGCCTCCCCAGCCCAGGCCGCTGAAGGTGCGGCTGCGGTCTGGTCGTTCGTGCACGATGACACAGCCTCCCGGGCGGTGTGGTTCGGGCAGGACGGCGCACTCGAGACGGCCGATGGTGCGATTGCCATCGAAAGCTCTACGCTCTCACCGCAATACGCCGACCAGTGGATGCGTGAGGTAACCGGTTCAGGAGCCCGAGCCGTCTTGGCGCCGGTGACCGGCAGCCGCCCCGGGGCTATAAACCGCGCGCTGGTGGCATTCGTCACGGGCTCGACGGCCGACCTCGCTGTGGCCGACTCGCTGCTTCGTGTGGTCGCCCGCGATGTAATCCGCGTCGAGAGCGCCGCGGCGACGGCGGTGGTCAAGCTGCTCAACAACGCGCTTGCGGCGACCATCTTGACCGCACTCGCCGAAGCACTTACCGCCGCAACCACGCTCGGTCTCAACCGCCACCAACTGATCGAGGTGTGGGCACAGCACGGATGGGCTGCGCCGGTCACGGCGGCGTACGGCGAGGCGATGCTCAGCGGCGCACACCCACTCACAAACTGCGCCTTGGCGGTCCTGGCCAAAGATGTGCACTACACCCTGGCAGCGCTCGGTGATCAGGTCCCGGCAGTGCTCGCAGCGGTCGCCGACCGGTTCGACGCGGCGATGGCCGCTGGCCTGGGAAGTCAGGAAATGTCGGCAATCATCGACGCGGCCGGAGGCCCGCCATGACCGGCACCGTGCACGATTGGTTCACCCACAGCGCGAGCATCCCGTCGACCGTCCGCGCACAGGTCAACCAGCACCTCGACATCTACACCGCCACGGTGCGCGACTGCGCACACACCCACCTCGGCCACACGGTGAGTGTGTGCGTGTCCGGCTCGCTGGCGCGCGGGGAGCCCGCAGTCCGACATCGCGTGGGAGCGTTCACCCTTGCCTCCGACGTCGACCTGATCACCGTCGTCGACCAGCCAGCCGACATCCAAGCGTGCGTGCAGAAGTTCGCGCTCAGCGTGCTCGAGTGCCACCCCGACATCGACACCACCGTGTTCATTGTAGGGCGCTCGCATCTGCATCGGGTGGCGGGCCGGTTCGGCGCAGACCTGCACCACGCCGCCGCTCGCCCGCTATCCGGAGCTGCCCTGACCGGGGTCGCAGCCCCGCGAATCGGTAAACGCGAAGGACTGGAAGGGATTACTCATCAACTGGCGACGATCTACTGTCCCGACAGCCCGCCTGGAGCCAGCCCGTGGCGCATCAAGACAGTGCTGGAGGCGCTGCGCGCGGTCGCGGCGCGCGGCGACGAAGGTCCGCAGCGCTACAGCGACCTGCCCAACGATCCGGCGGTGTGCGAACTGCTCGACCGTGACACGGTCGCCGCCCTAGTAGCGGCCCGCGAGCACGACCGACAGCTGCCGATCCCCACCGAGCGGGCATACAAGCTGGTCATGGCGTCAGCGTGTGCGCTGTTCGGCGTTGCGGCCGGTCATCACGAACTGATCGCGACGCTGCATACCTGCCGCCGCCGCGCGCACCTGCTCGACGGATTCCAGCACGCGGTGCTGGCAGCGACGATCATCCTGTACGGACCACCCGAGTTCCGATGCTCTGCCGCCGCAGCACTGCACGTGATTGCGGAAGCGATCGATCCCGAAACCCTGACCACCGCCCATGGGGCGCTCGAATCGTTGATGCGGATATCGCCGGTGGAGTTCAACCGCGGCATCGATCACCCCGACAGGGTGCTGCGCCAGCACGTGCAGGCCCTGCGCCGCGATTATTACGGCTGGCTCGGACCGCACAACTTCGGTGCGCAACCCGTTGCTGACTATCACGGCCCCGCCGCCGTGACCCCATCGACCGCAAGGAGACCCGCGCATGGATGAATGGCCCGACTGGGTGCACCAGCTCCCGAGTATCGACACCGCGTACCCGGGAGGCCGGGGGCATCTGCTTGCCAGCGAGCACGGGCAGGTGGTGCTCTGGTCATTCCCCAGCGGGGCGACGGTGCCGTGCCATCGACACGGCCCGCAGATCGGTGTGGTGATCTGCGGCAGCGTCGAGCTGAGCCTCGGCCCCGAAACCCGAACGATCAGCGCCGGTGAGAGTTTCAGCCTCGCCGACCAGCAACCCCACGGGGCCACTATCGCGCCGGGCACGCTGGTGATCGAGGTGTTCGCCGACTCGGACCGCCACACCGCCACAACACCGCAGGCCCTTCGGTGAGCGTTCGGATCATCGACGCCGACCGTGTCCTCACCGGAACCGGTGAACTGCATTCACCGGGCACGGTGGTCACCACCGACGACAGAATCGCCTGGGTAGGAGCCACCGAAGCGCAGCCATCAGACTGGAGTGGGCATCGTGTTGAGCGGATCCGACTGCGCGGGTCGACGATCCTGCCCGGGTTGATCGACGCGCATGTGCACTTGGCCTTCGGGTGCGCGGTGCACCCACGGCCCGCGATCCAACATGACACGCGTCTCGCGGTCGCCGCGACGATCCGGCACGCACTGCGCGAGCTGGCAGCCGCGGGCATCACCACAGTGCGCGACCTCGGCGCGCCGCGTTACGTCGACAGCGACACCTTCGCCACCACCACACCACCCACCCGCGTACTGAAAGCCACTATCCCGCTGACGATTCCGGGCGGGCACTGCTACAGCCTCGGCGGCGCGGTCACCACCGACACCGAGATCGCAAGCCTCGTGGCCGCCAACGCCACACGCGGCGCGGAATGGATCAAGGTCATGGTGACCGGAGGCTTCACCGTCAGCGGGACCAGCTCACCCTACGAACCACAGTTAAGCGACCACCAGCTGCGCGTGGTCGTGGCCGCCGCCCGCGACCACGGGCTACCGGTAGCCGCACACGCGCACGGCACCACGGGGATCCGCCAGGCGGTCGACGTGGGCGTCGACTCGATCGAGCACTGCACATGGATGACCGACGACGGCGGATTCGACTTCGATCTCGGCCTCGTCAACGCCATCGCCGCACAGCGGATCATGGTGTGTCCCACCATCAACCACGAAGCTATGGCCGCGCGAGGTCGGCTCTCATGGGCGGTGCGCCGTGAACAGCTGACCGTGATGCTCGGTGCTGGCGTGCGATTGGTGCCCGGTACCGATGCCGGCATTCCGCGCACCCCGTACAACAAGTACGCCCGCTCGCTACCCACCTACCTCGACCTTGGTCTCGCTCCGGCGGAGGTGATCGATCTGGCCACGCGCCGGGCTGCAGAAGCGCTCCGCATCGACCACAGCACCGGTACGCTCGCCGCCGGGCGGTCCGCCGACCTTATCGCTGTCCCGGGCGACCCCCGCCGGGATCTGACAGTGCTCGCTACCCCGATCCTGGCCATGACCGCTGGAAATCTGCATTACCCCGTCGCCGTCCCCACCACCGAGGAGTAGACCCGCCGATGAGCACCAGCACCCCCTCCTTGAACTCCGAATACTCCTCGACCACACCGCTGCAAACGCGCATCGACACCCACGCCCGCCATAGCGAGCACCCCGACGATCCAGTCGCCGCAGTCCTAGCCGTCCTCGACCTGGCCGAGACACAGTCGCTGGCCGATATCGGCTGTGGCGACGCCCGGTTCCTCGCCCACCTCGCCGAAGCCGGTCACCGTGGCCGCCTGGTCGGCGTCGACAACTCCGCGGCAATGATCGCAGCCGCCACCGCGATCAACGGCGTCGAAGCAGTACACGGCGACGCCACCCGGCTCCCGTTCGCTGATGGCGAGTTCGACCGCACCACCGCCCGGCACATGCTCTACCACGTACCAGACCCTGTGGCCGCGCTGCGGGAATTCCAGCGCATCACCCGCCCCGGCGGCAGGGTGGTCCTCACTGTCAACCACGCGCGAACATGCAGCCGCACAGGCGATCTCGTCGCCGCCCACGCCCGCAGCTACGGACTGGAACCCGTCGCGGAACTGGCTAACAGCGTCAACTCCGACAGCCTTCCGGAAATGATGGCCGAGGTCTTCACCACGGTGAGCATCAACCGCTTCGACAACGCCCTCGTCTTCGACACCGCAGCGCCGCTGATCCGTTTCGCCGAGGCCATGGCCTCCTTCTGCGGCGTCGGTGCCGACAGCCCACACCGCGACGCCATCCTCGCCGACGTCGCCACCGACATCCACCGCTGGTTCACTAGCCATCCAAGCCAGGTGTGGCGCGATCCCAAGGGCTATATCGTCGCCACCGGAATTGTTGAATAGCACTGCAACCGAGGAGGATTTGAATTCTGTGAAGCTGCTCGTCACCGGCGGTGCCGGATACATCGGCTCCGTCGTCGCCCACCAGCTCGTCGACGCTGGCCACGAGGTCGAGATCATCGACAACCTCTCCACTGGGTTCGAGTCCAACCTGCCCACCGCGGCTCGATTTCATGAGATGTCGGTCCACCAGGTCGCCGATATCCTCACCCCCGAAGCCCGGTTCGACGGCGTGCTGCACTTCGCCGCCAGCATCGAAGTCGCCGAATCGGTCAGCAACCCAGACAAGTACTGGCACAACAACATCGAAGGATCACTGGCACTACTGCGCGCGATCCGCACCGCGGGGGTCTCCCGCCTCATCTTCTCCAGCACAGGATCGATGTACACCGGCGACGGCACCACCGCCTTCGACGAAACCGCCGAAGTCCGGCCCAAGAACCCATACGCAGCAACCAAAGCTACGGTCGATCAGCTCATCGCGGGCGAATGCGGTGCCTCCGACACCCTCGGTGCGGCAACGCTGCGCTACTTCAACGCTGCCGGAGCGGTCCTCACCGCGGGCGGGGTCCATCTGGGTGAACGGCACGAACCGGAATCGCATCTGATACCGATCCTGCTGCAAGCCGCCGATGGCCAGCGTGACACGTTCACGCTATTCGGCACCGACTACGAAACCCACGATGGCACATGCATCCGCGACTACATCCACGTCGCCGACCTCGCGGCCGCCCACCTACTCGCTCTCGAGTTCGTCGAGCCGGGACGCCACGACATCTTCAACCTCGGCAACGGCCAAGGGCACTCGAACCAACAAGTCCTCGACACAGTCCGCGAAGTCACCGGAGTCGAATTCCCCGTACGCATCGAAGGACGCCGCCCCGGCGACCCAGCGGTGTGCATCGCCTCCAGTGAAAAAGCGCAACGTGAACTCGGCTGGAAACCGCAGCGGCCCGACCTCGCCGACATCATCGCCGACGCATGGCAATTCCACCAATCTGTTCACTCGCGGGCGTAAGGGGCACGCGAACTCAGAGGTCGAGTCAGAACTAGCTGGCGGCGGTGAGATGGAAATTGAACTCGCCTTCGGCGATACCTGCGAGGAAAGCCGTCCACTCGGTGTCGTTGAAGCGCAGTTCGACGTCATCGGAGGAAAGCGCCGTGTCCGTGCCGTCCTGCCTGACGGTGGCCGCACCGTTTGCTGAGGGGGTCTCTGTGCGGACTTCGGTGAGGAACGTTGCCCACTGGGCATGGGTGAACTTGATGACGCCGTGGTCGTGGTGCTTGGTGTGGCGAACGAAGACTCCGTCGCTCGCGGGTGCAACATCAACGCAGCCTTCCCCGTTACCGCTGAACGTTGACTTCCGCCAGGGGAGGCGGTCTGCGGTGTTCATCTCCAACTCCTACTTCTCAAGGGCTGCCAACCGGCGCTCGATGGCTTGGGCGGAGTCGGTGGTGGACAGCGCCCGCTTGCACAGCCGGTCAGTAGCCATCTTATAGAGTTCTACTTGGTCTTCGTCTTGCACGTAGAGGGCGCCAGCAGGGTATTCGACGTAGCCGATGCTTCGCGCTGCATCGAAGTTGAGGACGATGAAGTCGCCGTCGAGTCCGTCATGGACAGGCACTGCAACAGGCATGATGTGCAGCTCGACTGTTGGCACCTCCATCATCTTGAGAAGGTGCCTCAGCTGGGCGGCCATGATCTCGGGGCCGCCGGCGATCCGGTCGAGCACATACTCCTCGATCACAGCCCGCAGCTGTAGTGGCGGGTCGCCGGTGAGGCGCTGACGGGCCATTCGTCCTCGGACAACGGCGGGTGCGTCCGCGGGTGACACGCGAAGATGTCCTTCGAGCAACGCCAGGGCGTAGTCGGCGGTCTGGAGCTGGCCGGGCAGGTGCATCGAGGTGTAACTGAACTGGCTCTCGGCAAGCCCCTCAAGGCCGACGAAGGTCTTAAACCAGTTGGGGAAGGCTCCTCCGAACGGTGCCCACCAGGTGGTTTGATCGGCTTGGCCAGCCAGGGCGGCGATTCGCTCGATATGCGCGAGGTCGGCACCGTAGTACTTGAGTAGAACAGTCACCTCGGCGGGGTCCTGGGAGTTTCGCCCATTCTCGAGGTAGTTGATCTTCGTCGGTGTGCAGTCAAGCTGCTTCCCTGCCTGGGTTTGGGATATGCGGGCTACCTCTCGGGCCGCCTTGAGCTCTCGGCCGATGAGAAAGCGCAGCGCATTCGGGTCCGCTCGCCTGCCTGGATCAGTCACTGAATTGACCTCCACTTTTACGACGTTCCGTAGCAGCCTATCCCGTCGGAAGGGGCATTCAACGACACCTATTGCGCTAGGTAAATTTACCATTTAGCCTACCGGTAATGCTATGACGCAAATTACTCGCAGGGCTAACGCCTTGGGGAGAACCCGAGGTGACCAGGGGTGATGACCTATGCAGGCACTGTCTGCTGGAGCGAATCGAGACATCGCGGCGGTAGCGGTGAGTGCGCGATGACGGCACCGACGTTCGGATATCTACAGCTGTCGCTGGTCGGCGCTCGCTGGGCCGAGGTCGTAGGGCACATCGAGGCGTTCGCCGCGCGGTACGGGCGGGTGGTGGACAAGATCGCGTGCGAGCCGAGCGCGCCGGTCGAGGTGCTGCGGTCGCTACTCGAGGCGGTGGATCGCCGATCCGGTGGGCGTGTGCTGCCCACGCTGGCCGAACTTGCTCGCCGACAGGGTTCTGAGCTGGACCGGCTTCTCGACTATCGGCCTGCGACGACGGTTTTCTGGTCGCTGGTGGCGGAGTTGGATCGCGCGGGCGGCGGCTATATCCTCACGCCCTCGCCGAGACATCTGGACGGGCTGGGTTCATCACGATCGGTTCTGCTGCACCGGATCTCGCAGACACATCCCGCGATCACCGTTGTCTACACCGACCCCGCGCCCGACCAACCGTCCGAGCCAGCACCCGAGCGGCAAGATAAGGCCCGCTCGGGGATTGTGTGCCAGTTCGGTGTGGCGGCGCTCGGGTGTGCCGTGGAAGTCGCCACGCTGAACGCGCACATCGGACTGACGCGGGCCGGGCTCGGCGACATGGTCGATCAGGTCGAGGCAATACTGCGCGAAATCATAGGCAGCGCAGTCGAATTCGACGCGGAGAGGGTGCCGGAGGAGACGAACCAGCTGACTGTCGAGCTGGTACGCGATCCCGAGACGCTCACGGTGCTGACCCATGAGACACGCGACCACGTGCACGAGCCAGTCAGCGACGCCATCCACCAGCTGTGTGACCGGGCGCTCGGGGGCCGCGCGACCAGGACCCGATCTGCTACCGGCGGCACACTCACCGCCTGCGAGCTGCCATTACGGCTCTACACCCAGCACGGCGAGCTGCACCGACCCGAGTCAACTCTGCGTGGGAGCGCCTACCCGCCGATCGGCGGGCGCGAGGGCTTGTCCGATTGCAGCGATAGCGACCGATCATGACGGGGCGCACGCATGGGCGCACGGCGATGAGACCCCCACTGTGTGTCCAGTACATCCGTATCGGATCCGGTGCACTCATTGTGGATCTCGTCGATCGCTCCGATAGCGAAGCCAGATCGCCGCCGAGGCAACGGCTGATGGATATCTCTGCGCGGTTCACCCATCCACACCCACACCCGCACAACCTCGTATCTGGAAGCACTGACATGACAATGACAGCACATCAGCAGGGCCAATCGGCCACCGTCCACAACCCACCGCAGACCCCGCCGAAGGCGATCGGGTTCGAAACGTCATCGATGGATTCGCCGCGCCGCCGGATCGCGATCCAACGCCACGCCGAACAACTCGGCTACCACTACGTGTACACGGTGCGCCCGCCCGAAGGGCACGCCGACCCGGTCGGCTATGCGCTCAACATCGCCATCGGCATTCATGCGGCGGCGATCATCGTGTACGACCTGGAAGTTGTCGCCCACAGTCCGGCGCGGGTGTGCGAGCGGTTCGACCTCGAGACCGTCTGTCCCGAGCAAACGTGGTCGCGTGTGAGTCCTCCTGCGGTCGATCAGGTTGCGCACGGGCTCCTGGAACACGAGATGGATCCGGACGAGGCGCACCGGAACTTCCAACAGCACATGGGATGTCGCGCGTCGGAATGCCCACGAAAACAGAGCGCGATACAGCGCCTCATGGAGGCGGGAAAGCTCAAGCCGCAGACCATGACTCCGCAGGAGCGGGCCATCGCACGCGGCATCGCGATCGAGCGAACCGCGGAAGCGGAAGTGGTGGGTGAGCAAGCGCGGGCGATGCTCGAATCCCTGGACGAACTCGTGGACACCATGCGCGGCCGAGCGCACCAGTAGCCAAGGGGCAGCCGTGACCGAGGACGACATGCGACACCAGCACGTCACCGAATGCGATGGGCTGGAAGCGAGTTGGACACTCGACAAGCACAACATCGAGATCCATGGCATCTATGACACTGCCGGGGACTTGCCGGTGGTGTCGATCGATGGGCCTTACCCGGATCTGGTGGAGGCACGGGAACGCTGGCCGAAGCTGACCGACCTGTGGAACGCGGTTCGCCACGACTTCTGGTCGCAGATGACCCTCCACGCCTACGGCCGGTCCACCAGGGGCGGAGGGTGACCGGCAACTGGGCAGCATCCGGGCCGATCCAGCCGTATCACGCGACCGACGGATGGCGGCTCGAAGGCAACGAACACCGCTGGTGGCTGTCCAAACACCGCGCCGATGTCGTCGCGAAGATCCGGGCCATGACCGCGCGCGCGTGCAGCTGGGGGATCTACACACATGACGGCCGGATGATCCGGGAGGCGTCGGCTGGAACCGATGTCGAGGAAGCCAAGGCACAAGCCGACGCCTGGCTGCGTGGAGGGGAACAATGACGAATCACCATCTATCGCAACGCATTCCGGGCATGTTGAATGGCGGCGATGAGCGCCCGGTCGATCTGCAACCGGCCGATCTGATACGGCGGGTCATCGATGGCCTCAAGAATTTGAATACCGGTGCCGTCGGTGTGGTCCGCCTGGACCTCGATGACGTGTGGACCGAGCAGATGCTGCGGGATGCCGCCGACAAATACGGTGTCACCCTCGTCGAGGTCATCCGGTACACGATCGGCGGGTCGATGTCCTGGTCCGACATCGGTGAGGCGGTGGCCCAAGCCTGTGCCGCTGCGGTGGTGACGCCAGCTCTGCCGCACGTGGACCGACACATCACCCGGGTCTGCTCGCTGATCACCGTTGCCGAGGGCCACATCTGGCCTCGCGGATACCGCTGGCCCGACGATATCGCCGATCACTCTCGCGATCCGCGGTGAACGCGGCCCCCCACCACGACTTTCGACCATCACTCATTCGACAGACATTGGGAAGGGAAGCTTGATTGTCCGAAACGAAAAAGCTGTCCGAATTGAGAAAGCTGGGCTTGACCCTGCCGCGACTGGCTGTCCTGCGCGCGCTCACTCGGACCGCGCGGCCCGCTAGCGAGTTGGCTACCGCCTCCGACCGCCAGCATGGGCAGGTCCTGCGGATACTCGACTGGCTCACTGGCCACGGCTTCGCTGAGGAACAAACCGGGTGGGCGCTGACTGCCATCGGTCAACACACGATCGAGACCGGCGCGCATGAGCGGCTGGCCCGATCACAGCGCACCATGCTCGAGGATCTGCGCCGCGTCGAAGGCGCGCGGGCATTGACCGACCTCGCCTCCGGCCGCACCAGCACCGCGCTCACGATCACGAGTCAGTGGCTGCACAGTCACCGCTATATCCACACGGTTCCCGTGTGGCGGGTCACCCTCGAAGGCTCGACTACTGCTGCAGCAGACCACCGCGATACCGGGAATAGTGAGGACCAGTGAACGATTCGCCCACGCCGTCGGAAGCCGATTCTATTGCAGGGCTTGTGAATTCACCCCTGTCGAAATCTGTGTTGCCGACCGTTGATGATCTGATCGAGGCGATGAGCGGTCGAGACGCCGATGATCCGATCTCGGCCGCCATCAGTGCGATGTTTCCCTTGCACAAGCAGCGGTGGCTGTCGCTGTCGATGCTTGTCGATCCCAATTCCCGCGATATCGACGCGATGCTGCTCGCCGCCGACAGGCTCAGGGCCGCGCTCTCGGAGACCGCGCGATGGGTCCACGCGATCGACCGGCATATCACCGCGTCGGTGCGGCTTACTCCGGTGCCCGATGCCCAGGCGGCCGAGGGCACCGTCGGAGAGTTCGCCGCCGCGATCACCTACGCGGCGCTGTGTGCGCACGGCGAGCGTGCCGCTGGCGCGGACCATGGCGGCGCGGCTCGGCTCAGTGGGCTCTGCCGTGCCTACGACGGTTTCCGCGATGCGTTGCTGTCAGGCGCGTCGCGCTTGCCGGAGCGTACGATGGCCGACGGCCGCCCGGCGCTGCCGCTGCCGGACTGGAACTGGTCCGGACTCGATCCGAGGTGGGACTACATCACCACCGAATTGCTGCCGAAGTACAAATATCAGGTCGAGAACAATTGGCCCGCACTGGAAGCCCAGCTACGCACGCCGTATGAGGTGCAGCTGGAATCGCACCGGCCGCTGCTGAACATCCCGCAGTTGCTGGATTCGGCGATCAGGCAGATCCAGGCGACACCGGTCGACGCAAGCGCTGCGGCCGGTATGCCGGTCGTTGCCGGAACTGCGGCGCGCTGAGATGCGCGGACATGGGGTCGATATGCGCGGAAATAGTGTCGAAATCAGTGGACCCGGCGCCCGGAGAACCCGTACGCACCGCCGACGGCAGCATCGGGCTGCCTCTGTCTGGGCCCAACATCCGGTAGTAGCCGCTGGGCGCGCGGTCACGAACGTCCGCAACTGCCGTTGCGACACGAGGTCACACGATGCGAGTGAACTCGCAGATAGGAGGGCCGAATCTGGTTTCGGCTGTATGAGTTTCGGGCTCGTGCTCGATGCCCGGCCCCGCTCTGACGTGTGTTGCTGGTAACGGCAGGGTGCGAAGCTCAGGGAAACGCCGAAGGGCTCCCGTGCCATCCGGGGGCCACGGGTTAGGGGCAGACCGGACGGGTGAATTGCGTGAACCTCCGTTGATGTCTCGTAAAGCGGACCTTGTCGATGGACAGCAGTTGGCAGGGGGCAGGGACTGGCCGTTCCAAGGCGGCAGACGCCGGTCGAGGACGGCACTCGACCGGGTGAGCACCGTCGTCCCCGGGATATAGGAGGCACCCTCCCCGGTCGTAGCTCGCGCGTGTGGAACGTGGTAACCCCGACGGGGTCCCGCGCCCGGCAACGGGGTGCGGGTAGGTCGACCGTAAGGAAAGCTGAACTCCCCGAGCGGGATTGGGATGGCCCGACAAGCCAACGCCGGTGGCCGAAAGGCAG
This sequence comes from Nocardia vinacea NBRC 16497, assembly GCF_000308835.1. GTDB lineage: Bacteria > Actinomycetota > Actinomycetes > Mycobacteriales > Mycobacteriaceae > Nocardia > Nocardia vinacea. The sequence goes on along the minus strand of NZ_BAGN01000177.1, from coordinate 12,576 downwards.
CGGGAAACCGCGACCAGACGTGGCTGGCTCCTCCGCCAGCCGGTCGCGGATAACCGGCCGGATACCGGACCGAGTGTCCGGACCCGAAAGGGTGCTGACGCGGGCCAGGTGAGCCTGTGAAGGAAACGATGACGACGACACCAGAGCCTGCGGACACGTTGGACACCGCGATGGTGAACCGACCGCAGGACGGCGAATTCGACTGGGCCGCTGCAGATTGGCGGGCAATCGAGCATGACGTACGGCGTCTGCGGCGACGGATCTTCACGGCAACGCAGGCAGGCGACCGTAAGCGGGTCCGCAACCTGCAGAAGCTGATGCTCCGCTCCCGCGCCAACACGCTGGCAAGCGTGCGGCGGGTGACGGAGGTCAACGTCGGCCGCAAGACCCCGGGCGTCGACGGGCAGGTCATCACGACCGGCCCCGAGAAGGCGGAGCTGACACGGTGGATCCACCATGAAGCGAAACCGTGGACAGCCCGGCCGGTCAAGCGGGTGTATATCCCCAAGGCAGGCGGGAAACGGCGGCCGCTGGGAATTCCAGTGATCGTGGACCGAGTGCTGCAAGCACGTGTGGTCAATGCGCTGGAACCGGAATGGGAGGCCCGATTCGAACCGCGATCCTATGGATTTAGGCCCGGTCGTGGCTGCCACGACGCCATCGAGGCCATCTTCCAGGTGGCCAAGGGCAAGAATCCGGCCCGTCAATGGGTGCTCGACGCCGACCTGACCGCAGCGTTCGACCGCATCGACCACGACCGGCTACTCGCTGCTGCCGGTGAGTTCCCCGCCAGGGAACGCCTCGCCGGATGGTTGCGAGCGGGCGTGGTCGAGAACGGACTGCTCGCCCCGACCGAGGCGGGAACACCGCAGGGCGGGGTGGTCAGTCCGTTGCTGTTGAACGTGGCCTTGCATGGAATGGAAACCGCTGCCGGAGTCCGCTACGACCGTTGTGGCCCCAAAGCCGCTGCGGTGCACCGGAACTCACCGGTATTGATCAGATACGCCGACGACCTGGTCGCCCTCTGCCACTCCAGGCAGCAGGCCGAACAGATCAAAGCGCGCCTCGCCGCATGGCTGGTGCCGAGGGGACTGACCTTCAACGAGGCCAAGACCAGCATCGTCCACCTCGACGAGGGTTTCGATTTCCTCGGGTTCAACGTCCGCCGTTATCGCGGCACGCTACTGATCAAGCCGAGCAAGGCGGCGCTGAGACGGATCCGGGAACGGCTGCGCGCCGAAATGTGGTCCCTGCGGGGAACCAATGCGGCCGTAGTGATTTCACGGCTCAACCCCATCATCCGGGGTTGGGCCGCCTACTACCGGAGCGTGGTGTCCAGCGAGGAATTCAACGACCTGGATCACTACCTGTGGCAGCTGACCTACAAGTGGGCCCGCGGCACACACCCGAACAAGCCGACACGGTGGATCGTGCGCCGCTACTTCGGCAAGTTCAACAAGTCCCGGCAAGATCGGTGGGTATTCGGCGACCGCGACAGCGGCGCCTACCTACTCAAGTTCGCCTGGACCAGGATCATCCGGCACCAGATGGTCACCGGCACAGCATCACCCGATGACGCTGCCCTGACCGACTACTGGAACACCCGGCGGCGCAAAGGAATACGACTGCCTATCGACAGCACCAGGCTGCGGCTGATCCAAGCCCAGAACGGCCGCTGCGCGCGATGCGGCCAGCTACTCCTGCACGCCGACCACCCGCCACAAACCCCGGCCGAATGGGAACAGTGGCTGGCGACCACCCGCAAGGCGATCACCAACAACGCCATCACCTTACGGGACCGGACACCGGAACAATCCGAACTCCGCCTCATCCACACACGCTGCCGTTCATCGCAGCCCGACACAACACCATCAGCCCGCCAAGGGCTTGCTTGAGCCGGATGCATGGAATCGTGCACGTCCGGTTCTGAGGGGGGCCGGGCGCAGCAATGCGCCCGGCCTACCCGGCATTTCAGTACGCGTCTCTCCAAGGACGGTGGCATTGACATGAACGTTGTCACCGCCCCTAGCAGGACGGTGCCGGTGTGTCCTGCTGAGCGCCCACAAACCTCGGCGGATCGATACCCTCTTGTGGGGTGGGTACCGCAGGGCCATCACCCCACAAGGGTTCTACCTCGCGGGCTCGAAACGCCAGCGCTGGTTCGCGCCCCCACGGTCGCCCATGATCAGCTTCTTGCTGGCGAGATCGTAGGTGATGACCCGGTCGGGTCGGCCCTGCTCGAAGATGTAGCCGTCCTCGGTCTGCCACCTGACCGCGTTCCTGGAACCTTCGCCGACCATTTCCACGGTGTCGCCGACGCTGTCGCCGAAGTCGCCGAAGCCGAACAGGCTGCCCATGCTGAAGCCGGGCAGGTACCGCAGAGCAAAACGTCCCCGGATGTCGGACTTATCGCTGTTGATCAGCAGGTTGTCCGCAGTGGACCAGCGTTGCTGCACAGCGATTGTGCAGTCGAGAGCGGCGACGGTCGGGTTGGTGGTGTAGGTGGACTGACCGTGATAATCGTCGTATGCCTGACCATTCGGCCCAGGCTCGTATCGACCCTGTACGCCTGGCTGATAGGTCAGGCACAGCTGCGAGTCCTCGCCAACGATCCGGAAATCACCGCTGGGGAACTCGGTGACAACAACGGCCTGAGCGGCCCCCGCCCCACCGAAGGTGATCAGCATCCCTGCCGGGGCCGCCACCAGCATCAGCAACGCTTTGCGTAGCACTCATATACTCCCGTCGATTAGTGGATTCGGACAACGACTCTTCGGCACCGACCCGCCGCACGGATGGGTGCGATCGGCACTTCACCGGTCGGCTTATCCCTGCTCACAGCGCTGCGGAATAGATGGAAGCGCCACCGTTGAAAGGATTGAACTCGTCAAGGACCGCGCGATGTAGACGCCGCCACACAACTGCACCCTTCGGGAGGGGAACCGCCAGGCCAGCCCCGCCGAAGCGGTGTCGATAAAACGTGTCGAAAGGTATGAAGCTGCGACGGGGCATCCCGCCCGAACGAACATCCGGAAATGCCGCATATCGGTCGCTCGGGAACTAAGCGTTCGCCAATCGACAGCGCAATAACCTGTTCCACTTCTGTTCCGCTGTCGGTGGTCCCACGACTGGCAACGCGGTGGTCCCACAACGGGGGTGGCAAACGACATATTTCGGGATGGGCGGTCGGCCCGGTACTGGGACAACCGCTGAGAGGTTTGGGGAATCCGAATTGCCGCAGTGTGGTCACTCTTGTCGAGGCCCTCGAACTACCCCTTTGGTTCGAGGGCCATCGCCATGTCTGGGTACTGGCGTTGGAGGGCTGGCCACGGTGTACTTCGCTGGAGCGTGTTGGCCACGGCGGATACCGAAACACGACCAGCACCGCCCATGACATCGAGGCGCTCCGCCACCACCGCCGCACGCGCCGGTTGACCATCAACCTCGGGGCGTGTGCCATGCACGGCGCGCCGGGGGCAGCTGAAACCTGGTAGCCGAGATCATGGGCTTCGCGATTGCTTGCTGGTGTCTTGGGTTGGCGCACTGTAGATTTCGGTGACAAGCAGGGGCGGCGAGGCTCGTCCTGAACGTATTGGGGGTTTGGTATGTCTGCCAATTTCGATGTCCGTGGGTCTGACCTCGAGGACGAGCGGATCATGGCCGAATATCGCGGTAGCGCCGAACGTGTCGACGACGATGGGGATCTGGCGGAGGCAGGCATGATTTCCGAGGTAGACCTACGACTGTGGGGCTACCGCAAGCAGGATTTGGAGTCGCTTTTCGGTCCTCGCACCGAGATCACGGCAAGCGGTCGCCAGGTATGGAACCTCGACCACGTCCGCGCGATCGAGGCACAACAGCTGGCACCGTTTCGCGGACGCATCATGCGCGAGCTACGACACTGCCTCGATATCGAGACCGCCCTCGAGGCACTCGAGCACATGTTCGACACGCTGGGCCAGCCCGCGATCGACCGGTAGAGACATGCCCGATGGACGCGAGTTCAGCCTCCACACACCGAATCCGGTCACCGCGGCTTGACTTGGCATTGCGAGTCCTAGCACCGTGAGGGCGAAATCCTCACAGGTCAGGAGTCAACCGCACCGGGGCAGTCCCGATTTCAATTGCATTGTCTGCCAGCGAACTAGCCTTACCCAGTTTCAGCGGCACTCGTTCAAAGCGATGGTTTGTTGCTGTCACGTGTGTTTGCTGATGCTGTTCGAGTTGCTGGCCGGGCTCGGCTTCGTGTGCGCCGCTGATGGTTTCGTTTCGTCGAGGGTGAAGCGGACGTTTCATGGTGAAGTGATCTTCACGCCGGTGCGACACCACGTCTTGGCGTGTCTCACCGCGTGTCGAAGATTTTTCAGATGTCGGGGCCGGAGTAGGGCTGGCGGATGGCGGTGACGAGTTGGACGTGTTGGTTTTGGGTTTGGTCGGCGATGCTGATGCGGTAGGAGGCGAGTTCTCCGGTGCCGGGATCGCGTCGGTGGAGCAGGTCGTTGACGTGGCGGCCGTAAGCCACCTGGGTACTGGATTTCCAGAGGCGCTGGAAGTCCCGGCTGGGGCGAAGGTGGCGCATCAGGTCGCGGGCTTGTTCGGAGTCGCGGTAGGCGCCCAATACCGCCCTGACGACCGCGACGGTGCGCATGGCTTCGTAGCGCCAGTCGGTCAGGACCGCACGGGCGTGCCGGGTGAACACCCATGCCCGCACGTTCCCGTCTTCACCGATACCCGCCAGCCATGATCGGAATCCGTCGGTCGAGGCCAGGATGTTCCACAGCGGATCGACATACGCTGCGAAAAGATCACGTTTCTCGAGGTCGCGCAGGTAAGTCATGAGACCGACGTCGTCGTGCACATACCGGCGAAGGCGCTCCGCGGTGGGCAGGTGCTCGGGTGGGGCGCACAGCTCGCGCAGGTGTCGTGTGCGCGGGGGATCGAGATCGTAACCGTTGATGATCTTTTCGAGGGTTTCGGGTTTTGGTGTGGTGCGGTCGGCCTCGATGTCGGACAGGTAGCTGGTACTGATCCCGTGACGCTGCTGGGCCACCGCACGCGAGAGCCCCAACTCGTTGCGGATGTCCAAGCAGGCGCTGCCCAAGGTCGGGATGTGCGGCAGTGACCCACGTCGTGTGTGGCCGTGTGCACGATGTGCAGGATTGCGGCTCATGTGCAGAGCCCCCCCATCTTTCTAGAGTCTTCCGCTACAGATCTAGCAAGGTTATGGTGATTGGTTGCCCCCAAGATGATGCTCTCGTTCCTACCAGACGGTCTCTGACACGACAAGGTCTTCGCACCGAGGGATCGCAATGAGATAGCTCACCAACGAACCATCCAGGGTCGTCCCCGCCACGAATCAGTGTGCCGCGCAGACGATCCAGCAAAAAATTTTCCTTGACGCTCCCAGCGACAATTGTTCAGCAAACGCGCTGGACAAGCCCAGAATAGCAATTTGACGCTCGGAGCATTACCGCAAAATAGGTGAGCGTAAACCCTGGCATTCCACGAGGTTTCACGGTTTGGATAGAACGGCAAGTCCAAACCGATTGAAAGGAAACCGATGTGGATCCCCTCCAGATCCTGAACGACGGCCTGATCGTGGCATCCAACGCCTTGAACGTGGTCTGGCAGGCGCTGTCGATCATCTTTATGTTCGTGTGACGTGAACACCTGAGAAGCGGCCTCCCAGAAGCGCTTTCGCCTCTGGGAGGGCCGCGATAACACGCGCCCGCCCCCCGCGTATTCACCATTCTTTCTCAATTATCGCCCTGACCGATGAAGGGTTTATTCGGCATGTCCAAAACACGGAAATCCCCCCAATCACCTCTGGTTCAACGCTGTGTAATCGGCGATGTGCGCCGAAACCGTGTGCACACCAGTCTGTCTCGCGGCGGCAGGACGGTCCTCGCCGGTGCGGTGCCTATCGTGATGTTGCTGTCGGCGGCGACCGCGACCGCGACCGCGCCTGCGGAGATCACTGATCAGCCCGGTGTCACCAGCCCCGCGCAGCCCGGAACCTCCACCCCACCTCCGCCGGAACCCGTACCACCCCCACCGGTGTACTACTCCCAGCCCCCCGAGATCCGCAACGGATCCGGGCCACGCCCGGCACCATCGGTGAACCAACCTGTGGAGCCGATCGCGATCGAGGATCTCCATTTGCCCGAACCGGTGGCACCGGTAGCCCCGATCGAGCCGCCGGAGAACACAATTCGAGTCGGGCAGTGGGAAGCACCGCGCCCGGACTGGCTACCCCCGGAGTGCGCGAACGCCATCAACGACGCCGCGGCAGGCGCTGAGGCACAGGTCGCGACCGCCCTGGACTCGGTCGGCATCCCCGCCGGACGCTCCGATCGAGTCAGCGGAGCCACGCTGGGCGGGGCAGCGCTCGGCGGTGCAGGTGGCGCGGTCGTTGCCGGAGCACCGGCCGCAACCCTCGGCGCGGTCGTGGGCGGTCTCGTCGGCGGCACCATCGGCGGAATCGCCGGTGCCGCACTGGGCACCGTGGTGGCGGTACCGGTCATCGGAACGATCACCTCCGGTGTGGCCGGTACCGCGTTAGGTGCGGCGGTGGGCGCTGCCGTGGGTGCGATCGTGGCCGGTGCGCCTGCCGCTGTGGTGGGTGCGGTGGCCGGTGGCACGGTGGGTGCGGGGTTCGGTGCCGGTGTGGGGGTGGGCCAGCCATGATCCCCACGACGAAGGGCCATGCGCGCATCCTCGCGGCCGTCGCGATGGCAACAGCACTCGGTGCAGCTGGGGCGATGAGCGCGACGACTCCGCTCGCGGTAGCAGTGCCGATCAATGGGTGCCCGGCACTGTATTTGCTGGGAGTGCAGGGCACCGGGCAGTCCTCACCCGGGGCGGACCCGCTGGCCGATACCGGCATGCTCGGTGCGCTGCTCGGCCCAGTGGTGGCCGCTGTCCCGGATCTGGTGCAGCGCAGCTACATTGCCTATCCCGCCGGGTTCGGGGGAGCGGTGGGCACAGGCGGCGGCTCCGACGCCTACGCGGACTCGGTGCGCGCCGGTGTCGCCGCGCTCGAGGAAACCGCCGAGCGGATCGCCGCCGCGTGCCCGGACACCGCGCTGGCTGGGGTCGGGTATTCCCAAGGCGCGCAGGTGGTGTCGGAATTCGCGCGCGCTGTCGGCGCGGGCGAGGGACCGGTCGGCCCCGAGAAGATCGCGGGTATCGCGCTCTACTCCGATCCCGATCGCGCCCCCGGATCGCCTGTGATCCCCGGCCGCCCCGGCCAACTCACCCCCGACCCGGCCCCCGGCACAACGGGGGCGGCGATATCGGGGGTGGCGATCACCACCGCACCCGCGTCCGGCAGCGGGATCGCCACGGACGAGGGCCTCGATTACGGCGCGCTGACCGGTCGGGTGGCCGATATCTGCGTCGAGGGCGACTTGAGTTGCGCGGCACCCGATCACGCCGCCCTGTTGCGGATGGCCGCGCAGATCGCCGCCCAGGCCGACCTACGAGATCCGATAGCAGCGCTCGGCTCGATCCAGGCCCTGCTCTCGGGCGTGCTCGGTGACGCCTGGACCACCGTGGTGAACCACGACTTCCGGATTGGCCCCGGCGTCGTCGACTATGTGCCCGAGGCCAGCCTCGCGCAGCAGCTCACCACCACAGCCGACCCCCGCACCCCACCTGCGACCCCGGAGGAGACGGCCGCCGCGACGGCCCGGTGGGCGCAGATCACCGGGGTCGTGGCCGGGGACCCGGTCGGGCAGTTGCCGAAACTGGCCGCGCAGCTCTCGGGCGCGTGGGGGCAGCTGGTCACCGACAACGCCGATCTGATGAATCCAGTTGTGTGGCTTCGATACTCCGACCTGGTCGGCCGCCACACCGGTTACGCCGCCGCCGGACAACTCGCCAGCGGGATCGCGTGGATGACCGCACTCGCCTACGACCTCGCCGGGAGGCAGCCGTGAACAGCGAACCAATGAACAGCGAGTTCTACGACGCGCCGACCCTCGACGGCCACCGTGCCGGGGGCCTGGTGCGGACGCGGCCGGTGTTCGTGCCGCAACTGACTTCGGCGGCGGGAGCGTGGCAGATCATCTACGTCTCCACCAATTCCCGCTCCGAACTCACCCCCGCGTCGGGGATCGTGCTGATCCCCGAAGCGGTCTCCGAGCCCGGTGCCACCGCGATCCTGGTGTACTGCCCGGAATTTCGCGGACTCGGCGGAGTGTGCGCGCCCTCGCAGCTGCTGGCGATCGGCGCCGAACCCGCCACCACGGAGATCGAGGCGGCCTTGCGGCGGGGGTGGGTGGTGGCGATACCCGACGGCGAAGGACTCGGCCTCACCGGTGCCGGACCGCATACCTTCCTCGCCGCCCGCGCCGGGGGCCGGATCGTGCTCGACCTCGCACGCGCGGTCTATCGCGGCGCGGACCTCGGTACTCCGGTCGCACCGGTGGTGGCCTGGGGATACGCCGACGGCGGGCGAGCGGTCACCGCCGCCGGTGAACTGCACCCCTGGTACGCGCCCGAGGTGGATCTACGCGGTATCGCCGCCGGAGCCGTCGCCTCCGACCTCGCCGCGCTGGCACCGGCTTTCAGCCAGGGCGCGGGCGCGGCAGTGGGGCTGGCCGGGCTGATCGGACTCTCCCGAGCCTACGAACACATCCCGCTGCGCCACGTCCTGAACGAGAACGGAATACAGGCCGTCGCCGAAGCGCAACACCTCACCGGCACCGAACTGCTGCACCGGTTTCCGCAACCCTTGGCGCACTGGTGCCGACGGCCCGACCCCTGGAACGACCTGTGGTGGCGGCGTGTGCTGGCGTTGGAAACCCTCGCCCACACCAAACCCGTGATGCCGCTGCACCTGTATCACGGCAGTGCCGACGCGATCGTTCCGGTGCACGCCGGGCGCCGCGCACTCATCGCCTACCGGCAACGCGGCACCGAGGTCAGCTGGCGCGAGTACGACGCCGGCCACCTCAACACCGCGAGTGCCGCTACCGGGGATGTGCTCGCGAGGCTGGGTGAGGACATCACTCGCCGGCCGCCGAATACCGGGCGCGTGCCACCGGACTCCGAGCACGCGGCCCACTCCTAGACCCCTCCGGGGATCCTGCCCGCACCCCGAACAACTCCCCCTCCACGGGGTGCGGGCAGGCCCGGCGACTCAACCATTCCGAGAACAACTCCCAATGAGGCGAGGTGAATGATTTTCCGCAAGAAGCCCAAGCCCAGCGAGGCCGACCCGTGGGCCTGGCTCGAGCAGCCGCGCATGGGACCGGCCCTGCACCTCGTGTCCGACCCCGACCCCGATCTCGATTCCGAGACCGGGGTCGGGCCGGGGCGAGTCCTGAACCACCGCCACGGGAGGACCGATGGCTGGTGGCGCTGCCACAGACTCCTGACGAGGCCGACACGGCCGTGGCACCGGCGCGGTGGGACGGTGCCGGGCACCGGGTGCCGGGGCGGGTGTGGGCCGCGCTGGCGGCCACTGTGGCCGTGGTGATCGGTGGGGTGGGGGTGTGGGGCAACGACTCCCGTGACCCCGCTGATCCGGTGCATGCCACGGCGGTACCGGCGACTACCACTGTGGTGGTCGAGGGCGCGTGCACCGGGTTGTCGGGCACCGTGGTCACCGACCGCCCCGGAGACACCACCGCCACCGTCGCGGGAGTGATCGCCTCGTTCGAGGCCGCGTACTACGCCCAGCGCAGCGCTGAGGCGGCGATGCGGGTGCTCGCACCGGAGTCCGGGATCACCGGTGACGGCCTCGCCGCCGGGATCGCCTCGATTCCGGCGGGCACGACCCATTGTGTGGCGGTCACCCCGATCTCGGAGACGACCGCGAACGTGCATGTGGTGGAGCTGCATCCGGACCGGCAACGGGTGGACTATCTCCAGGTCATCAACACCCGCGCAGGCGAGGGTGGTGGCTTGCTGATCAGCAACGTCCAGGGGCAAGGATGACCACGACCGCAGCACAGACCCCCGTCCATCGAACCCGCCCGCCCGGTCCTGTCGCGGCGGGCACCAGCGTGGAGTCGTGATGGGCGCGAGCGCCACACCAGCGGGCTCGCAGGCGCCGCTGTTGATCACGGTCGCGGGCCTGAGCCCACGCGCCGGAACCACCACAACCGCCCTCGCCCTCGCCCACACCTGGCCCGGCCCAGAACCCGCTCTGATCGTGGAAGCCGACCCCGCAGGCGGGCAGCTCGCCGAAATGGTCGGCGCTGACCCGTATCTGGGCCTGGCGAGCCTGGCCCGCACGATCACGCCCGGCAAACCGATCGACCCGGATCGTCTGGCCCAGCACGTGCAGTTCCTGCCAGGCGGGGATGCGCTGCTGGCCGCGCCACCGCACCGCGACGCCGACCGAGCCGTACCGGCCGCCGAGCTGCTTACCGGCCCGTACATGAGCTGGCGTGCCCTCGGGGCCACCGTGTTCGCCGATTGCGGTGTCCCCGAGCCCGATTCGGCGCCGGACCCGGTCCTGGCCGCCGCCGACGCCTGCCTGATCGTCGTGCGCGCCGATCACAGCGACCCTGAGCTGGCCGCCCGCCGCATCCGCGCATTCACCCGCAACAGCCGTCGCCGAGGGATCGTGCTCGTTGGTGCCAGTGCCCGCGGCGAGTTCGCCGCCGCCCTCGGGCTCCCGTTGCTGGGCACCCTGCCCGACAGCCGGGCCAGCGCCGAGGCGTTGCTGCACGGTACCCGCGCGCCGCGCCGCCGCCCGCACCTGCTCCCCGCAGCCCGAGCCATCGCCACGGCCCTGCACCTCCAGCTCCGCACGCCCACCCGCCGGGTCCGGCCCGCAGAACCGCCCGCAGGTGCCCCCGCCCGCCAGGAAGGCCGAACCCGCCACCAGACCGCCCCGCCGACGATCTATCGCCTCGAGCAGGCGCCTGCGCCCTCACCGCACCCACGCACACCTGAGCCTGCGGTCGTGGAACCCACTGCACCGCTTCCGGTTCCCGAGCCTGCCCTCGGTAGCGGGGGCGAGGATGCCGGCCAACCTGTCGAGGACGAACTCGTCGCAGCACCCGAGCCCGGCCTCGACACCGAGCCCGCGAACTCTCCAACGGTCCAGACGCCAAACGAGGCTGCGCCTGCCCTGGCGCTGCGGGTATTCGGGCCGACCCGGATTTTTTGGCGTGCTCGGGGCACTGGGGCGAGTGTGGAGGTCACCGCGCAGTTGCAGCCCCGCATCCGCGAGCTGCTGACCGTGCTCGCCCTCCACCCGGAGGGACTGTCGCGAGCTCAGTTGATCGACATGCTGTGGGGCGAACGCCAACCGGAGCGGGGCACCAGCGCGCTCACCAACACCTTGAGCCGCCTACGCACCTCCATCAGCACCGCCACCGGCGGGCAGATCACCGGGCTGCTCGCCGACGACCGGCTGCATTACCGCCTGTCGGGCATGTTGGTCGGCGTCGACTATTGGGAATTCAACGTCGCCGTCGCCGAACGCCGCCGCGCCAGCAGCGACACCGACCAGGCCGCCGCTGCCCGACGTATCGCTGAGCTGGCCACCAGTGAACTGGCCAGCGACCTCACCGATTCCTGGGTGGAAGCGCTGCGCGAATCGGCACGACGCAACGCCCTCAATGCATTGAGCTGGCTGGCTACCCGTAACACCGAAAACGACCCGCGTGCCACCCTGGGCCTGCTCGAGACAACCGCTGAGAGCGACCCCTACAACGAAACTGTCTGGCAAGACATTCTCCGCCTGCACGCCCGTCTCGGCGAATACGCCGCCCTCGCACGCACCTACTCACTTCTGACCCGCACGCTCGCCGAAATAGGCCAGACCCCGAGCCCCGAAACCAGGCAGCTCCTCGAACAACTCCGCCGCGCCACGAAATAGAGAAGAACCAACACGAGGCTTCCCATTTCAGCGATTGTCGATCATTATGTAAATCGAATTGCTACGATCGTGGAAATGGTTCGAAATGGCCGCCGTTGCATTGTCTGAATGCCGTCCGAATGGCACGAATAGGCGAATATTTCGCGGCGATGAATTGGCTGCGGCCTCGGGGTGGTGGTTCGAGTGGATGGGGTGTCTCGATGAAAAATAACCCGTGCATTGTTCGATGGTGAGGTTACGTGCCCTATTCGGTGAGGTGATCAAAACGACCCGCCCCAGTGCAGTAAAAGCGCAGGTGGAACGCTATATATCCGGCCGGGTGTCACCCGGGATTGTCTATACACAAAGCCGTATAGACATGCTCGACCGGTCCTCATCGGCCGTCTGCTGTGGTCTCGTGCGCCTGGTCCATGCTCTCTATTCCCTACTTCTGTTCCCCATTTCTCTATTCTTTTGTCATTCTTTCCTTCTTTAGATCTCTTTGGCCTGCCGCGCCGCGGTCCTGCCTGCGGATATTCGCGTTCATCGCATTTCCGCGTTGCGCTACCGAATCCCGGCTTGATCGGAAAAATTCTGGAAATTCGCGCACTTTTGCGGTTGCGGTCGCGTTCGAGGTCGAGCTAGCGTCGAGCTGTTCCCGGAAATCGCCGGGACATTCCCAGAATTCCCGTTGGCAGCCTCGCCGCACGTATGCCACGATCCGCTGTGGTTTTGCGTTGTTGGGTTCGTAGTTT
>NZ_BAGN01000178.1 GCF_000308835.1 Nocardia vinacea NBRC 16497 | reverse complement strand
GACCACCACGGAGCGAGTTTTACGAGCGACCCGTTCGCGGCCCGTCTCGCGTCCGAGTCGTCGAAGCGCATGCGCCGCAGGCGCGAGTCTCGACGGCTCGGACGCGAGACACAGGGGGCCGCGAACACGCAGCGCCGAAGGCGCTGCAATTAGACACAGTCAGTCGGTGACGAAACCGTTCAAGCTGCCGCGCAGGTCGGCGAGCATGGCGCGGGCCGCGGTGAGCCCGTCACCGTGCCACACGGTGTCTTCGACCGCGAAGACGCGCTTATCGGTGGCGGCGCCGAGATCCTTCCAGGCATCGCTGCGCAGCACCGTCTTACCGTGCGCTTCACCGGCCTCGTCCGCGAAGACGACGTAGATGATGTCGCCCTCGACCTTCGTCAGGTCCTTCTCGGTCACGTCGAAGGAGGTGCCGCGCTGCGCGGTCGGCCGCTGTACGCCCACATCGGCGAGGATCTGTCCCGCGAAGCTATTGCTGCCCTGGACCTGGCCCTGATCGGCGGTGAAGCGGACCACCGAGGCCTGGGACTGGCTGGCGGCCAGCGCATTACCGGTCTCGCGCGCCTCGGCGCGGTAGTTCTCCAATGCCGTTGTCGCTGCATTGCGACGGCCGAGACCCGCTGCGAGCGTACTGAATTCGGTCTGCCAGCCGCTGCCGGAATCGGCGAGCACGGTCGGCGCGACAGCCTGCAATGCGGCGAAACCGCCTGGGCCGCTCGAAATATCGCCGATGATCAGATCAGGATGCAGGGCGGCGATCTGCCCGAGATCGGGCTCTGCCGCCGAACCGACCGCGGGAATCTTCAGCACGCCGTAACCGAGATACATGGGCTGCGAGCGGGGTCCGTCGATCGGGACCGCGCCGACGACCCGCTCCCACAGACCGACCGCGCAGGCGGCGTCCAATGCGGAGGTGGACAGCACCACGATGCGCTGCGGATCGGCGGGCACCTCCGAGGTGCCCGCGGCGTGGGTGACGGTGCGGGTCTTGCCGTTCGACGGATCGGGTGTGCTCGGCAGCGGGCAGGCCTGCGAGGTGTCACGTTCCAGGCCGACCACACCCGCGCCCGCGATATTCGTCGTGGTGCGAATGATCGAGCTGGCGTCGTCCTTCTGACTGCAGCCCGCGACGACCAATGCGGCGCAGAGCAGGGCGACCGCGGTGCCCCCGTGCCGGACCGCGCGATTCCTGGCGGTGCCGTAGCGAAGGGAGTCTGTGCGGTTTCGGGTGCGAACAAGGGCGCTCACCGGCATGCGGGTGAGGGTACCGCGTGGCGTGGGTGCCGGGACGCGAAGGCCACCACCGCGTGCACGTCGCATCCGGACCATATCCGCGACCGCGCGGAATCCCGCTGTCGTACAGCGGATTCCGCGCGGTCGCCGGTTCGCCTACTCGGCGTTGCCGCCGATGCTGAAACGCGCGCCGGTCGGGTCGGCGACCTGTGCGATCCGGCCGTAGGGGGTGTTCTCGGGCTGCGCCAGCACGGTGCCGCCCAGTTCGACGACCTTGGCGACGGCCGCGTCGACGTCATCGGCGCCGAAGTAGACGGTCCAGCCCGCCGGTACCCCCTCGGGCAGGAAGGCCGAGGCATCCATGACACCGCCGAGCATCGGGGTGGTGGCGTGGATGGTGGTGTAGCGGAACTCCGGGGTGTCGGAGATGGCGAAGGTATCGCTCCAGCCGAAGACGTCGCGGTAGAAGTCGAGCGAGCGGGCGTAGTCGCGGGTGTGCAGTTCGAACCAGGATGGGATGCCGACGTGGTCGCTCCAGGTGCCGCCCGAGGCGATGCCGATGGTCTCGAAACCGCCGAAGGTGCCGGTCTGCCAGATGCCGACGCCCGCGCCGCCGACATCGCCGAGTACGGCCATCGCGCCGAGATCGCCCACCTCCATGGGCGGCACGACGACCGCGCCGCCGTGCTCGGCGGCCGCGGCGGCGGTGGCCTTGGCATCGGGTGAAGCGAGGTAGACCGTCCATTGATCGGGGCCATCGACCCCGTCCGCTGTCTTGCCCATGCCGCCCGCGACGGCCTTGCCGTCCTTGCGGAAGGTGATGTAGCCGCCGAACTCCTCGCCCGCGCGGTCTGCGGTCCAGCCGAACAACTGGCCGTAGAAGGCAATGGCCCGGTCTGGATCAGAGGTGTAGACGTCGACCCAGCAGGGATCGCCGGTCTCAGGTGCGGGCCCACCCGTCGCCCGATCGGCGCCCCTCATCGAATCGCTAGGCGATGCTGTACTCATCAAAGGTCTCCTTGCCGAGAGTGGATCACTGTCACCGATAGAGACGTCGGCTGCCCGGGAAAGTCATCGCTGGCGACTGCTTGCAGGTCGCTCGAAAACGGTCGGCATGGACCGTGCCGGATTTCGATCGTCGGCGTAGTCGCCCTTACCGCGAAATACGACACAGAGTAGGACCCGCGCGGATGGCTGTCGCAGCACGGTTTACGATCTCAGGAGCGCAAGCGAACTCCTCGTCCGTCCCCGGTAGTGGGGCGGATGCGAGCAGCGGAGCCTGCGGAGCGACCTAAAGGCACCTTTCAGGAGGATCAGTGACTGCCGTAGAGCCAAAGCCAGTCCCTCAGTTGGAAGCGACTCGGCCGTATCCGGCTCGGACCGGGCCGAAGGGCTCGTTCATCGTCAAGATGGTCACCACCACCGACCCCAAGGTCCTCGGTGTCATGTACCTGACCACCTCGATGGCGTTCTTCCTCATCGGTGGTCTGATGGCCCTGCTGATGCGTGGTGAGCTGGCCCGGCCGGGTCTGCAGTTCCTGTCCCCCGAGCAGTTCAACCAGCTGTTCACCATGCACGGCACGATCATGCTGCTGTTCTACGCGACCGCGATCGTGTTCGGCTTCGCCAATATCGTCCTGCCGCTGCAGATCGGCGCCCCCGACGTCGCCTTCCCGCGACTGAACGCCTTCAGCTACTGGCTGTACGCCTTCGGCGCGACCATGGCGACCGCGGGCTTCATCACCCCCGGCGGCGCCGCGGACTTCGGTTGGACGGCGTACGTGCCGCTGACCGACATCCTGCACTCGCCCGGCGTCGGCACCGACCTGTGGATCCTCGGCCTCGCGGTCTCCGGTCTGGGCACCATCCTCGGTGGCGTCAACATGCTGACCACCGTGGTCTGCCTGCGTGCCCCCGGTATGACCATGTTCCGGATGCCGATCTTCACCTGGAACATCGCCGTCACCAGCGTCCTCGTACTGCTCGCCTTCCCGCTGCTGACCGCCGCGCTGTTCGGTCTGGCCTACGACCGCCACCTCGGCGGCCACATCTACGATCCGGCCACCGGCGGCATCCTGCTCTACCAGCACCTGTTCTGGTTCTTCGGCCACCCCGAGGTGTACATCATCGCGCTGCCGTTCTTCGGCATCGTCTCGGAGATCTTCCCGGTCTTCTCGCGTAAGCCGATCTTCGGTTACACCACACTGGTCTACGCGACACTGGGCATCGCCGCGCTGTCGATCGCGGTGTGGGCGCACCACATGTACGCCACCGGCGCCGTGCTGCTGCCGTACTTCTCGTTCATGACCTTCCTGATCGCCGTCCCGACCGGTGTGAAGTTCTTCAACTGGATCGGCACCATGTGGCGCGGCCAGCTGACCTTCGAATCGCCGATGCTGTTCTCCCTCGGCTTCCTGGTCACCTTCCTCTTCGGTGGTCTGTCCGGCGTCATCCTTGCCAGCCCGCCGCTGGACTTCCACGTCACCGACTCGTACTTCGTCGTCGCGCACTTCCATTACGTGCTCTTCGGCACCATCGTGTTCGCCACCTACGCCGGTATCTACTTCTGGTTCCCGAAGATCACCGGACGCATGCTGGACGAGCGCCTCGGCAAGTGGCACTTCTGGACCACCTTCATCGGCTTCCACACCACCTTCCTGGTGCAGCACTGGCTGGGTGCCGAAGGTATGCCGCGCCGCTACGCCGACTACCTGCCCAGTGACGGATTCACCACGCTGAACACCATTTCCACGATCGGCGCCTTCATCCTGGGCGCGTCGATGCTGCCGTTCATCTGGAACGTCTTCAAGAGCTACCGCTACGGTGAGGTCGTCACCGTGGACGATCCGTGGGGTTACGGCAACTCGCTGGAGTGGGCCACCACCTGCCCGCCGCCGCGGCACAACTTCTACGAGCTGCCGCGCATCCGTTCCGAGCGTCCCGCCTTCGAGCTGCACTACCCGCACATGGTCGAGCGGATGCGGGCCGAGGCCCATGTGGGCTGGGGTTCGGGCAAACATGCCACCGAGGTGCACGAAGGCGCCTTGGCAAAGCATTAGAATTCCGATCGATGAGTGTGCACCTACTGATCAATCAGTGGGTGCACACTCATTTGTGGGGCAAGCACCGACCGCAGCGTTGCGACACCGGGGTCCAGCACAGCTACGGCAAACAACTAACTTGGAGCACCTCAGTTGGCCGACACCACCGTCCTCGCCACCGTCACCGGACCCGACCGGCCCGGTGTGACCTCCGTGCTGCTCGCGGCGATGTCGCGGCACCACGTGAGCCTGCTGGATGTGGAGCAGGTCGTCATCCGTGGCCGACTGACCCTCGGTGTGCTGGTCACCTGCCCGAGTGATCCGGAGGCGCTGCAGGACGAGCTCGAAGAGGCGATGAATACCGTCGGCATGCATGTCGACGTCGAGGTTGACGCACAGATCGGCAGGCAGCCGATGTCCACCCATGCGGTGGTCATCCTCGGCGCGCCGGTGACCGCGCGCGCATTCAGTTCGGTCTCCCGCCAGCTCGCCGCGCTCGGCGCCAATATCGACACCATCCGCGGCATCGCCGACTACCCGGTGACCGGGATGGAGCTCCTGGTCACCGCGACCGATACCGGACCCGATTCCGATGCGCGGCTGCGCACGGCGCTGGCCGAGGTCGCGGTCACCGAACAGGTGGACGTCGCGGTGGAGCGGGCCGGACTGGCCCGCCGGGCCAAGCGGCTCATCGTCTTCGATGTCGATTCGACCTTGATCCAGGGCGAGGTCATCGAGATGCTCGCCGCGCATGCCGGGGTCGAGGATCAGGTCCGCGAGGTCACCGAGGCGGCCATGCGCGGTGAAATCGACTTCGCCGAATCGCTGCGCCAGCGGGTGGCGACCCTCGAGGGGCTGGACGAATCGGTGATCGAGGAGGTGGCCGACCGGATCGAGCTGACCCCGGGCGCGCGCACCACGATTCGGACCCTGCGCCGCATCGGATTCCGCTGCGGTGTGGTGTCGGGTGGCTTCCGTCAGGTGATCGAACCGCTCGCGCACGAACTGGAATTGGACTTCGTGCAGGCGAATACGCTCGAGGTCGTGGACGGCAAGCTGACCGGCCGGGTGGTCGGCGAGATCGTCGACCGTGCCTTCAAAGCCACCGCGCTGCGCAAATTCGCGGCGGAGGCGGGGGTGCCGATGGAGCAGACCGTGGCAGTCGGCGACGGCGCCAACGACATCGACATGCTCAATGCGGCCGGGCTCGGCGTCGCCTTCAATGCCAAGCCCGCATTGCGCGAGGTCGCCGATGCGGCGCTGTCGCACCCCTATCTGGATGCCGTCCTGTTCATCCTCGGCGTGACCCGCGACGAGGTGGAGGCCGCCGATGCCCGCGACGGCGGAATCCGTCGGGTCCCGCTCGTCGGTAGCTGAGTCACACCGATAGACCATTATCGGGAATGCGGCGGGCGTCACGAAACTTGCACTCGATACGTTCGGCCGGGGAGGTCGGAGCCGATCCCGTACAGCGGTTTTCATCGACGATCAAGGTGGAGTGATGGCGAGTTTCCCGGAGGGCGCAGCCGGAGTCCGGGACAGCGGTGGTTCGGCGGAAGCCGAATTGTCCACGGGCATTGCGGGATTCCGCATTCGGCATGCGGAGCTGGCGCGCGGCTACGGCGGTCTCGGCGACCCGGAGGATCCCGCTCTCGTGCAGGCCATGCAGATGGTGCTGCACATTCCGAAGATCGATCCGCCGCGGCGCAGTGCGCTGCTGGAGGCCGCGGCGGCGGCAACGGTGGCGCTGTGCCTGGATGAGCGGGTCGGGCCAGACGGGGTGTGGGAGCAGCGGTTCCTGGCCTGGAAGCGGTCGCGGATCCGCAAGGTGGCCCGGCGGGCGCGCGGTGCGCAGTGGCTGGCCGCCAACGAGGTCGACGGGGTGACCGTCGAGGTGGACGGTGCGCAGGCGCGGGCATTCGTGCCGGGGCCGGTGGGCGAGGTCGATTCGCGGATCAGGCGGCTGCAGATCAACGGCACCGATCTCGAACACGACGATCCCGGACCCGCCGATCCCGATCTGCCGGTGCTGTGGGTGAATGCGAAACTCGGCATGACGCTCGGCAAGGCCGCTGCTCAGGTCGGTCACGCCAGCATGTTGCTAGCCGGTGCGCTTACCGTGGACGAGGCGCTGCGGTGGTCGCAGCGTGAGTTCCGATGCGCGGTGCGCGAATCCGGACCGGAGCAGTGGGCGTCGCTGTGCGAGCAAGTGTCTCGTGGACAGGCCGTCGCGGTGCGCGACGCCGGTTTCACCGAGGTCGCTCCGGGGTCGATAACTGTGATCGCGGTACCCGGGCAATACTGATTGCCTGGGAGTGAATTGCCTCGCAACCGGTTTGCGCTGCAGGTCCCACAAGCGATTACGCGGTATAGATGTTTCGCTGTTCGGCGCTAGGGGGATTCACCCGGGCCCGATCTGGGTACGTTCGACGCAACAGGACCGCCCGCACACCACTTGCCGGAGGCCATCATGATGACGACGCTGTTGGTGATACTCGCCGTTTGGGTAGGTTGTTCGATTCCGCTGGCGCTGATCGTCGCGCGGATGTTCCGCTCCAACGATGAGCCGCCGAAAAATCCGCCGGGAGCGGTGCGCGCACCGTCCGCGAAGGCACGTCGTAGCGGGCGAATGGCCACGTCGTGGCTACCGGCATGGGTCGGTCGTACGAACACAGCGCATTTGAGCCAAGATGGAGCCCGTGCCGCAACCGGATCCCGATCTGCTCATTGATTTCACCGACGTGACCATCCGACGCTCGGGTCACACCCTCGTCGGCCCGGTCACCTGGCAGGTCGAGCTCGACGAACGCTGGGTGGTCCTCGGACCCAACGGCGCGGGCAAGACCTCGCTGCTCCGCATGGCCGCCGCCGAAGTGCATCCGACCTCGGGCATCGCCCATCTGCTCGGTGAAGTCATCGGCAAAACCGATGTCAGCGAGCTACGACCGCGCATCGGCTGGTCCTCGGCCGCGGTGGCCAGCCGGATTCCGCGCGACGAGAAGGTCAGCGATCTGGTGGTCTCCGCCGGTTACGCGGTCCTCGGTCGCTGGCGCGAGCGTTACGACGATATCGATACCGACCGCGCCATCGATATGCTCGAAAGCCTCGGCGCCGAACATCTTTCCGATCGCACCTACGGAACATTGTCGGAGGGGGAGCGCAAGCGGGTGCTGATCGCCCGGGCGATGATGACCGATCCGGAGCTGCTGCTGCTCGACGAGCCCGCCGCCGGTCTGGATCTGGGTGGTCGTGAGGAGTTGGTGGAACGCCTCGGTGATCTGGCCTCGGATCCCGATTCCCCGGCCATGGTTCTGGTGACCCACCATGTCGAGGAGATTCCGCCGGGCTTCACCCATGGTCTGCTGCTGAACGAGGGCGCGGTCGTCGCACAGGGTTTGCTGCCGGATGTGCTCACCGCCGAGAATCTGAGCGAGGCTTTCCGTCAGTCGATCGCGCTGGATCGCGTCGACGGTCGGTACTTCGCGCGTCGCGCGCGTCGTTTGGGGCGGCACCGTTCGCGCTGAGCCCGTGATGGGGATTACGGCGTAAAACAAGCAGGCGTTAGGGTGCAGGAGTGAGTGAGTCGAACGCGCAGGAGCCCATTCCGTCGCCCAAGGACGCTTCGACGGTGATGTTGGTGCGTGACGGTGCCACCGGACCCGAGGTGTTCCTGCAGCGCCGGGTCGGGGCGATGGCCTTCGCCGCCGGTATGACCGTTTTCCCTGGCGGCGGTGTCGATCCGTCGGACGGAACCGCCGATATCGAATGGGCCGGACCCGAACCCGCTTGGTGGGCGGCGAAATTCGGCACCACCGAGCCGAGGGCCAAGGCGCTCGTTGCCGCCGCAGTGCGCGAAACCTTCGAGGAGTGCGGGGTACTACTGGCCGGGCCGACGGCCGACACCGTCGTCTCCGATACCACTGGCTACCACGATGCCCGGACTCGACTGGAGCGGCGCGAAGTGTCGCTGGCGGCCTTCCTCGCCGAAGAGAAACTGGTGTTGCGTGCGGATCTGCTGCGGCCGTGGGCGAATTGGATCACCCCGGTGATCGAGCCGCGGCGCTATGACACCCGGTTCTTCGTCGCGGTGCTGCCGCAGGGGCAGTTGGCCGACGGCGCCACCACCGAGGCGGCCGAGGTGCAATGGCGCACCGCGGCGGACGAGCTCGACCGCTGGCGTGCGGGCACCGATGTGCTGTTGCCGCCGACCTGGTCGCAGCTCGATGCCATTGCCGAATTCGCTTCCACGGCGGAGATTCTGGCCATCGACCGGGTGATCGAACCGATCATGCCGGTGCTCACCGGTGACAACGGGCGGCAGGTGCTCCAGTTCCCGGACAACCAGCGCTATTTCGCCGAGCTGCCGGATACCAGCAGGCTCAGGGGATCCGCGCGTCCATGAGGCAGTAGGTTTCCTGCCATGGCCGAATTCGTGACCCTGGAGTTGCCCGAGGATCCCGCCGTCCGTGGCGTTGCCGTCCTCCGGATCGACCGTCCGCCGCTGAATCTGCTGAATGCGCAGCTGGTGCGGGAGGTGGCCGAGGCGGCGGCGGTTGTCGCCGCACACCCCGGGGTCGCGGCATTGGTCGTCTACGGCGACGAGCGGGTCTTCTGCGCGGGTGACGATCTCGGCGAACTCTCCGGGCTCGGCCCGGATCAGGCCGAAGCCATGGCCGCCGATCTGCAGGCGGCACTGGGCTGCCTGGCCAAGGTGCCCCAGCCCACCGTCGCCGCGATCAGCGGCTACTGCCTCGGCGGCGGCCTGGAACTGGCCCTCGCCGCCGACCGTCGCATCATCGGCGACAACGTCAAACTCGGCCTGCCGCAAATCAAAGCGGGCCTCATCCCGCTCGCAGGCATCCGCCGCCTATCGCTGCTGATCGGCCCCGGCTCCGCCAAAGACCTCGTCTTCACCGGCCGCTTCGTCGAGGCCGACGAAGCACTCGCCCTCGGCCTGGTCGACGAGGTCGTTGCCCCCGACGACGTCTACACCACCGCCATCCGCTGGGCCCAACAATTCACCGACGGCCCCACCCGCGCCCTCGCCGCCGCGAAAGCCGTCTTCGAAGCAGGCCCACACGGCCTGGACCGCGCCCGCACCGAATGGACCGCCCTCTTCACCACCGAAGACCGCCGCATCGGCACCGAGTCCTACCTGGCCGACGGTCCAGGTTCGGCGACTTTCGTCGGGCGCTGACGGGCACAAGTGGGCTCGGCGGAGTCGGTGGCGTTCGTCGGGGTCTCGGTTGATGGGTCTGACGGGCTTGCACCGAATGGACCGCTCTGTTCGCCACCGAGGGCTGCCGCATCGGCACGGAGTCGGTACCTGGTCGGCGGCCCAGGTTCGGCAACCCTCGTAGGGTGCGGACGGGCACCAGGCGGGCTTCGGCGCATCCGGCTGACGGTTCGGTTTGGCTTGCTTGTCGTTACCGGTCGGTAGCCTGGATTCGCGGTGTTGCGGTCTGTTGAGACGGGTTTGGGCGATCCGAGTGCCGATTCGGACCATAAACAGGAACACGTTCCTGCGCGGTGGGTGGTGTGGCTTTCGCAGCACTTGATGATCGTGGGTCCCACTCGAGCCCCAGGTTGCCGACCGCATCAGGGGCGCGCGGCGGTGCGGGGGTAGATCAGCGGGCAGGTTCAGAACCAGAACGAGTCTCGGGGTGCGGGGCGACGGTGCGAAATCACGTCCTACTCACTGGTCCGCTGCAGACGTGCGGCGGAGGGTTGGCTAGGCTAGCCCACCATGACGGTCCACCCCGATGACCCGGCGCCGAACCCGCATGCCACCGAGGCCGAGGTCGAAGCAGCGCTGAAGGATACGAAGCTCGCCCAGGTGCTCTATCACGACTGGGAAGCCGAGACCTATGACGACAAGTGGTCGATTTCCTATGACGAGCGCTGTATCGACTATGCTCGCGGCCGGTTCGACGCCGCGGTCGGCCCCGCGCCGCTGCCGTACGAGCGCGCGCTGGAACTGGGCTGTGGCACCGGCTTCTTCCTGCTGAACCTCATGCAGGGTGGCGTGGCGAAGTCCGGTTCGGTCACCGACCTGTCGCCGGGCATGGTGAAGGTCGCACTGCGCAATGCCGAGAACCTCGGGCTCGATGTCGACGGCCGGGTCGCCGATGCCGAGACCATCCCGTACGAGGACGACACCTTCGACCTCGTCGTCGGCCACGCGGTGCTGCACCATATCCCGGACGTGGAACTGGCACTCAAGGAATGCCTGCGCGTGCTCAAGCCGGGCGGGCGCTTCGTCTTCGCCGGTGAACCGACCACCGCGGGCAACTTCTACGCCCGCTGGCTCGGCCGCATCACCTGGAAGGCCACCACCACCGTGACCAAGCTGCCCGCACTGTCGGGGTGGCGGCGTCCGCAGGCCGAACTGGACGAGTCCTCGCGCGCCGCGGCGCTGGAGGCGGTCGTCGACCTGCACACCTTCGATCCGAGCGACCTCGAGGCGATGGCCCGGCGCGCCGGCGCCACCGAGGTCAAGGCGAGCACCGAGGAGTTCGCGGCGGCGCTGTGGGGCTGGCCGGTGCGCACCTTCGAGGCGGCCGTCCCGGAGGAGAAGCTCACCATGGGCTACCGGATGGCCATGTACCGTGCGTGGCTGCGGCTGAGCTGGCTGGACGAGAACGTCATGCGCCGCGTGGTGCCGCGCCAGTTCTTCTACAACGCCATGATCACCGGCGTGAAGCCGGGCGCTGCCGCCAAGTAGTGGGTTACCGCTTCGGCCGTGAGGATGTCGTCTTCCTCGGCAGCGCGGCGGGTTGTGCCGCGCTGGCCGAGGTGGATCGGCTGGAGCTGACTCCCGCGACGCACCTGCGCGATATGGAGCGGGTGCGTCGCGAATTCGGCGAGCGGTCGGCCGCTCTCGTGGAAACGGTGCGCTTGCGCCGCCGTGCCGCGGCCAAGCTCGTCGATACCGGACAGTGGCTGTTCACCGATGACGCACTGCAACAGGCGACGCCGACGCTGGTGGCCCGCCATCGCGCCGCCCGCCTGTCCGGGCGTGCCGTACACGATGTGACCTGCTCGATCGGCGCGGAACTCGCCGAACTGGCCCGCACCTGCCCTTCCGTGCTCGGCAGTGATCTCGACGATGTGCGCCTGTCCATGGCCGCACATAATCTCGGCGCATCCCGAAATGTCCTGCTGGCCAAGGCCGATGCCCTCGTCCCGACCAGCACCGGCACCGTCGTCATCGCCGATCCGGCCCGCCGCGCGGATGGTCGCCGCACCCACGATCCAGCCAAACTGCAACCCCCGCTCCCGGATCTGCTTGCCGCCTATCCCGGCCGCGATCTGGCCGTAAAGTGCGCTCCCGGACTGGATTTCGACCGCCTGAACTGGCCGGGTGAGATCGAGGTCGTCTCCCTCGACGGCGCGGTCCGCGAGGCCTGCCTGTGGTCACCGGGCCTCGCCGACAGCGATATCACCCGCCGCGCAACAGTTCTCACCTCCCGCGGCGAATCCGTCACCTACACCGACGCCGCCCCCGACGATATTCCGGAACAGCCCCCCGGCGAGTGGATCATCGACCCCGACGGCGCCATCGTCCGCGCGGGCCTGGTGCGCCACTACGCTGCCGAACACGGCCTGTGGCAACTGGATCCGCAGATCGCCTACTTGACCGGCAACACCGTCCCCCACGGCGTCCGTGGCTTCCGCATCCTCGACCGCCTGGAATTCCGGGAAAAGGCTCTCCGCCAAGAACTGTCCCGCCGCAACTGCGGCCCCCTCGAAATCCGCATCCGAGGCCTGGACATAGACCCCGACGCCCTCCGCAAACGCCTCAAGCTCCGCGGCACCACCCCCTACACCCTCATCCTGACCCGCCTATCCCGCACCGCCGCCGCATTCCTCTGCACCTAACCCATGCACTGGCGTCGAGAACGCACTGGTTGGCGCACCCGTCCCGGCGTTTGCCGCCGCAGACACATGGTGATCAAGGCCCAGCACCGTGCTCCACCCCAGCCGCCCCCGGCGCGATTGACTCGCTCGTGCCCTATACCCGTGCTCGCCGGCATCACCGGTGCCGCCACCCGGGCTCGCTGGAGTCGAGAACGCAAGCTGCTCTCGACGCCACCCCGAGCGTCTACTGCTCGGGTTTGAAGGTGAAGACTTCGCCGATGCGGGTGGCGAGGACTACCTCGCCCTTGGGGCCGATGGAGGTGCCGGTGGTTGTGCCCTTGGCGTCCGGCAGGACATCCGAGTCGACGGTTGTGCCGGTCTTGGTGTCGAAGGTGATCAGGTTGATGCCGTCGCCGATGGCGGCGGCGGTGTAGCCGGTGTCGCCATCGGTCTGGACGGGGGTGCCGCGCAGGGTGAGATCCTTGCGTTCCCAGGCGATTTCGGCGGCGTCGCCCTTGTCGCGCAGGGCGAGCAAGTGGCCGTCGTCACCGGCCGGGATGATCAGGCCGTCGTTGGAGACCGAAATGCCGCCGCGCGGAGCCCAATCCAGGGGCTGCACCCATTTGGTCCGGCCGTCGGCGGCGTCGACCGCGATGAGGCGCTCGGAGTTGTCGCCGACGTAGACGGTGCGGCCGTCAGCGGACAGCGTCGGACTGGTCGCGCTGCCGCCGGTGAGCAGGTCCGCGCTCCATTCCTGCTGAATCTTATTGTCGGCGTAGCGCAATGCGACCAGTGCGGCGATCGGCTTGCCCGGCTTCCACAGCGTGACGAAGAAGCGGCCGCTGGACACCTCGATCGGCGAGATATTGGCGACCGGGCACTGCGGTCCGCCGATCGCGCAGTCGTCGAGACCCTGTCCGGACGCGGGTCGGGTGAGATCCGGGTACTCCAGGAAATCGGGATCGCCCAGCAGTTGGGTGGTGCTGACGACGCGCGCACCGGTCTGGCGGCTCAGCACATCCACCTGACCGGACTGGGTGACCGTCAGGATATTCCCGTCACCGGTGAACTGCGCCGAAACCGGTACGCCCGCAACGGGAGTCCGCCAGCGCGGCTGCCCGATGGAGTTGAACGCACTGACCCCGCTGTCGTCGCCGACGTAGACATTGGTGCCACTGTCGACCACCGTTGGCGCGGAGATCGCATTCGGTCCAAGCGGGTTGCAGAAGCGCTTGCGGCCGGTCGGCATCTGCAGCGAGAGAATGGCGCAGTTGCTCGAGGTCAGGGTGGTGACGAACATTTGCCCGTCCGGGCCGAGCGTCACGGGTTCCTCGATCGGCCCCCCGACCGGCCG
>NZ_BAGN01000179.1 GCF_000308835.1 Nocardia vinacea NBRC 16497 | reverse complement strand
ATTCCGCGCGCCGAGTTCCGGCGGGTTCCGGCCGCGAATGCCGGTGCCGTGCCGCACTATTCGGCGCGAGCGCCGACGCCCACCGGAAAGCCGACGATGACCATGCCCCGACCGCGCCGACGGCACCTGCGCATTTCCGCCGCCGCGGCGGCTCAGCTCATCCGGGCGACGACCGCGCGCGGCAGATGTGGCAGCACCACATCGATGAGCCGCCACGGCCACCCGGGAACGCAAGCGCGAATCTTCTCGCGCTCGATCGCCCGCACCATCGCCGCGACACCCTTCGTCAATGGCGCGACCATGCGCGCGTCACCCGCCTTCGCCGCCATATCGGTGGCGATGAATCCGGGAAGCAAGGTGGTCACCGCGATCGGTGAGTCGGCGAATTCGACCGTGAGCGCCTCACCGAGGGCGGCCAGTCCGGCCTTGCTCGCGGAATATGCGGCCTTCTTACCCGGCAAGCCACGCACCGCGCTCATCGACGACACCAGCACGAGGTGCCCTGATTCCTGGGCACGAAAGATCTCCAGCGCCGCCTCGGTCTGGGCGAGGGCGCTGACGAAATTGGTGGTGGCCGTGGCGATATTGGCATCCGCACGGCTGGTCCCGATCCGCGCACCCTTGCCGATGCCGGCATTGACGATCACCCGATCCACTCCGCCGAGTTCATCGCGCAGCTCCGCGAAAACCCGTGGGACGGCCGTGTGGTCATCGACGTCGAGCGCGCGGACCGCGACGGTAATGCCCGAGTGCGCGGCGGTGAGTTCGTCGCGCAGGGCCTCGAGCGCGTCCAGGCGTCGAGCGCATAGAGCCAGGTCACGACCCTTGGCGGCGAAATCCCGCGCCATGGCCGCACCGAGTCCGGCGCTGGCGCCGGTGATCAGGATTTTGCTCCGGGTCATGGTTGCGAACCATAGCGGTTACTGAACGCGAGTCGATATCCCGTGGGGTTCGACTCAGCCGCCGAATGAGCCCGTGCTCGGTGGCACCATGTGCCAGGCGCCGCAGTTCACCGTCTTGAAGGCGACATCGGTCGGCGCGATCTCGGCGCGTACCGGACTGTTCCTGGTGAAGTCGTTATTGATGATGTAGTGCTGATCGGTGTTATCGCCTTCGACCTTGCGCAGCCGCCGCCAGTCGCAGCCGACCGCCGGGTCGGGGGTGCCTTGGCCCTCCCAGGTACCGGGGAAGATATCGACGCCGACCAGGTAGACACCATCCTCGGTGATGGTGTTGCGGGGCTGGGCGGCCGCGGTGCCGGTGCCCAGCAGTGTCACGGTGGACGCCATCGCCCCCGCGATCACGAGCGTGCTTGCACGCATACTGCTGTCTCCTCGAATCGTGCTGTGGCCGCCACTGGCGGCTGACCTGCGGAGATCCCCGTATCTCCGGGGAGAAGGTCTACCAGACTCGTCGGTCGATTTCGGTGGAATCGACAGATTGCGGTCGGCCGTGATTCCACTCGCCCGGATTCTCGCGATATCTGTTGTATGAGTGGTATTTGTCCGGTGGTCGACGTCGCGGGCAGGCGGTCGACTTGCGGGGTGGCATGTGCTGGGCTTTGTACCGACGATGGGCTCGCCGCCGTGCTTGCCGCGGATCGGGCGCTACTACATTGGCGCGCCATGCGTGGACTCGGCGATTCGGGCCTCGCCGAACACGCCGTGCAGGAGACGCTGCTGCGTGCCTGGCGCTCGTGCGCAGGGTTCGACGAGCGCAAGGGCACGGTGCGCACCTGGCTGCTCGCCATCGAACGCAACGTCATGATCGATATCGCCCGCGCCCGCGCGTCCCGGCCCGCGGATACCAACTGGGACGAGATTACCGAGCTCAGCGATGTCCGCTTCGCGAATCCGGACTTCGCCGAGCGTCTCGTCGACGGTCTGCTCGTCGCCGATCTACTCGCCAGGCTGCCCGAATCGCAGCGCGCGGCGGTGGTGGAGGTGATCCTGCGGGATCGGGCCTATCAAGAGGTGGCCGATGACTTCGGCGTCCCGGTCGGCACGGTCAAGACCCGGGTGCACTATGCGCTGCGGTCGTTGCGTAGCTTGCCGATCGGGGCCTGAGCCCGCATCCGGTTGGCAATCCCCGTTTCACGGCGGCGTGAGCCGCTTTTTGGTCGTCTGATCAGCGGGAATGCGCTCGATCGCATCGATAACATTTCGATAACGTAGCTTGCTTTGCTGATGCTGACGTTGCCAGAGTGAACCACTGGGTTTGGTGTTACTAGTGGGAAGGGAGGGGTGCTCCGTCTCGGGGCACCGACACCGCACATGAAGCCAAGCATCATCAGGACCGGTATCTGCGGCGCCGTTACGGCCGCCGTGGTGGTGACGCTGTCGGGGCTGACCCCGGCCGCGATCGCCGATCCGGCATCGCCGGATATGTCCACGAAACTCGTAGGCAAGACGATATTCCTCGACCCGGGTCATCAGGGGCCCAACCACGCCGAGAACCTGGCGAAACAAGTGAGCAACGGTCGCGGTGGCACCAAGGACTGCCAGACCACCGGCATGACCACGGTCAACGGCGTGCCGGAGCACACCATCAACTGGAAGGTGGCCGACCTGGTCCGGGCCGCCCTCCAGGATCTGGGCGCCAACGTGGTGCTCAGCCGCCAGGACGATTCCGGATGGGGCGGCTGCGTCGATGACCGCGCGCGGGCCGCCAACGCCTCCGGCGCCGATGTCGCGGTGAGCATCCACGCCGATGGCGCACCGGCGCAGGACCGCGGCTTCCATCTGATCGTGCCGCAGCTGCCTATCCCGGATCCGAAGGCCGATCAGGTCCAGTCCGGGGCCGGGCTCGCGGCGACGAAGGCGGTGCGCGACGCGTATCTCGAGGCCGGATTCCCGGCCGCGAATTATGCGGGCGCACAGGACGGTCTGCAGTCCCGCGCGGATGTGGCCGGTCCGGCGCTGACCACCGTGCCGGATGTTTTCATCGAGATGGGCAATGGCGCCAATGTCGAGGACGCCGCACTGCTGGAGAGTCCGGAGGGGCAGGTCAAACACGCCCTTGCCATAACGGCCGGCCTGGTGGGCTTCCTGCTCGGCGCACCGCAGCAGGCGACGGCGGCACTGGGGACGGTTCCGGCGCAGACCGGGTCGGCCGATCGGCCTGCCTCGGCTCCGTTATCGGATACTCCGCAGGCAGAGTCGGTTCCGCAGGCTCCCGCCGCACAGCAGGTTCCTGGTGGAGCACAGGCTTCGGCTATCCCGCAGCCGCAAGCCGTTCCTGAGCCTGCGGTTGCGCCGAATTCCGCGGGGACGGTGCCGACCGCACCCGCATCATCGAATCCGCCGCAGGGCTATGCACCGGCACCTGGCTACGCAGAGGTGCCGAGCTCACCCGATCCGCAGACACCGGGATCGGCGCCGTCGCCCAGTAGTCCGCAGGCGGGTTCACCACAGGGCTACGGGCTCTCACCCAACACGCCGCAGTCGCAGGGTTACGGACTCGTGCCGAATAACCCGCAGTTGCCCGGTTTGGGGCAAACCCCCGGATCCCAGTTGTCGCCGGGCCAGACCGCGCCGAGCACGACGGGTACCCTGCCCGCCTTGGTCGGCACGATCATTCAGATGATGCTCCCGCTGGCGAGGTCCCTCGGTATGGACAACACCGTGATCACCTCGGAGCTGATCAACTTCGCCTACACCTTGGCCAGCACCCTGCTCGGCCCGACCAAGTAGCACGGCCGCCTGACTGTGGACATAGACACGAGTGGCCCGCATTCGTAACTACCGCGGAGCGAGTCTTACGAGCGACGTTCGTGGCCCGTCTCGCGTCCGCGCGCAGGCGCGGCCAATGAACGCAGCCGAGTCGTCGAGGCGCATACGACGTAGTCGTATGTCTCGACGACTCGGACGCGAGGCCTACCCGTCGCCCGACCACCACCCCTCATCGAATCGCTCCGCGATGCTGATATTCGGGGCCGCGAACACGCAGCGCCGCAGGCGCTGCCAATAGACTCAGCCGGGTGGCTGAGCGGATTCCTGTTCTGATAGTCGCCGGGTTCTTGGGGTCCGGGAAGACGACGCTGCTCAATCATCTGCTGCGCAATAACCGGGGTACGCGGATCGGGGTGGTGGTCAACGACTTCGGGGCCATCAATATCGATTCCATGCTGGTGGCCGGGCAGGTCGATGCGATGGTGTCGCTCGGCAACGGGTGCGTCTGCTGTGCGGTGGACGTCGGCGAACTCGACGACTTGTTCACCAAGCTCGCGCAGCCGCGTGCCAAGATCGACGTGATCGTGGTCGAGGCCAGTGGACTGGCCGAACCGCGCAATCTGATTCGGATGGTGGTCGGCAGCGAGAACCCGCGCATCCGCTATGGCGGTCTGGTCGAGGTGGTCGACGCCGAGCAGTTCCCGGACAGTCGTGAGCGTCATCCCGAACTCGCCACCCATCTGCGGCTGGCGGATCTGGTGGTGCTCAACAAGGCCGATCGGGTGCCGCAGGATCGGCTGGATGGGTTGCGGCAGGAGATCACCGAGCTGATCGGGCAGGTGCCGGTATACGCGACCACCCGTGGCCGCATCGACCCCGGCCTGCTCTTCGACGAGCCGCTGCGGGAAATCCCGCGGGTTGCCGAACAATTGAGCTTCGACGAACTCCTTCACGACGACCATGACCACCACGATCATGCCGATCTTTTCGAGCGACCTGCAAGCAGTCGCGACGGGCTGCACCGGCATCTACACGACGACTACACCAGCGTGTCCTTCACCAGCGACCGGGAATTGGATCCGCGCCGCCTGGTCGAATTCCTCGAGGATCCGCCGCCCGGCCTGTTCCGTGCCAAGGGTTTCGCCGCCTTCGGGGTCGCCGCCGAACGCCGCAAGTTCGTGCTGCACATGGTCGGTCGCCACATCGTCTTCGAACCGGACTCCTGGTCGCGCGGCGAATCGCGCACGACCCGATTGGTGCTGATCGGTGCGGGTCTGCGCGCCGAGACGGCACTGGCGCGGCTGCACGGTACCGTGCACACCGCCGCCGAACCGCTGGACCAGCAAGCCATGCTCGGCATCTGGCGCTACACCCCGCACTGACGCCGGGAAAGTTGGCGCGTTCTGCTCGAAGCTGGCGCGTTCGGTACTTGGCGCGGCGATCGCACGGACATAGAACTGAGACATTGCCCCCGCCGCGCGCGGCATGTGCGCAACGGAGCGAACGTGGCGCGCGCGGTGTCGGTTCGACCCAAGGACCGTGATCGACCGTATTTGTCTCTACGACCGATTGGAGAGTTCCGTGTCAGAGACTTGGGAGAGTGCTACCGCGTACGTGGTCGCCGCGCTGGAGGCCAAGGGCACCGCGACGCGTGACGATTTCGACGTGCCCGCCATCGTCGCCGCATCCCGAGATATTGCCGACAGCTGGGATTTTCGCGTTATCGAGGATGCGACATTCTGGCGCATCGCGGCGACCTTCCTGAAGGTCTGACCGGCCCGGCGTGACGGTAGGGGATGCGGCGCGTGGGGATGCGGCGGATCAGGCCGGTTGTTCCGATCGGTACATGAGCTGGGTCATGGATCGACGGCGGGTTGCCCGCCGCATCGAACCCACATCCGAATATCCGAGCAGTTCGGCTTGGTGTGTGCGGCTCAGCACAGCGCCTTCGGCGCTCGCCTGCGCGAGCCGGGCATTGCGCGCCCGCTCCAATTCCATCCGCCAGGTGGTGCCCGCCTCCATCAGCCGCCGCTGTAGCGTCCGCGGGCTGGTGGCGAGTCGGCGGGCCACCCGATCCAGCGATACCGCACCGTCCGCCAATGCCTCGGCCAGTGCGGTCGCTACTCGATCCGGCCATGCGGTCGCCAGGGGTGGCGGTGGCGGCAGGGCGTCGGCGAGCGGCTGGAGCACGGCAGCCAGTACCGGATCGCTGGTGGTCAGCGGCAGATTCATATCGCCGGCGCGGAAGGTCATCGCATCGACCGGTGCGCCGAATTCGATGGCGGGAGTGCCGAATACCTCGACAAAGGTGTCGATTTTGGCCGGTGCCTGCTGCCGCAATGCCACCCGCAACGGGACGAGCGGGATCCGAACCACACGCCGTGCCCGGCTGAGCACCGCCGCCAGGCCCCACACCTGGGTGAGGTCGCGGCCGCGGCCCTCGCCGTTGATCATGTCGAGGTAGAGCGTGACCTCGTGCTCGTTCTCGGCGATCAGTTCGAAGCGATGATTGGTGGTCACCGCGGAGACGTAGGGACCGCAGGTCGCCAGGCCCGCGCCGAGTGTCGGCGCGGTGGCGAACAGGTAGTCGTAGAGGCCGAAACTGTTGAGTTTGTACCGGCTGGCCACGTGCAACGCGACATTCGGATCGCGGAGCCCGTGTTCGCCCAGCTCCCAGAGTCGCGAGAAGGTGTGACTTGGCAGGTGTACGTCCTCGCCGACCATGGTCCATTCGGGTAGGCCGGTCTCGCGGATCAACCGATCGCGATCCAGCCCGGCATCCGTGAGCTGCGAGATGACGAATCTGTGCAGCAGTACCTGATCGGTTCCCAATGCGCCCCTCCTACCGCGGATCGACGTACCTGCGGGAGAACGCTATCCCGCGCCTATTGAATCGTCACTGAATTCGCGTCACAGTGTTGTTTCGGGTAACAACAGCAGGCGCTCGCGTCGCGGTTATTCACAGGCAATGGGGCTTTACCCGCAGGCGTTGACCCATTCCGAGAGTCCGTCGGCGAAGAGTTGGCGCTTCCAGATCGGCACTTCGTGTTTGATCCGATCCACCAATTCCGCACAGGTGGTGAATGCTTCGGCGCGGTGCGGGGCGGCGACCGCGACGACGATCGCGAGATCGCCGACGGTCAACTGACCGATTCGGTGGACGGCCGCGACCGGGAGTCCGGAGCGCTCGGCGAGTTCCGCACAGCAATTTCGCAGGAATCGTTCAGCTTCCGGATGCGCCGAATATTCCAAAGCGGAAACTGCTTGTCCGCCATCGTGATTGCGCACCTTGCCGGTGAAAACCACTACGGCGCCGTGCTCCGGTCCGGTTACCGCCGCCTCGACCGCCGCCGGATCCAGTGGCTGATCGCTGATACCGGCCAGGCGTACGGCCGCGAATTCACTTGTTGTCATGGTTGCCGCCTCCGGCTACTTGCGCGAGCAGATGATCCAGCAGCGGTTCGAGCACCGCCATACCGTCTTTGACGCCGCCGGGGGAGCCGGGCAGATTCACCACCACCGATCGACCCGCCAGTCCGGCCACGCCGCGACTGAGCGCGGCCAGTGGGAATTTCGCGGTGCCGCGTTGCCGAATCGCCTCTGCGACACCGGGTAATTCGCGATCCAGGACGGCCAGCGTCGCCTCGGGCGTCGCATCGGTCGGGGAGGCGCCGGTGCCGCCGGTGCTGATCACCAGCGACGGCTCGAACCGCAGCGCGTCGGCCAAGCCGATGTCGATTTCGGCGTCGGCGTAGATCAGCGGGCCGCGCACCGAGAAGCCGAGTCCGCCAAGCCATTCCGCGAGCACGGGACCGGTGGTGTCGACCCGGGTGCCGCACGCGGCTCTGGTGGAGGCGACCAGGACGACGGCGGAGAGTTGGTCGGATTCCGAGATCTGTTCCGGCGAAATGTCTTCCGTTGCCTCGGGTTCTTCGGCGAGCGTGGGGATGTCCATCGGGGCCTGCTCTGCGGGTCGCTCCCAATGTCCGTGTTTGCCACCCTCTTTGGTGAGCAACCGGACGCCGTTGAGCGTCGCCGCGGGATCGACCGCCTTGACCATGTCGTGCAGGGTGAGCCCGGCCACCGCCACCGCGGTCAGCGCTTCCATCTCGACGCCGGTGGGGCCCTTGGTTTTCGCGCTCGCCTCGATCGTGATGGTGTCTTCGGTGAAGCCGAATTCGACCTTCACCGAGGACAACGCCAGCTGATGGCACAGCGGAATGAGTTCGGAGGTTTTCTTCGCACCCGCGATACCGGCGATTCGCGCGGTCGAGAGCACATCGGCCTTCGGCATATCGTCGGCCCGCACCAGCGCGACCACTTCGGCGGTGGTCCGCAGCTCACCGGCCGCGACCGCGATCCGAGTGGTGTCGGACTTCGCGCTCACATCGACCATGCGGGCGCGACCTTCCCGGTCGACATGGGACAACTCACTCATAGCGACCACACTCGCACAGGTGCGCCGACCGGCAGCGAGGTGACCTCGGCGGGCACATCGATCAATACATCCGCCCAGGCCATGCCCGCGATGAGATGCGAACCGGGTCCGGAGGCGACCTCGACGGCCGTCGGCCTACGATGCAATCCGGGCGCCGCGGCGTCGTCGCGTACCAGTTGACCGCGCAGGAATTGGCGTCGTCCCTCGGGGGAGCGCACCGCATCGCGCAGCGGTACTTCGTAGATCTCCACCTCGGGCAGGCCCGCGATGCGGCGCAGCATCGGCCGCGCGAATACCTCGAACGACACCATGGTGCTCACCGGATTGCCGGGAAAGCTCAGCACCGGCACGCCGTCGACGACGGTAAGGCCTTGCGGCCCACCGGGTTGCACCGCGACCGAGCCGAATTCACCGCCCAGCGGTTGCAATACATCCTTGACCACCTCGAAGTCGCCCTTGGACACCCCGCCGGAGGTAAACACGATATCGGCGGATTTCGTTGCGGTAGAAAGCAATGCGCGGAATTTCGCCGGATCGTCGGTGCTGTGCTCCACCGACACGACGCCGACGCCGTTGGCGCTGAGCGCGGCCGCGAGCGCGATACCGTTGGAGTTGTAGATCTGGCCGGGACGCAATGGCGTTCCGGCGGCAACCAATTCGTCACCGGTGGTGATGACCGCCGCCCGAATAGGTTGGAATACCGGCACATTCGACAGTCCGACCGCGGCCAGCGCGGCAATGTGGCGGGGTGCCAGCGTGGTGCCCGCGCGAGCCAGCAGCGCACCGGTGCGCACATCGGTGCCCGGTTCGCGCACGAACTCACCCGCGGTGCGACCCCGCTCGACGGTCACCGTCGCGTCATCGCTGTGCACATCCTCCACCGGCACCACACAATCGGCGCCGGGCGGAATCGGCGCACCGGTCATCACCTTCATCGCGGCGCCGGGCGGCAACGGC
Source organism: Nocardia vinacea NBRC 16497 (assembly GCF_000308835.1). Lineage (GTDB taxonomy): Bacteria > Actinomycetota > Actinomycetes > Mycobacteriales > Mycobacteriaceae > Nocardia > Nocardia vinacea. The sequence continues at coordinate 12,358 of NZ_BAGN01000179.1, read as the reverse complement.
GCCTGTCCGGCCGCACCCGCCGCGACCACACCGACCAGCGGCAGCGTCACCGGAGTGACCACCACCGATTCGGCACGCACCGCATAGCCGTCCATCGCCGAGTTGCGGAACACCGGCAGGTCGACCGGCGCGTGGATATCGTCGGCCAGCTGTCGGCCCAGCGCCGACGGTACCGCGACGGATTCGACCGCGCGGGCGGCCAGCGGGCGCAGCAGCGCCTCGATGGTGTCCCGGTAGGCGTCGACGGACCGGGCGGTGGCGGGCGGGCTGGGCCGGTGGCCACCGGAGGTGTCGGCACGCGAGGTCATACGGCCAGCCTAATCGCCCAGCAGTAGCGAGTTCTCTTGTCGTATCGCACGAACGCTCACCCGCTGAACTCGGGGTTTGTGAGCTCGAGATGGTGCGGTCCGCCCATGGGCACCACGTGCGGACCGGTCATAATGGACTTGTGACGCTGGTCGAGATGGGGATTCCCGCCGTGCGGTCCAGGCTGCCCTCACTCGATGGACGGCCCGACACGCCGTACCTGGTTGATCGATTCGGGCGCACCGCACGCGATCTGCGCGTATCGATCACCGAGAAGTGTTCGCTGCGATGTACCTACTGCATGCCCGAGGAGGGCCTGCCCGCGATTCCGCAGGACGAACTGCTGACGGTCGAGGAAATTGTGCGGCTCGTCACGCTCGCGGTGCGGGAATTGGGGGTGCGTGAGGTCAGGTTCACCGGTGGTGAGCCGCTGCTACGCCGCGACCTCGAGCGGATCATCGCGGGCTGTCACGAGCGGGTGCCCGAGGTCCCGCTGTCCATGACGACCAATGGCGTCGGACTCGCCCATCGGGCCCGCGGTCTCGCGGCCGCCGGGCTGAGCCGGGTGAATGTCTCACTGGATACCGTGGATCGGCTCGGCTTCGCCCGCCTGACCCGCCGCGATCGGCTCGAATCCGTTTTCGCGGGTATCCGCGCGGCCAGGGATGCCGGACTGGCGCCGATGAAGATCAATGCCGTACTGATGCGCGACACTCTCGCCGGTGCGCCGGATCTGCTGCGCTGGTGTCTGGACGAGGGCTGTGAACTGCGGTTCATCGAGGAGATGCCGCTGGACGCCGATCACGAATGGGCCCGCGCCAATATGGTGACCGCGGCCGAACTGCTCGACGTGCTCGGTACCCGGTTCACGCTGACCGAGGTCGGCCGATCGGATCCCGCCGCCCCGGCGGAGAAGTGGCTCGTCGACGGCGGTCCGGCGGCGGTCGGCATCATCGCCACGGTGACCCGCAAATTCTGCGACACCTGCGATCGGACCCGGCTCACCGCCGACGGCATGCTGCGGTCGTGCCTGTTCAGCGATCAGGAATTCGATGTGCGCCGAGCACTGCGGACGGGCGCAGACGACCAGGAGATCGCGACCATCTGGCGCGGCGCCATGTGGAACAAATGGGCGGGACACGGAATAGATGCCGAGGATTTCGTCCCGCCGGAACGCACGATGGGAGCCATCGGTGGTTGAGATCCGCTACTTCGCCGCGATTGCCGATGTCGTCGGCAAGGACCGGGAGACCCTGGACTTTCCGGCCGACGCCACCGTCGCCGACCTGCGCACCACCCTCGCCGAGTGCTACGGTCCCGACCTCGACAAGATGCTCGCCGTCTGTGCCTACCTCGTCGGCGACGAACTCACCCGCGACCCGTCGGTCGCACTGACCCCGCGCGTCGATGTCCTGCCACCCTTCGCGGGCGGCTGACGGTGTGCGTGGGCACGTAGGCGCTCGTCGACCGGGCTAGCATCTGCGCCAATACAGTTCGCCGGACCGGATCAGGAGTCGCGTCGATATGTCCCAGTCGTCGAATCAGGTACCTGCGCAGCACCCCGCGGTGGTGCGGTTCCACGAAGTGCGGGGCGGGAGTCTGCAACTGCGGGTGGCGGACTGGATCACGAAGTTCGCCGGGTCGATGCGGTTCGTCTACATCCACGCCATCGGTTTCGCTATCTGGATGATCTGGGCCGAACAGAGTCCATGGCCGACGCTGACCCTGGTCGTCTCCCTGGAGGCGATATTCCTGTCCACCTTCGTGATGATCGGCCAGAATCGGCAGGCCGAGTTCCAGCAGATGAAGGCCGATCACGACTTCAACGAGCAGGAGTTGGAGCTCAAGACCAATACCGAACTGACCAGGGCGATCCACGAGATGACCAAGGAACTGCATCGCAGGCTGCTGGAGACTCCGGACCGGAAGTAGTCAGCGCCACCAGGTATCGAGCGGCGTGACCGGGACGGTGCGCTTGTGGCGAGTGTTCAGGAAGATCGTCTCGAGCTTCTGGGCGACCTCGGGCGTGACGTCCTCGCCCTCCAGATAGTCATCGATCTCGCTGTAGCGCAGGCCGAGCGCCTCCTCGTCGGGCAGGGCCGGGCGATCGTCCTCGAGATCGGCGGTCGGCACCTTGGACCAGATGCTCGACGGTGCGCCGAGTTCCTGCAGCAGCGCCGCGCCCTGGCGCTTGGTGAGGCCGGTCAGCGGCGTGATGTCGACGCCGCCGTCGCCGAATTTGGTGAAGAAGCCGGTGACCGCCTCGGCCGCGTGATCGGTGCCGACGACGAGCATATTTTCCTGACCGGCGATGGCGTACTGGGTCACCATGCGTTCGCGGGCCTTGACATTGCCGCGCACGAAATCGCGCAGCTTATCGGTCTGCAGCGCCGAGGCCACCTCGGCGGCAACGGCATTGGCGCCGGGGCGGATATTTACCACCACCGAGCGGTCGGGCTGGATGAACCGCAGGGCGATCCGAGCATCGGCCTCGTCGGCCTGCACACCGTAGGGCAGTCGCACCGCGAGGAAGGCGGCGTCAGCGCCGTCGGCACGCAGTTCCTCGACCGCGAGCTGGCACAGTCGTCCGGTCAGCGCGCTGTCCTGACCACCGCTGATGCCGAGTACGAAACCTCGTGCGGGACTTGCGCTCAGATAGTCCTTGAGGAAATCGACCCGGCGCCGCACTTCGAGCTTCGGTTCGATATTCGACTGGACGCCCAACTCGGCGATGATCTGTTCACGCAGGTTCCCCATGACGCATCACTCTACTGGCCGCGCCGAGATGACAACCCGCCGAACGAACGCCTCCCAGTTGTCGCCGATCTGACATCGGTCGTAACCGAGGACATGCATCTGATGCATCACCAATGCGGCGCCGAGCAGGCCGAGCAGACCATCGGCGACCAGTACGACATCGCCGTCGATCCGCGCCTGCCGCAGCAGCATCGTCACGTGCGCGCGCAGCAGTCCGTAGGGTGGGCCGGTGAAGCGGTCGCCCGCCTCGCCGATTTCCGCGGCGCGATGCAGTTCGCCCGCGACCTCGATATCGAGTAGCCGGGCCCGGCCGAAGGCGACCAGTCGCTCCACCGCCGGTGCACCGGGTCCCATCGGCGGCGGTCCGAACATGAACTCTTCCTGGAACTTTCGCTCGGCGTGGTCCAAGAGCGCGCGCAGCAGCCCCGACCTGCTGCCGAACCGTCGGAAGACGGTGCCCTTGCCGACGCCGGCTCGCTTGGCGAGCGCGTCCATCGTGAGGCTGTCCACACCTTGTTCGCGCACGATCTCCTGCGCCGCGTCCAGGAGTAACTGGCGGTTGCGCGCGGCATCGGCGCGTTCGTGATTTCCGGGCAGGGGCGCACCGACACCGAGCAGCGGTCGCTCGGGCATCATTCCGTCCGGCATGGATGTGCTGTAGCTCACAGGCCTCTCGCGGTTCTCCCGGGAATGGAATCGGACCATGGTCCGGTTAGTGTAGGCAGAAGTTCGGACACCACATTCAGTACACCAGGAGACGCCATGACCCAGACTCGGATCCTTACTCTTGTCGGCAGCCTTCGGGTCGCATCGATCAACCGCAGGCTCGCCGAGGCCGCGGTGCAGACCGCGCCGGAGGGTGTCGAGATCACCATCTACGAAGGCCTCGCCGATATCCCGTTCTATAACGAGGATCTCGACGTGCCCGGCTCTGTGCCCGCCGCCGCGCAGGCGCTGCGTGACGCGGTCGCCGTATCCGACGGTCTGCTCCTGGTGACGCCCGAATACAACGGCAGCATCCCCGCCGTACTGAAGAACGCCATCGACTGGGCCTCGCGTCCGTATGGCGCAGGCGCGCTCAAGGATCGACCGGTCGCGGTGGTCAGTGGTTCGATCAGCCCGAATGCGGCCAAGTGGGCGCACGGCGATGTGGTCAAGGCGCTCGGCGTCGCGGGCGCCCGGGTTGTCGAGACCGCTCACCTGCACTTCGCCGGCTTCGGTGAGCGGTTCGCCGAGTCGCATCCGCGCGACGATGCCGAGGCGCTGACGCAGCTCGGCGCGACCGTGCACGAACTGGTTCAGGCGACCGGCGAACTGGTGTCCGCCTAAGCGTCGAGTCCTACCGGCAGGGTCGCCCCCGGGCTCCATCCGTGGAGTGCGGGGGCGGCCCTTTTTCGTTCGCCGAAAGAAGTTTGCTGGAAGGGCGCTACGGTACGAAATTGTGATCTGCGCCACTGTTGTGTCGGGTTGCGAATCGAGCGTCCAGGTACTTACCGCTTGGGAATTTCATCTTTGTGACTCGCAACATGTCGTGTTTTATGACTCTGTCGGCCACTAGGTGTAGTGTCTTCGGTACTGGAAGACGGGATGAGATCAGCTTCGGCCGCGAGCGGCTGAGCAGGGGTTTCAGGTACGGCTCCAGGAGTTTGCGCAGCGTAGTCGGATCAAAGCGCCGCTAGCGACTGCTTGCAGGTCGCTCGCAACGGTCAGCATACGGATCACAGGCTGTGGATCAGGCATAGGAGAGAGGGACATCAATGACCATCACCGTGTACACCAAGCCCGCTTGCGTCCAGTGCAATGCCACCTACAAGGCGCTCGACAAGGCCGGGGTGGACTACGAAGTCATCGACATCTCCGAGAACGACGAGGCGCGTGACTACGTCATGGCGCTGGGTTACCTGCAGGCTCCGGTCGTCGTCGCCGGTGAGGACCACTGGTCCGGCTTCCGGCCCGACCGCATCAAGTCGCTCGCGACTGTGGCGGCCTGATCGCCTGCTTTCCGGTGTATCCGATGGAAGGGGGAGGAGGTGGCCATGTCTACAGGGGCAGCGCTGGTCTACTTCTCCAGTGCCTCGGAGAATACGCACCGTTTCGTCGAGAAGCTGGGACTCCCGGCGACTCGCATACCACTGCACACCGCTGACTCGCTGCGCGTAGACGAACCATTCGTGCTGATCGTCCCCACTTACGGGGGCGGTCGGCACGTACTGGGGGGAAACAGATCCGATAAGGATTTCGTGCCGCGGCAGGTCGCCAAGTTCCTCAACGATCCGCACAACCGTGCGCTGCTGCGCGGCGTCGTCGCGGCGGGCAACACGAACTTCGGCGATACCTATTGCTATGCGGGCGAGGTGATCTCGCGTAAGTGCGGGGTGCCCTACCTGTATCGCTTCGAACTCATGGGAACCGCTGAGGACGTCGAGCGCGTCCGAGAGGGATTGGGATTGTTTTGGCAACAGCAACAACAGCACCGACCGGCAAAACGGCTCGCTTAGAGCAGCCCCCGGTCCGTACCGCCGAGGCGGGCGAGGTCATGGATTACCACGCCCTCAACGCGATGCTGAACCTATACGGTGCCGACGGCAAGATCCAGTTCGACAAGGACCGTGAGGCCGCGCACCAGTACTTCCTGCAGCACGTCAACCAGAACACCGTCTTCTTCCACAATCTGGACGAGAAGTTGGACTACCTGGTCGACGAGAACTATTACGAGGCAGAGGTTCTCGAGCAGTACAGCCGCGCGTTCATCAAGACGCTGTTCAAACAGGCCTACGCCAAGAAGTTCCGGTTCCCGACCTTCCTCGGCGCGTTCAAGTACTACACCTCCTACACGCTCAAGACCTTCGACGGTAAGCGCTACCTGGAGCGGTTCGAGGACCGGGTTTGCATGGTGGCGCTGACGCTGGCGGCCGGTGACGAGGTGCTCGCGGGCAAGCTGGTCGACGAGATCATCGACGGGCGCTTTCAGCCCGCCACCCCGACCTTCCTCAACTCGGGTAAGAAGCAGCGCGGCGAACCGGTGTCTTGCTTCCTGCTGCGCATCGAGGACAACATGGAGTCGATCGGGCGCTCCATCAACTCGGCGCTGCAGCTGTCCAAGCGCGGTGGCGGAGTCGCCCTGCTGCTCACCAATATTCGTGAGCACGGTGCGCCGATCAAGAAGATCGAGAACCAGAGCTCGGGTGTCATCCCGATCATGAAGCTGCTCGAGGATTCGTTCTCCTACGCCAACCAGCTCGGTGCGCGACAGGGTGCGGGCGCGGTGTATCTGCATGCGCACCACCCGGACATCTACCGGTTCCTGGATACCAAGCGGGAGAACGCGGACGAGAAGATCCGCATCAAGACACTGTCCCTGGGTGTGGTGATCCCGGACATCACCTTCGAACTGGCGAAGAAGAACGAGGATATGTACCTCTTCTCGCCGTACGACGTGGAGCGCATCTACGGAGTGCCGTTCGCCGATATCAATGTCACCGAGAAGTACTACGAGATGGTCGACGACAAGCGCATCCGCAAGTCGAAGATCAAGGCGCGCGAGTTCTTCCAGACCATTGCCGAGCTGCAGTTCGAATCCGGTTACCCGTACATCATGTTCGAGGACACGGTGAACCGGGCCAATCCGATCGCGGGCAAGATCACGCACTCGAATCTGTGCTCGGAGATCCTGCAGGTGTCGACACCGTCGCTGTTCAACGACGATCTTTCCTATGCCAAGGTGGGCAAGGACATTTCGTGCAATCTCGGCTCGTTGAACATCGCCAAGACGATGGATTCACCCGACTTCGCGCGGACCATCGAGGTGGCGATCCGGGCGCTGACCGCGGTATCGGATCAGACGCATATCTACTCGGTGCCCTCGATCGAGCAGGGCAACAACGAATCCCACGCGATCGGCCTCGGCCAGATGAACCTGCACGGGTATCTGGCCCGTGAGCGGGTGCACTACGGGTCCGAAGAGGGTATCGACTTCACCAATATCTACTTCTATACCGTGGTGTACCACGCGATTCGGGCCTCGAACCTGATCGCGAAGGAGCGCGGCGCATACTTCGGCGGCTTCCCCGAATCCAAGTACGCCTCCGGTGAGTACTTCGACAAGTACACCGATCAGGTGTGGGAGCCGAAGACCGAACGGATCGCGCAGCTGTTCGCCGATGCGGGCGTGCACATTCCGACCCAGGACGATTGGCGTGAGCTGAAGGCCTCGGTCATGGAGTACGGCATCTACAATCAGAACCTGCAGGCCGTCCCGCCGACCGGCTCGATCTCCTACATCAACCACTCCACCAGCTCGATCCACCCGGTGGCGTCGAAGATCGAGATCCGCAAGGAAGGCAAGATCGGCCGCGTCTACTACCCGGCGCCCTACCTCGACAACGACAACCTCGAGTACTACGACGACGCCTACGAAATCGGCTACGAGAAGATCATCGACACCTACGCCGCCGCCACCCAGCACGTGGACCAGGGCCTGTCGCTGACCCTCTTCTTCAAGGACACCGCCACCACCCGCGACCTCAACCGCGCCCAGATCTACGCCTGGCGCAAGGGCATCAAAACCCTCTACTACATCCGCCTGCGTCAAATGGCTTTGGAGGGAACCGAAGTCGAGGGCTGCGTCTCCTGCATGCTGTAGTCGATGTCCGAAAGGGGCGGTCCGGCGTTGCGCGACCGCCTCTTTCGGCTCTCCTGGCTGGAGTCGTGAGCTGATCGCCGATCATTGTGTCAGCGGTCCCAGTGGTGGGAAGTCCGAGGTCCGCAGGCGCGGCGGCCTGCGGACCTCGAGCGGTTACCGCAGGGCTGGGGCTATTTCGCGTTCGAAGAGGTCGATTCCGCTGGTGTCGTAGGCGGCTTCGGGGAAGTTGAAGATGGCGTAGCCGAGGCCGAGGTCACCGACGGCGGACAGGCGCTCGGTGATCTGTTCGGGGGTGCCGACGGCGGGGGAGGTGTGGAGTATGCCGTCGACGAAGGATTTGGCCTGTTCGTCGCTGATCACCGTGGCCAAGCGGGCCTGCAGGGCCGAAAGGCGTTGTGCTACTTCGGCTTCGGTGGATCCAATGACCGCGTTGAAGTTCGAGGAGCGCACGATGGCATCGAAATCGGTGCCCACCTCGGCGCAGTGCGCGCGCAGGATCTCGGACTTGTGGGTGAATTCCTCGGGTGCGCCACTGAAGTTGGTGTATTGGGCGTACTTTGCCGCGATTCGCAGCGTTTTCTTCTCACCACCGCCCGCGACCCAGATCGGAATACCGCCTTCCTGCAATGGAAGTGGCCGCACGATCGCACCATCGACCTGGTAGTACCTACCGTCCAGCGTGGCTTTGCCCTCGGTCCAAGCTTGGCGGAAGATCTGTATGCCCTCGTCGAGCCGCCCGAGCCGCTCACCCGCCGACGGAAACCCGTAACCGTAAGCGCGCCACTCGTGTTCGTACCAGCCGCCGCCGATACCCATCTCGACCCGGCCGCCGGAGATCAGATCCGTGGTCGCGGCGACCTTGGCCAGATATGCCGGATTGCGGTAGCTGATCGCGGTACACATCTGCCCCAGCCGAATGCGTGATGTGGTGGCCGCGAACGCCGCCATCAGCGTCCACGCCTCGTGCGTCGCCTCCTCGGTCGGCGCCGGCACCGTGTGGAAGTGGTCGTACACCCATAGCGATTCCCAGGTATCTCCGGCATCCGCCCGCTGGGCGAGATCGCGCATCACCCCCCACTGCGCCGCCGGGTCGATATCGACCAAATCCAGCCGCCACCCCTGTGGAATGAAGATGCCGAAGCGCACAGATCTCTCCTTCGTATGTTTTCACCGAACTTAGGGGATGGCAGCCGGCGGAGCCGGCGGGGTGGGTAAGTTCAGCCGCAACGATCCTCGCGGGCCTCCCATAATTGGTGCAGAGTTCGGCTCGGCCTGCGTCGAATCTCCTGCTGGCCGGAAAATTCGTTGGCGGCGCGGTGCGCTCCGGGTCATGCTGAAGGTCGATGAACAAAGAAAGACAACAGCGACTCGGCATCGACTTCGGCCGGGTCATCCAGGGGGCGGCCTTCGCGACGGGCGCTGCGGACACCGTATTTCTATCGGGGGGAATCGAGCAGGCGCTGGCATCGCCGCCGAGTGCCGACGCGTTCGAGGTATTGGCGCGGTTGGTGCGCCGGTTCGACGGCCAGGCATGGGTCATCTCGAAATGCGGGCCCCGGGTTCAGGAGCGCACCCTGCAGTGGCTCGACCACCACGAGTTCTACGCCCGGACGGGCGTGCCGAAGGGCAATGTGCGGTTCTGCCGGGCAAGGGCGGATAAGGCGAAGCACTGCGCGGAATTGGGGATCACGCACATGATCGACGACCGCCTGGAGGTGCATCAGGCCCTGCGTGATCTCGTACCGCATCTGTATCTGTTCGGTGTGCAGGAGGCGCCGGTACCAGAGTGGATGGAGCACACGCCGACCTGGCCCGATGTCGAGATCGCCGTCGGCGCCACGTTGACATCCTGACACCGGATGTGGGTCCGGTCATATTCGAGCCAGATATCGTCGGTCTTTACGCGATTCGAGTGTGAACACCCGCGTCACCGCATGTATCCTTCAACCGGAAGCTGTGCGGTCGGCCCGATCCGGGCGCCGCATTCGAGAAATCCGCAGTGGTGACGGCCTGTGGCGGCGTTGAGGAGGTGGGGTTGCGATGCGCAGCGAACCTCCCAGTCGAAGGCCGCGCGGCGCCGCCCCTTCGTAAAACCGTCCTGTAGTTGTCGGTCCCGGGGTTGGTGCCCGCGGTGTGACTTCGTTTTTCGATTCACTCGCTTACTTGCCGTGTGCTGAGGACCTCCCATGTCGCAGACCGATCTCATCGAAGCACGTCCGACGCTGTCCGCCTCCCTGCAGGACATCGTGGACACCCATCGTGTCGACGCCGCACTCGACTGGCTCGACAACCAACAGCCGCATGTCATAGCGGATGAACTCGCACGCATGGACGCCGTCCAGGCGGGCGTCGCCTTCCGTCTCCTCGACAAGGATCTGGCGCTCGCCGTCTTCGAGGAGCTCGAACCCGTTGACCAGCAACAGATTCTGGAGGGGCTGCGTGATCAGAGCTTCCGCGATCTGGTCGAGGCGATGGATCCCGACGACCGCGCCAGGATGCTGCGCGAGGCGCCGGCCAAGGTCGCCAAGAAGGTGTTGGCCGGACTGAGCGCGCGCGAACGCCGGATGACCGCTTCGTTGCTCGGCTATCCGGAGGGTTCGGTCGGGCTGTACATGACGCCGGAAGTCGTTGCGCTGCCGCGCAATCTGAGCGTGCCCGACGCACTGCAGACGGTACGGATCAAGGGCATCAATGCCGAAACGGTGTACACGCTGCCCGTCGTCGACGCCGGTCGCCGACTCACCGGGATTGTCGAACTGCGTGAGCTCGTACTGAGCCGTCCCGAGACCATGGTGTCGGATCTGGTCGTCACCGAACCGACATTCGTGCGCGCGACCGACTCCGCCGAGAAGGCGGCGCGGCTGATGCGCGAAACCAATGTCATCAATCTGCCGGTCGTCGACAGCGAGGACCGGCTGGTCGGACTGCTCACCATCGATGACGCCGTAGAGGTCATCGAGGCCGCCGACAGTGAGGACGTCGCCAAGCAGGCGGGTTCGGCACCGTGGGAGGGCCACTATATGGCGGCCAAGGTGTTCCAGCTGGCCCGCTACCGCGCACTGTGGTTGCTGCTGTTGCTGTTCGCGGCCACCTTGACGGTCAGCGTCACCGATTTCTTCGAGGGCACCCTGCAGCAGGCGGCGCACTTGGCGCTGTTCATCCCGCTGCTCATCGGCGCGGGCGGGAATGCGGGTGCGCAGGCGGCGACCGCATGTGTGCGTGCGCTGGCCGTCGGCGAGGTGCGCGGCTCCGACCTGTTCAAGGTGATCTGGCGCGAATGCCGTGTCGGCCTGGTGCTCGGCACCATGCTGGCCACCGCGGGCGTCGCCATCGGCGCGCTGTTCGTCGATCCGGGCACCGCACTGGTCGTCGGCATCACCCTGGTGATCATCTGCGGCTGGGCCGCGACCATCGGCGGCACCATGCCATTGCTCGCCAAGCGATTCCGCATCGATCCGGCGGTCGTCTCGGCCCCGATGGTCACCACCCTGGTCGACGCCACCGGCCTCATCATCTACTTCACCACCGCCAAACTGGTCCTCGGCATCTGAGGCGAAGACAGAAATCCGGCTCGGTCCCTGCGGACCGAGCCGGATTTCATTGTGGGCGTGGGGGTTTCAGAACTCCCAGTCTTCGTCTTCGGTATTGACGGCCTTACCGATGACGTAACTGGAGCCGGAGCCGGAGAAGAAGTCGTGGTTCTCGTCGGCGTTGGGGGACAGGGCCGAGAGGATGGCCGGGTTGACTTCGGTTTCGTCCTTGGGGAACAAGCCTTCGTAGCCGAGGTTCATCAGTGCTTTGTTGGCGTTGTAGCGCAGGAACTTCTTGACGTCCTCGGTGAGGCCGACCTCGTCGTAGAGATCCTGGGTGTATTCGACCTCGTTGTCGTAGAGCTCGAAGAGCAGCTCGAAGGTGTAGTTCTTGAGGTCGTCGCGTTCGGCCTGGCTGAGCAGTTCCAGACCCTTCTGGTACTTGTAACCGATGTAGTAGCCGTGCACCGCTTCGTCGCGGATGATCAGGCGGATCAGGTCGGCGGTGTTGGTGAGCTTGGCCCGCGAGGACCAGTACATCGGCAGGTAGAAGCCGGAGTAGAACAGGAAGCTCTCCAGCAGGGTGGAGGCCACCTTGCGCTTGAGCGGATCGTCGCCGCGGTAGTACTCCAGCACGATCTCGGCCTTGCGCTGCAAGTTTCGGTTCTCTTCCGACCAGCGGAACGCGTCATCGATCTCGCGGGTGGAGCACAGCGTGGAGAAGATCGAGCTGTAGCTCTTGGCGTGCACCGACTCCATGAACGCGATATTGGTGAGCACCGCCTCCTCGTGCGGCGTCACGGCGTCCGGGATCAGGCTCACCGCGCCGACCGTGCCCTGGATCGTGTCCAGCAGCGTCAGGCCGGTGAAGACCCGCATGGTCAGTTGCTTCTCGTCGGCGGTGAGGGTGTTCCACGACGGGATGTCGTTGGACACCGGCACCTTCTCGGGCAGCCAGAAGTTGCCGGTCAGGCGATCCCAGACCTCGGCATCCTTCTCGTCGGGCACCCGATTCCAGTTGATGGCCGACACCCGATCGATCAGTTTCATCCTGCCTCCACACCCTTCCCGAGCACGCTGCCGTCACGGAATTGCTACGCCCTGAACACTACTCCTTGGGGGT
>NZ_BAGN01000180.1 GCF_000308835.1 Nocardia vinacea NBRC 16497 | reverse complement strand
GGAGAGCTCGACGGGCTGCGGCAGTTGCTCGGTGATCCGGCCAGCGAACACACCATGCGCGCGGTGCTGGAGCGGGCGCCGTTCGATCCGGCCTTCGCCGCGCTCAAGGAAACTCTCTTCCGGTCCGGTATCGCCGGATTTCAGGCAATCCTCCAGGCCGCTGTCACCAGCGGCGAGCTCCCGCCGGATACCGACATCCAGCTGGTCATCGACCAGCTCGCCGGCCCGCTGATGTACCGGCGGCTGTTCGCCGGCCTCGACATCGACCGAGCGTACATCGAGACGATCGTCGACAGGGTGCTACGTCAGCAGCTACCGCAGCCGGACAGCAATCCGTAACGTCGCACGGCCAGACCGTCCCGTGGCAGAGCCACACCGCCCACCGCCTCAGCCCACCGCCGAAACGACTGCGGTGTCACTGATTTCGAGCAGGCGACGGCGTGCCTTCGGATCGTCGGCCTGCGCGTGCGGACGGCTCTGGCTGGTGCCGTTGAAATACCGGCCCGTCGTCTGGGACAGGCCCGGATCGCAGATCAGCCGGAGAGTGGCATCCGCGCCCTCGGCGACCGTGCTGATCGGCGTGACTCCAGATTCCAGCACCATGGTCGTCGCCATGAGTGTGGCCGGGTGCAGGGCGTTCACCGTGACACCGGTCCCGTCGAGTTCCTCGGCGTACTCGATGGTCGCCATGATCATCGCCAGCTTGGCGCGGCAGTACGCGGTGAACACGTCGTAGTCGTGCTCGAGGTTCGGATCGTCGAAGTTGATCTCCTGCTGCCCGGCGGAGGCCACGTTCACCACCCGCGCCGGAGCCGATGCCCTCAGCAGCGGAAGCAGCCGACGCGTCAGCCGATACGGGGCCAGATGGTTGACCGCCCACAGCAATTCGTTGCCGTCGGCGCTGAGTTCGCGTCTCCCGTTCGGCTGGCCGCCGGTGCCGGCATTGTTCACCAGCACATCCAATCGCGAAGTGCGGGCGATGATCTCGTCGGCCAGCCGGTCCACCTCCGCGAGCCGCGACAAGTCGGCCAGGACGATCTCCGGCACGGGCCCGCTCGCGGCCGTCACCTCAGCTGCGAGCGCCGCGGCCCGATCGGGGTTGCGGCCGTGCAGAATCAGCCGGGCACCCGCGGCGCCGAGTCGCACCGCGAGTTCCCGACCGAGGCCGTCCGTCGCGCCCGTGATCAGCACAGTGCGATCGACCATGCGATCGATATCGTTGTCGCTCATAACCTTTCCTTGCAGTCTCATTTCCCGTCCTGGGTCCGGATGCTGACCGAAGTGGCGGTCAGGTCGAGCGTGACGTGCGTGCCGAGAGGCGTGTGCACGACGCGCGGCTCGCCGGTGGCGGGCATCGGTATGCCGTTCACGGTGACCTCGACCCAGCGGACGATGGCGTCGCCGTCGCGCCGCGAGCGACGAACGATCTCGATTTCGCAGGGGATCGACTCGGCCACTAGAAGCCGCGCATGACGACGAATCCGCGGTTGGTGGCGGAACCGGCACCTCGAACGGAATTCACTGCATTGTCTCCGCCGTGGCGACGAGCGTCGCCCTGCCCAGGATGTGGCCGGCGATAGTGAACCCGAGCAGAGCCGGCGTTGAGTCGGAGGCGATGCCGATGTCGTCCACATCCAGGGCGTGCACGGTGACGAAATAGCGGTGCCTACCGTGCCCTGCCGGCGGTGCCGCACCGATGTATCGAGGTAGGCGCGCGTCGTTCGGCAATTGGAAGGAGCCGACCGGCAAACCGATGCCCGCGTCGTCTCCGGCGCCCTCGGGCAGGCTCGTGGTCGTCGCCGGGATGTTGGCGACAGCCCAGTGCCAGAAGCCGGAGCCGGTGGGGGCGTCGGGGTCGTACACGGTAACGGCGTAGCTCTTGGTGCCCGCTGGGGCGCCACTCCAACTCAGTTGCGGGGAAACGTCTTTGCCGCCGGGGGTGCCGGAGGACCACTGTGCGGGTTGCCAGGCGGCGCCATCGCTCACCGTGGTGCTGGTGACCGTGAATGAGGCTGCCTCGTGGAGGCGGGCGAAGGGATTGTTTGCGCTCATCTTGTCGCGCCTTTCGGGTCGTGCCGAACATGCAAGATCGACGATATCAGAAATAATCGATGATTTTGCAAATCGTCTATGATCGGATTATGACTCGGACAGTTCACACCCCGACCTCGCCGGAGAAGCAGATGCTTTCCGAGCAGGTCTACGCACACTTGCGGAACGCGATCATGCGCGGTGAGTACGCGCCCGGCGACGCGCTCAAGCCGCAGGATCTATCCCGGCAATGCGGTGTGAGCCTGGCTGTGGTGCGTGAGGCGCTGGTGCGGCTGGTTGGTGAGGGTCTGGCCGAGCGGCTGACCAATCGCGGCTTCGCGGTCCCAGCTTTTTCCGATCAGCGCTGGCAGCAGATCGGCGAGGCCCGCCGGGCCATCGAACCGGTCCTGCTACGCATGTCGATCGAACGTGGTGACATCAATTGGGAGGGCGACGTCCGAGCCGCCCACCACCGGTTGGCGCGCACGCCGGCATTCACCCCGGAAGACGGCGAGTACTACAGCGAGGCATGGGCCGAGGCGCATCGGCTCTTCCACCGCACTCTGCTAGAGGGATGCGGCAACCCCGTCCTGCTGGAAACCTTCGACCGGATGTGGATCGCGAGCGAGCTGGCCCGCCGCTGGTCGGCGCACCGCAACCCGGACCGGGACGGCACCGACGAGCATCGCCGACTGGAGGAGGCGGCGCTGGCCCGCGACCCCGACACCGCAGCCGACATATTGACTCGACACCTCACCCTGACAACGGCCGCACTGGCAGAGCAAGAAGGCTGATACGTCCGACAATCCGGCCGGTTGGTTCGACGCCAATCGAACCATTGTTCACCGAGGCACCGAACTCGAACTCGCTATCCGACTGTGCGGCAACACTGACGCCGACCATGACGCAGTTGCCATCCGGAGTGCCAGCTCAGCGTTAGGGTCTGCGATCGCATGTCCACGCCGACCCTCGGTGAGTTTCCCCGGGAGTCGGCTGGTGCGGCATTGTCATCCGCCCGCCTCGACGCGGCTGGTGCCCGTTGGTCACGTTTCGATTACGAAAACTGGGGTACCCCACTCACATCGAACTTCATAAGAAGTGAGGGAGACTCGGATGAGTAGAACGACGGCTCGAAACGAAGAATCCCGACACGCAACCGGTGCCGGAGACAGCTACGACGACATCGAGCCATGGTTCGAGAAGCTGGCTGCCCTGGAGCCCGGGGACGCTCATCGGCAGGTCGTGCGCGAGGAGATCGTCCGGCGGTGTCTACCTTTGGCCGACCACATCGCTCGCAAGTTCGCGGGCCGCGGTACGGAATTCGAGGACTTGCAGCAGATCGCTCGGCTGGGGCTGGTGCAGGCGGTGGACCGTTTCGACGTCACGCGAGGCTGTTCGTTCCTGTCGTTCGCGGTGCCGACCGTCATGGGTGAGGTGCGGCGCTACTTTCGCGACCACACCTGGGCGCTGCGAGTACCGCGCCGGGCCAAAGAACTACAGGCGCTGATTCGGCCTGCCGTGGAGACGCTGGCGCAGCGGCTCAACCGGATGCCGACCGCGCGGGAGATCGCCGCTGAACTCGATCTCGAACTCGGTGAGGTCACACAGGCGTTGATCGCGGCCAATGCCTACCAGACCAATTCGCTCGATATCGGTGTCGGTGATAGCGACGAAGGTACTCGTCCCTCGGTCATCGACACCCTCGGCGCCGTAGAGCCGTGCTACCGATTGTTGGAAGACGCGATGTCGGTGCGTCCGTTGCTCGCTGCGCTTCCCGACACCCAGCGTCGGGTGCTGATCATGCGTTTCTTCGAATCCAAGACCCAAAGCCAGATCGCCGTGCGCCTCGGCGTCTCCCAGATGCAGGTCTCCCGCATTCTCACCAAGACTCTGAACACGCTGCGGGAGCAAGTGATCGGAGCGGACAGCCGCCGCGAAGTCGCCTGACAAGCGCTGCCGCCGGCGGGCGCTCGGTTGTCCGATCGAGAGTGCTGGTGAGGATGTGATTCTGGTGCGGAGCAGAATTATGGGGTCAGTAGTAATGGCGTCGGCCGCCGACGGCGCGGCCCATCGACCCCAATAGCAGTAATACGAGCCCGATGACGAGGACCACGATCCCGATGGTCCACAGGATCGGGATGCTGAATATGAACCCGACGATAAGAAGAATGACTCCGAGAACGATCATGGCTGGCTACCTGGTTTCACTGCTGTACTCGAAGGGCTAGAGAAACCCTCCGGTGCTGGTATCGGTCATGTGCGCAATGCCAGCACCACTCACTACGCCCATCCCGACCACGGCCACAGGAGAACAAGCCACGATGATCAACCCGATGGCCTGCATATTCCAGTAGACGCCTCGGGACCTGGGATGTACACCCCTGGTTATCGAAGTCGCGGCTCGATAGTGCGGCGGCGGTGTCCGCCGTGCCGAATGGACGATCAGTGCGATCCGCCGGGCGTCAACAGATCCGGCGGTATCGAACACAGTTTGTCCAGTGCGCGGCGGCCATCCCTTCTCGGCGTCTGATCGCTCATTTTCCCAGTTCGGGGCTAGTGAAGTGGCGTTAGGGTAGAAGGGGGAGAGTGCGAGGAGTCGAAGGATGAGCACCACCATTGTGATCGTGATCATCGTCGTCGCGGTTGTGATCATTTTGCTTGTGGCCTGGTTGCTGATGAGCAAACGGCGCGAACATCAGCGGGTCGAAGCCGAGAGTATCCGTGACCGCGCGGCGGAACAGGAATTAGAGGTCGGTCAGCGGCAGGCGCGGGCAGAGGAGGCCGCTGCCAGGAGCCGGGCGGCAAAGGCGGAAGGTGAGATCAAGGCGGCGCAGGCCGAGCAGCTTGCCAAGCAGGCGGATATGCATCGCAGGGAGGCGGCGGATTCGCGAACCGACGTGGATAAGGAGTGGGAGCGTGCGGACAAAATCGATCCGGACTCGAAGTCACGTGGGAAGCAGCAGGGGGCTGATCCCGAATAGCCCGTCGCATAACAGCCGGTTCGTCCTGAAATCCAATGCGGCCACGATCGAAGCTTCTCAGGTGAAATAGACTGGTGGACAATGGAACCGGCGCGCGTCGAGCGGATGACCTCGCCGGGTCATCCGCTCGTGATCGACGCTGGTGACCGGTCAGTCGCGGAAGGCGTCCTTGACCTTCTCGCCCGCGTCCTTGAGGTTGGACTTGGTCTGGTCGGCCTTGCCCTCGTTCTGCTTACTCTTATCGTCGGTGGCCTTGCCGAACTTCTCCTTGGCCTTACCGGAGAGTTCCTCGGCTTTGTTCTTTGCCTTGTCTACAGTGCCCACGATTGCGGCCCCTTTGTTCGAAGGTGCCGGCCTGCTATTTCCAGCCGGTCTTCCGGCGGGTAGCCCGCATTCGGGCAGCCAAACAACGGCCCCGCCGGTGCCCATCCTTGTCGCCGCGGATGCGTTGGTACCGGGGCGGCCGCGGTTCCCACTGATCTCGACGTCCATGACCGGGAAGAAGGGTGATTGAGCATGCGGTGTGTGGTTTTCGGCGCGACCGGCTACATCGGCGGACGCTTGGTGCCCGAACTGGTGCAGGCCGGTCATCGGGTGCGGGCGGTGGCCCGGACACCGGCGAAATTGGCGGAGGTGCCGTGGCGGGATCGGGTCGAGGTGGTCCGCGGCGATGTCACCGATGACGACGACGTGCGCGCCGCGGTCGCTGACCAGGAGGTCGTCTACTATCTGGTGCACTCGTTGACCCGCCGCGACTTCACCGACATCGACCAGCGCGCCGCGCGGGTCGTCGCGGCCGCGGCGGCCGCGGCCGGCGTCAGGCGCATCGTCTATCTCGGCGGCATCATCCCGGAACACACAGAGCTCTCGCGCCACCTCGCCTCACGCGCCGAGGTCGGAGAAATCCTGCGGGTATCCGGGATCCCCACTGCGGAACTACGCGCGGCGGTCATCATCGGATCCGGCTCGGCCAGTTTCGAGATGCTGCGCTACCTATCCGAACGCCTGCCCGCGATGATCACCCCCCGATGGGTGCGCAACCGCATCCAACCCATCGCTGTGCGCGATGTCCTGTACTACCTACTGCGGGCCGCCGAGCTGCCCGCCGACGTCAACCGCCCGTTCGATATCGGTGGCCCCGACGTCCTGACCTACCTGACCATGATGCGCGAATACGCGGTGGTCGCCGGGCTGACTCGTCGGATGGTGCTGCCGGTCCCGGTGCTCTCGCCATGGCTGTCGGCGCAATGGGTCAATCTGGTGACCCCGGTACCGCGCGCCCTGGCCGTCCCGCTCATCGAATCTCTCGTTCACGAAGTCGTGTGCGGCGACCACGACATCGCCGCGTACATCCCCGATCCCGCCGACGGCCTCACCCGCTGCGAACGTGCCATGGAGCTGGCACTGACCCGCATCCGCAACGCTGAGGTGCCGACCCGCTGGTCGGACGCCAGCACACCCGGCGCGCCCTCGGATCCGCTGCCCACTGACCCGGCCTGGTCCGGCGGCTCACTCTACGAGGACCTCCGCGAGCGCCACACCCACGCCGACGCCGACACCCTGTGGGCGGTGATCGAATCCATCGGCGGCGAAAACGGCTGGTACTCGTTTCCGCTTGCCTGGTCGCTGCGCGGCTGGATCGACCGGGTCACCGGCGGGGTCGGTTTACGTCGCGGCCGCAGAGACCCACATCACCTGCACCCTGGCGAAGCCCTGGACTGGTGGCGCGTTGAACACATCGACCGTCCCCACCTGCTGCGGCTTCGCGCCGAAATGCAGGTTCCGGGACTGGCATGGCTCGAACTCGGCGTCGAGCCCGACCGCAGCGGGGGTTCCCGCTATCGGCAACGCGCCATCTTCCAGCCGCACGGACTTGCTGGGCACCTCTACTGGAAGGCGATCACACCGTTTCACGCCGCCGTGTTCGGCGGCATGGCCCGCAACATCACCGGAACCGCCGAACACACCCCTGCCGCGGGCGCGCCCACATCGAGCTGCTGATGCTCGTCGCACTGAGCGGCGGTATCTGGCTGGTCGTTTGGAACTGGTCCCGGTCGGAGTCGGTCATCGCCGCGGTGGCGTCGTCGAATTCGCGCATCTTGTCCACGCGGATGGTGCTGGCCGACCCGATTCGAGCAGGCGTACCCGTGAGCTCCGGCCATCCGGCCGCGCGGGCTGCCTCGGCGTTGGCCGTGTTGATGCGACCGTGCGCACTCGTGTAGTCGATGGTGCGTCAAGGCACCGACAGACTTGGTTCCTGTCATAGCGGGGGGCTTGCGCAGGGTATTTACTAAAGAGGACGGCCGAGTTCTCCGAGGCTCGCCGATGGCCGTTCGAGGTATGTATGCCGGTATGGCGACTACGCGAGTTCCGTGACGAAGATCTGGATCAGGCGATCCAGATCTGGGAGCAGAGCCGTGTGCCCGATGCCGGTGAGCCGGTCTTCGCGCTGGCGGAGGTGATGGCGGCCGCGCGCGCGGAGCAGACGGCGGTGGTGGCCGAGGTCGGCGGCGAGATGGTCGGGATGGCGGTCGCCCAGATCCATGGCGAGCGGGCCTGGGTCCTGCTGGTGGCGCTTGCGGCACGGTGGCGGCGGCGCGGTATCGGCAGCGCACTGCTTGCCGAACTGGAGCGGCGGCTGCGGTCGAACGGCGTGCGGCGGATCTGCACCCTCGTACCCGAGGGCGCCACCGGATCGGTGGCGTTCGAGAATTCCGGGTACTTGCGTAGGGCGGGCCTGGTCTACTACGAGCTGCTGGAACCATTGGCTCCCGCGCAGTCCACCCTGCTGACGGAACTGGGCGGGCGGCTGCTTCCACCGGGACTGTGGCAGTCGATGGCTGGGATGAACCGAGAGAAAGAGATCATCGAACGCCGGATCGTGTTGCCTTTGGCGAATCCCGATATGGCCGAACGTTATCGGGTTTTGCCGCCCAAAAGCGTCATCCTGTTCGGGCCACCGGGGACCGGCAAGACCAGCTTCGCGAAAGCGGTCGCGTCCCGACTCGGTTGGCCGTTCGTCGAATTGTTTCCGTCCCGGTTGGCCGCCGCGGCGACGGGTGGACTCGCGGCCTCGCTGCGCGAGGTATTCGCCGACCTGGACGAACTCGACGAGCTGCTGCTGTTCATCGATGAGGTGGAGGAGATCGCAGGCGCGCGTTCGGGTACGGCGACAAGCCCTGCGCACGGCGTCACCAACGAGCTGCTCAAGCTGATACCGACGTTCCGGGAAAACTACAGTCGCCTGCTGATCTGCGCGACGAACTCGGTCCGCTCATTGGACTCGGCATTCCTGCGGCCCGGTCGATTCGACTATGTGATTCCGGTCGGCCCGCCGGACGCAATGGCACGGAACGCGATCTGGCGACGATATCTCGGCCCCGCCGCCGAAACCATCGACCTCGACCGTCTGGTGTGCACCACAGCGCAATTCACCCCCGCCGACATCGAATACGCGGCCCGTGCAGGCGCGCAGTCCGCGTTCGAACGCGCAATGCGCGAGGACTCGGACGAACCCGCGACCACCGAGGACTACTTGACCGCGGTCGCCGATACCCGCCCGACCCTGACACCGGAAATCCTGAGCGCGTTCGAGCAGGACCAGCAGGACTACACCCGACTGTGAGAGACAGGGTGTACCCAGATGCGGTGCCCAATCTCTCCAGCACCGACCGAGCGCGGCATCGTGCCGGTGACCATGGCCTCGCTGAAGGCCGACCTGTCCGGGCCTGTGTCACCCGACTCGCCGACCACAACGGGTAGCTGAAGACCTCAGCCACCAGCTCGGCGACACGTCGTCGCGGAGCTGGTGGCTGTGCATCAGAACTCGATCAACTTGTTGGCCCTCGTGCCCCTGCCTCGAGAGGTTTCGCCCATGGAGCGTGTTCCGGGCTAGCCGACAGCTGCTGCGAGGTCACCGCCGATTCGCGCTTCCGACAGGAAATCTGGGAGCGAGACGGACAGGCGGGCGCTGATTTCGGTCAACCCGGACATCAACGCTTGTGCTGGTTCGGTGCCGGTCGTTTGGATGATGATCGGGGCAGGCTGTAGCCCCTCGATCCGTAGTCGACAAAAGTAGTCCGTGTCAGGTTTCGTAAAAGGCTGCGGCGCATCGACCGTCACGAGTATCGATCGGCCGCTTCGCCGAATCCTCCTGATTACCAAAGCCTTTCCAAATCCGACAGTCATAGCGAAATAGTATGGCCTCGGGCGTCTTCAGCCGAATACTGCGGGCGTGTCCGAGAACCAGGCGCGTCCTTACAGATGTCCACAGGCCGACATTCGCGCTGCGGCGGCTCGCGGCCGACGACCCGATGACGAACTCCGCCGCCGCTAACCCTGGTAGGGGTGGTTGGTGAACTGGACCGCACCGGGGTCCGGGAAATGGGCCGCGTTGACGGTGACGGTGCCGACGAAGTTGTCGTGGCCGGGGCTGAACAGGGCCGAGTAGCCGCTGTTGCCCCAAAAGCCGGGGCCGTTGGCGTGCGTGGTGAAGCTGCCGGTTTCGCCGGTGTCGACATTGCGGTAGTTCAGGGTGATGTCGAGTGAGCACTGGCCGACGCCGATCATCTGTGCGGTCACGGTGAAGGCGGCCATGCCCGGGTAGGCGTTGCCGTTGACCGACGAGTCGACGATCGCGACGCACGGGCCGTTGGTCAGCGAGTAGATTGTCGCGAACTTGCCGCCGCTCGAGTCCGCGGAAGCTGGTGCGGCCGTGGTGGTTACGGCCGCCGCGGTCATCGCGGCGAGGGAGAAAGCAGTCACGGATCGGGTCGAACGCATCATTACCCCCAGCGGTGGATGGTCATGCCGACGTTATGCCGTGCGACCGTACCAGTCTTCCCGTCATCCCATGACCGTTCGCGTGGAACAGGGCAGGCACCTACTGCTGGCTCTGTTGCGATGACCTCAGCCGAGGTTGAAAGGTTGGCCCCACAGGGTTTCGGAGTCGTCCATGACGTTGTCGCGCACGGTGACCGTGGTGTAGGCGCGAGCTTCGGCGGCGCCTGCGCAACCTTCTACGGACAGTGTGTGGTCTACGTACTGGGTGATGCCCGATGTGCCGGTGAAGGTGTAGTCCTCGATTTCCTTGGTGGCTACTTTGCCGGGCTTCAACTGAATGCTCAGTGAGGGGTCGGCATAGGGCGAGACTCCCGAGTCGCCCGCGGTACCACCGGCGTATCCGCCTGCGGTGACGCCGCCGTTGCCGCCGCCGCCGCCACCGTCGCCGTTGTTGTTGCCACTGTTGTCGGCACCCGCCGGCGCGTCGGTTTTCGGCTGGGGCGGCGGCGTATCGCCGCTACCGTCCGCATGTGTGCCGCTGCCGAGATCGACCTGGCAGCCAATGAGGTAACCGGTCTCGATCCGACCGCCGGTGACGGTGATATCGGCGGGCACGGTGATGTGCACCGACGTCACGCCGGAAACCCACGCGTTGCGGGAAAGTGGGCTCGCGGCCATCGACCCGGAGATCGTCGCGTGTTCACCGGTGCGGTCGACCGCGACGACAAGGCCATCGCGAGTGGCGAACTCGTCGTGGCCATCGGGGAGGGGTATCGAGGTATCGGCTTGTGCCGCAACGGATGTCACCAGCACGACGGGAAGGAAGGCGCACGTCATGATCGCGACGCCCAGTGAACGGCGCATCGCGCTGGTCCTCTCGTTCGATCGCATCACGCCGCTCATCCGACGCTGAACGGGTCGCCGTACAAGGTCACCTCGGCCGAACCCTGGTCGTTGGTCACGGACAGGGCGCTGAACGCGCGTGCCTGCGCGTATCCGCCGCATCCGCTGAGCTGGACGCCGCGATTGCGGTAGGAGATGCCGACCGCACCCGCCGCGGGATCGAGCTTCTTGGTGCCGAACTTCACCACTGCGACACCGCCCGGCACCAGTTTGATACTCGGGGTCAACTCCGGCGACACCGAGCCGGGCGACATGTAGACATCACCGCCGAGTGACAGCCCGCCGGACAGATCTACCTGGCAGCCGATCAGATAACCGGTCTCCAGGCTGCCCGCCGTCGCGCCCGGAGCCGTGGCGTACGCGGTCGCCGACAGCTGCGCCGTGCGTGACATGCCGTTGGCGGCGAGGGACTGGGAGATGATCGCGGTCTCACCGGTCCTGGTCAGATCCACCGGAATCCCCGTCGCCGTCGTCAAGGCCTGCTCGCCGTCGGGCAGCGGCACCACCGTATCCGCCTGCGCGAACCCACCTCCGAGCATCAGCACCGCCAACCCGACGCTGATACCGGCCGACCACCGGCCGACACCATTGATCACCCTCATCAAACCTCATCCTCAACTGCCGGCAGCTACCGGAGAACCTCGCACGCAAACCTGAGCGTCGGCTGGGAATCAGCAGTGTGGTTGCTGTCGGATCCCGCCACCTGGGCCAATGGGACACACGCGCTCATAGCTGGCTCCTAACTTGCTCCCATTTTCGGCAGAGGTTGGGCCGCAACGATTCTCGCGTCGGGGCGGCAAGGATCGGCCCGACGGATCCAGAAATCCGGGAGGAAACGTATGGGAGTCAAGTCGAAGCTGGTCACGGCGGCTGCGGCGGGCGTAGTGGTGTTCGCTGCACTGGGTGTCGGGGCCGGCGTCGCGAGCGCTGACCAGCCGCAGGGACCGGCAGCGGGGCAGCAATGTTCGCCGCCGCCCGGCGATCACCAGGGTCCGCCGCCTGGCGACCAGCAGGGTCCGCTGCCCGGGGATCCGCAGGGCCCGCCGCCCGGATGCCCTGCGCCCGGGCAGTGATCTGCAGCCCTATGTCCGCAAGGACATAGGGCATTTTCATGCGGCAGCGTGCCCGCGCCAGCACAACTATGGTGTGGGCGTGCGGATTCGACGGTGGCGGCGCGTGTACCTGGGCGCCGAATACGCGGCACTGTTCTTCGGCGGAACGACCGTGTACAACGCGCTATTGCGGGGCAGGCCGCCGATTCCCGCGCTGCTCGCCTTGGCGGT
This sequence comes from Nocardia vinacea NBRC 16497, assembly GCF_000308835.1. Lineage (GTDB taxonomy): Bacteria > Actinomycetota > Actinomycetes > Mycobacteriales > Mycobacteriaceae > Nocardia > Nocardia vinacea. The sequence goes on along the minus strand of NZ_BAGN01000180.1, from coordinate 68,390 downwards.
CGGCGTCACCGGTTACCTGCGGCGTTCGTCGGACTTCGACCGTGCGACGCTCTGGCGCTCCGAGGCCATTCGCAAGCAGGCGCGCTCCATGGCGGCACTGGCGGGTTCGAATGCGCTGGCGCTCACCGCGGCGGTCGCGGTGCTGCGGCGGGACAATCTGTTCGAGCTGCCGCGGCGAAATCCCTTGTTGTGGCTGGCGGTCATGGTGTTGTATCCCGTGCTGAGCGTGTACCCGCAGGAGCTGATCTTCCGTTCGTTCCTGTTCCACCGGTACGCGCCGGTCTTCGGCGACGGCGTCGGGTTGGTGGCCGCGAGCGCGATCGCATTCGGCTACGTGCACATCATCTTCGGCAGTTGGCTCTCGGTCGTGCTGAGCGGTGTCGGCGGCTGGATCTTCGCCACGCGCTATTTGCGTACGCAATCGCTGTTCACCGCGTCCGTCGAGCATTCGGTGTACGGAATGCTCATCTTCACAGTCGGTTTGGGGCAGTACTTCTATCACGGTGCCGCTCCGGCGGCGCGCATCCAGCGTTCAGTCGCGGCGGCGTAGGGCCTCGATAACGGGTGCGCGCCGCATTGGGCGGGTTGTTCAGGTCGTCGCGACCAGGAACTGCTCCGCGGTCGGGGGCCGCAGGCCGTCTGTCCTGTCGGCGAAGTAGCGCTGGGTCAGGGTGGATGTCGAAATATGTTGTGCTGATGCGAAACCCGCTGCCTCGGCCAGCTCGATCAGTTCATCGGGGCTGAACAGGCTGAGGAATGGAACTCCGCTTGCTCGCGCGGCGTTCTCGACGGCCTGACGTATCGCGCGCTCCTCGGCGTCCAGCAGGTCCAGTGGCAGTTGGAAGGTCATGGCCAAGGTGGAGCCGGGTGCGAGGGTCGAGATCCGCTGTAGTGTCTGGACATTCGCTTCGCGCGTGAGGTACATGGAGACGCCGGTCTCGGCGACCACCGCGGGACGCGACGGGTCGAAACCCGCGGAAATGAGCCGATCCCACCAGGATTCGGCCTCGAAATCGACCGGGACCAGCCGCAGCCACTCCGGAATTCCGTAGCCGAGTTCGACCAGACGCTGCCGCTTCCATGCCTGTGGCCCCGGCTGGTCTACCTCGAATACGATTAGGCCGGAAGCGATTTCGGGACGGCGCTGAGCGAAGGTGTCGAGTCCCGCACCCAGGATGACGTACTGATCGACGTCGCGTGCCGCCTGCTCGACCACCAGATCCTCGACGAAACGGGCGCGCGCCACGACGCACGCGCGCGAGAGGCTGGTCGTCTCGGGATTCATATCCCCGCGGGCGCGCCATCCGGCGTCGGGGTCGATCAGCCGCAGCCCGATCTCGTCTTCGAGCACATGCGGCGCCGGATCGATCTCGACGTGCAAGGCGCGCCACAGTGCGACGCGCTCCGCCGTGCTCTCGGGGCCGATGACCTGTTGCATCGTTCAGCCGACCTTTCCGACCTGCAGACTCCAGACCCGGCCGTCCGGATCGCGCACCGTCATTTCCTTTGTCCCGTAATGGGTTTCCTCGAACGACGTGACCACCTCGACGTCATCGCTCGGCTGGAACGCATCCGGTTCGGTCACCGTCAGCACGAGTTGCGTCTGTGGGGTCTGGCTGCGCGGGATCTCGGCGATGAATACATACGGGCCATCGCCATTGCGGAACAGTCCGGAGTTGTGGTCGGTCGTGAATTCGGGTTCGAAACCGAGCGCCTGAAAGAACCGCGCAGCCTTGCCCCAGTTGTGCGTCTCGACGAACACGCCTTCGATGCCCTGCGTCGTCATATCGTCTCTCCTTCTCGCGCTCACGGTTGCTGATCGTTGGTGTCGTCGAGGTATCCGCGCAGTGCCTCCGCGACCAGTGCCGACAGCGACATGCCGGACTCGATCGCCCGGAACTTGACCTGCTTGATCAATCCCACCGGCAAATACACGTTGAACTGCTTCACATCCTCGTCGCCCACACCCCGATGCTAGCATCCTAGAAAGCTAGTAACAAGATCGTCATTTGCTGGTGGCGGCAAAAGTCGAGAGGGATGCAGTGATCTTGATCAGACGCCGGAATGTGGGGGCATTCGGCGGGCCGCGAGGCGGCGCGATAACTTGAGCGGGTGATCAAGAGTTCGGTATCCACGACGGCGGGGGCATGGCGGGCAGGTGACGGCGTCCCGGTGACGTTGCGGGAGGCGACGGTGGCATGGGCCTTTGCGGCACATGCGGAACTGTCCGAGATCGCCACGGGGTACGGAAACTTCATCACTGTCGAGGAGTTGGCCGAGCGGGTGCAGGAAACGTCCGGGGTGCATACGGGTGCGCCGACGCAGACGTGGATGGAGGCGATCCTGCGCAAGGTCGCGCGGCGTTGCCACAATGCGGGCGAACCCCCGCTGACCTCGCTATGCGTGCAGGAGAACCACACCGTCGGAGACACCTACAAGTACGTGCTGGAACTCGCCGGACTGCCGGTTCCGAAGGACCGAGAGTTGCACGCCTCCTACGCCCGGTGGCAGTGCTACGAGCATTACGGTGCCACGATGCCCGCCGAGCTGACCGCTCCGCCGCTCACGCCCAAGGTCGCGGGCCGCCGTTCGGCGAGCAGCACCCCGCAGGAGGCCAAGCCCGAGCCGGCCCGGGCGGCGGTGTGCGACCAGTGCTTCATCCAGCTACCTGCCAGCGGAATCTGCCAGTACTGCGTCTAGGCGGCTCTGTTGTCCGGCGGAAACCGCTGTGGCGACAGGTGGGACGCTAGCGGCTCGACGCGCGGAAACCGGGGATTCAACGCCGGACGCTCAATGCGCCCTCCATAAGCGCGTGATACCGGCAGTAGAAGGGGTGCGATCCGACTTCGTCGGGTGCGGTGAAGGTGATGGTCTGGCCCGGGCCGACCTCGTAATCGAAGAGGCCGGGGCGCTTGCTGGTGATGCTGTGCTTCACCGAATCGAGGTTGACCACCGTGAGTACGGCGCCCGGCGTGATCGGGGGCGTGCCGGTGTAGTTCTGGTGTTCGATGGTGATGGTGACGGCGGGGATCGGTGCGGGGCCGGACCACGCGGGCGGGGCGATCTCCGTCGAGGTGCCGCACCCTGCCGCCCACGCGACAGTGAGCAAACCGATCGCGATCCGCTGCCGCCACGGGCAGATTCGAGTGCTGTTCACGTAGACCGGCTGCCCACAATTCGAGCCGTCATGCTCGTCCCCGTTGAACTTATCCGGAATAGAACCATGTTTAGGCCACGGCCGAAACATGGTGGGGGTGCGGCCCGCTGATTCCTAGGCTGCTGAACAGTGCGTATTCAGGAGTCGATGATGGTGAACGAGGTAGTGGCCCGGCCCGTAGGGCTGGTGCTGGGACGGCTGAGCGTTGGTGTGGTGCCGGCCGGGCGGCGGAAGCGGTGGCGGCCGAGCTGGTTTCGCTGGTCGGCCACACAGTCGGCCACGGATCAGATCCTGCGCCTGGATCCGGTCCTCGCGGTGATGCTGCGAGGTCCGCGGTGATCGCGGGTACCGTGAGGTGCCTCGGCACAACGATGCGGGGCGGCGTATGAAGCGGATCCACTGCACACCCGAGGATCTGACGCGCATCCGGATCGGGGCGCCGCTCGGCGCGATGGGCGAAACAATGCTGGCCACCCGGATGGTGCAGCGCACCGACGCGCCGCTGTACGACGGCTGGCGCGGGCAGGTGCGGCGCGCGATACCGGATAACTTCGGCGTGCTCGCGGATGTCTTCCCCGGCGTGCACCACTTCGTCGACCTGATCACGCCGACCCGTGGGGCGCGGTCGATGTCGGCGGGGATCGAGGCATTGCATCTGGCCTCCCGCGACGAACTCCGCCGCGAGGTGGAGCACGCCGCTCGTCAGCGCGCGCTGACCGACCATCCGCTTCCCGCGTGGACGCGGGAGCTGTCCGACCGCGACAGCGCCGCCCGCCGTGATGTCGCGCACGCCGTCGAGGCATTCCATGCGGTGGCATTCGCCGGGCGATGGGCGCATATGCAGTCGTATCTCGAGGTGGCGGCCGAGCGGATGGCCCGCACCATCGCCACCGAAGGCGTCGAACGCCTCTTCGCCGGGCTGGCGCCCTTCGCGCGGTGGCGGGCGCCCGTGCTGGAGGTGCTCACCCCGATCGAATGCCCCGACGAACATCTCGACGGGCGCGGCCTGATCATCATTCCGTCGTTGTTCATCTGGCCTGGACCGAAGCTGCTGAAGTCCACCATCGATAAGGACGCGCCGATGACGCTGGTGGTCCCGGTGTTGCGCGATATCGCCGATTTCGCCATGGCGTGGGGTCCGCGCGCGACCAATGAGGCGCTCATCGCACTGCTCGGCCGGACGCGCGCAGCCGCACTACAGGAGATCGCCGAGGGCTGCACGACGACCGAACTCGCACGCCGACTGGGTGTTTCACCCGCGACGGCCAGTGAGCACGCATCGATCCTGCGCGAGGCCGGGCTCATCGAGAGTTGTCGGCACCGCAATACGATGCGGCATCAGGCGACGACATTGGGTATCGCACTTCTCGACGGTGATCTCGACGGTGGTGTGCGCATCGCTTAGTGCTGCGCCGGTATCGTCGGGCAGGTGCAGTTGATACCCGACCGGAAGAGTTCGGCGTGGTAGTGGGCCGGGTGGGTGTCGGTCTGCTCGCCGGAGCGGCCTTGGTCGTCGCGGGTGCCAATCTCCGATTGTGGCTGGTATCGGCCGGATATCGGTCCGGCCTCGCGGCCGCGCCGACGGTTCCGGTGGTGATCGTGCCGGGCGCGAAGGTGGGGCCCGATGGTGCGCCGATGGCTTATATGCGTGGACGACTCGATGTCGCGATCGAACTGTTGCGAGCCGGAAAGGTACGCGAGATTCTCGTGTCCGGCGATGCTGCGGGCATTTCTGGTGACGAAATCGCTTCGATGACAAAGTATCTCGTGGATCACGGCATCGATCCGGCGGTGGTGCGCGCCGATGGCGAAGGGTTGTCGACCCGAGCCACCTGCGAACGAGCCAAGAATCTGTTCGGTATCGACCGCGCGATCATCGTCACGCAATACCGGCATCTGCCACGGGCGGTCGCATTGTGCCGCGGCGCGGGCATCGATGGCTACGGCGTCACCGCATACTGTGAATGCAAGCGAACGACATTGGTGCGCAACAACCTTCGTGAATGGCTGGCCGCGCCCAAAGCGGTCGCCGCGCTGATCTGGCGCTGATCCCACACAGCGTCGCCGAAGGCCCGGCAGCGTCGGATTCATGTCCACGGAGCACCCACATAGCGAACGTTGGCGAAGAGCTGTGGTGCGCAACACTATTCGCGAGTGGCTAGCCGCACTCGAATGCGGTCGCCGCGTTTATCCGTGCCCTACCGGGGGTCCGGCAGCGCTGGATCCATCGGATCGACCGGACCGCCGGGATTCGGGATCGGTGGCGGTCGCATCGGATCCGGACTCGGCCGCGGATCAGGGATCGGTGGCTCGGGTTTCGGGCCTGGTATCGGATCGGGGTGGGGAACAGGCCCGGGTACCGGCGGTTTCGGGTCGGGGTCGGGGCCGGGTACCGGGGTGGGGCCGGGTACCGGCGGTTTCGGATCCGGGCCGGGGCCGGGCAGCGGCTCAGGCCCGGGTACCGGCTCGGGTCCGGGGCGCCGGGGAATCGGCTGTGGCGCCGGACCGGGTATCGGATCCGGCTCCGGATGCGGCTCAGGCCCGGGCACCGGTTCAGGCCCGGGTTTCGGCGGGACCGGATCCGGGATCGGCGTCGGTGGTACCGGGTCCGGGATCGGCGTCGGCGGGATAGGACTCGGATTCGGTGGCACGGGACGAGTCATGTGCAAACCTCCTCAGCACAGCGGTACCCATCCGATTGCGGGTGAATCAGCCCACGGATCCCAGGCGCGGTGACCAACCCGCGCACCGAAGTGTTCCCTTCCCCGGATCGGACGACTACGCTCGTTCGGAAGATCGAAACCGCTTGATGGGCTGCGGGTTTGAGGCACCAGCCCAACGGGCTGGAGGGGGGTATCTCGTGCAGCAGGTTTGTCCGCACAGCGCGCAGCCGATCGTTATCGACCCGATGGTCGGTGATCTCGCGGGCGAGACCAGTCGGTTGCGCGCGGCCGGTCCGCTCGCGCGAATCGATCTACTCGGCGTGCCGGCCTGGACCGTCACGGAGTACGCCACCGCCAGGCGGTTGCTCACCGACCCTCGGCTGGTCAAGGACATCAATTCGTGGGCACTGTGGACCTCGGGGACGGTAACGCGGGAGTGGCCGCTGATCGGCATGATCGATACCGGACGGTCCATGTTCACCGTGGACGGTGCCGAACATCGGCGACTACGCAACAAGACCATGCAGGCGCTGACGCCGCGTCGGCTGGACGCACTGCGTCCGGTGATCGCGCGGCTCACCACCGAACTACTGGACGACCTGGAGCGAACGGGCCGCGACGGCGTGGTCGACCTCAAGACCGAATTCGCCTATCCGCTGCCGATGCGGGTCATCGGTGAGCTGATGGGCGTCGACCGTGCCGATCACGCGATGCTACTGACTTGGTACAAGGCGTTCTTCTCGATCCTCACCCCGCAGGACGAGCGGTTGCGAGTGATCGATGAATTGGATACCTATTTCACCGATCTGGTGCGCAAGAAGACCGTCAAGCCGACCGACGACCTCACCACCGCGCTCATCTTCGCCGCCGACGGCGGTGCGCCGCTGACCGAGAAGGAGGTCGTCGGCAATCTGAAAGCCCTCGTCGCGGCGGGACACGAGACGACCGTCGGACTTCTCCTCAACACCGTCCGCGCCCTGCTGGGCCGCCCGGAGCAATTGCGCGCAATCCGCGACGGCGACTCCGAGTGGCAGCAGGCGATCGAGGAAACGCTGCGCTGGGACACCCCGGTGACCCATCTGCTCATGCGCTTCGCCACCGAGGACATCACCGTCGGCGACATCGTGATCGAGCGGGGTGAGGGTGTGGTCATGTCCTATCGCGCCATCGGTCGAGATACCGCGGTGCACGGCGGTGATGCCGACGATTTCGATATCACTCGCCCAACGGCCAACCGGCATCTGGCGTTCGGCCACGGACCGCATATCTGCCCGGGTGCGGCACTGTCCAGGGTGGAGGCCGGGGTCGGTCTGCCCGCGCTGTTCGAGCGTTTTCCGAAGCTGCGATTCGCGGTGCCGGTCGAGGAGATCCGCAACCTGCCGGTGCTCACCCAGAACGACCTGGCCGCCTTCCCGGTGTACCTCGCCTGAGGCACTAGTTGGTTCGCGTGGCGTATCCCGGCGGCAGCTTGTGTGGCGGACAGTTGATCACCGTGTCGTCGTCGAGATCCCGGGATTCCAGGAAGGTGATGCGCCCGGATGCGGAGACCAGGGTCAACGGATAGGTCGGTCCCCGGTCGCGCTCGGCGATGATCGCGTCGAGATTTTCCTCGTAGCGGGTAAGCGTGCAGTCGGGATAGTCGAGCATCCATTGCGGGTAGGAGATCGTGGTGTGCACCCGACGGTCGCCGAGCCAGACGATGAGCACGGTGGTGGTTCCGGTCTGCTCCACCCAGGCGATTTTGTACATATCGTCGCTGAGCTGGACCAGCTTCGCCGTCTGATTCTTGGACCAGCGGCCGAACATCGGACCCATCAGACTGCGCAATTCGATCGTCTGCGCATCGCGCACGTACAGCTCGTATTTCCAGCCGTTCTCATAGGCGTAGATGAGGTGTTTGCCGACAATGCCGGTCAGATCGCCGTGTAGTGCCAAGTGCGTGGCCGCCAACCGCTGCGCGCTCATCGCCTGACTCCTCTCGGTCGACCTACGAGGTCGGGACCTGCGTCTTCTTCGTCAGCCTAATCATTGCTGCGGGCATTGCGGCAGGTTTGCCGGGAACGGCGCAATCATGGCCGTGCGGCCGCGTAGAGGATCTCGCGCATCCCGGGCAGTGATTCCTGATCCGCGCGCCATACCAGCCGCAGACTCAGATCGGGCACCGGGAAGTCCAAGCGGACGAGTGTGCCGTGCGCGAGGCCATCGGCGACCGCGAACTCCGGCAGCAAGGATATGCCGAGTCCGTGCTCGGCCCAGGCCCGCATGACCGGAACCGCACCGGCCTTCACTCGCCGCGGGCCCGAGCCGAGCACCTTTTCACCCGCCATCCAGAACGAGCATTCGGGCACATTGACCAGCAGCCGTTCATCGATGAGGTCGGCGGGCGTCAAGCCGGACCGCGCTGTCAGTGGGTGCGTCGGCGCGGCGACCAAGGCCAGCGGCACCGGATCCAGGTCGAGGAAGGCCAGCGGTTCGGCGGGGGCGGGGAAGCCCAGATCACCAACGGCGCCACCGGAATCCAGCAGCAGTGCCGCATCGAGATCGCCGCCGACCACATCGGCGAGCAAGCCGTCGCGGGCCCGATCCGAGCGCACCTCGACTTCGATATCGGGCCGTCGCTCGGCCAGTCGCGCCAGTACCTGCGGCACATACGCAACCGCGAGGGTCTCCAGTGCCCCGAGGCGCAGGACCGGCCGTTCCTCCCGCACATCGCGCATCGCCTGTTCGGCCTGTTCGAGCAGCCGCCGCGCCCAGCCGGTGAGCCGCTGCCCCGCCGGTGTGAGCCGCATGCCCTTGGGGTCGCGCACGAAAAGTGCCACCCCGAGCGCGGTTTCGAGCGTGCGGATCTGCTGGGACACCGACGACGGCGCGAGTTCGAGCGCAACCGCGGCGTCGGTGACCGTGCGATGGCGCACCACGGCCTCGAAGGTCCGCAGCTGACGTAACTCCATGGCCTGGCCAACAGCGACGCGGCATTCGGATATTCCGAATGCGGTATGCGCCGCAGCCGGTGGAGCCGTCGTGCCCGTCCGGCGAGAGTCGATCGGGTCATCAAACGAGCCGAGGAGCTGTCGCATCGGATGAGCATTCTGCAATCGCGGGCGAGTACGTCCACCGCGTCGACCAGGGCCCTGCTGGGGATATCCCTCGGGTACTTCATGGTGCTGTTGGATATGACGGTGCTTTCGGTCGCCGAGCCGGATCTGGCGGCGTCCCTGCACACCTCGATCGCCGGACTGCAATGGGCGACCACCGGCTATACCATCGCCTTCGCCGCACTGCTGCTGTCCGCGGGCGCGGTCGCCGATCGCCATGGTGCGCATCGGGTATTCCGTTTCGGCACAGCGGCTTTCGGGCTGGTCTCGCTGCTGAGCGCCTTCGCGCCGAACCTGTCGGTGCTGGTCGCGCTGCGGGTGTTGTTGGGCGTCGCGGCGGCGGCGTGCGTGCCCGCATCGATGGCGATGATCACCCAGCTCTATCCGGATCCGGGCCGACGCGCCCGGGCGATTTCGACATGGGCGGCGATCAGTGGCGCGGCGGTCGCGGCGGGGCCGATCGTGGGTGGCGCGCTGGTCGGGCTGGCCGGGTGGCGGTCGATATTCGTTGTCAATGTTCCCATCGCGGTGGTCGTATTGGCGCTGAGCATGGGATCCGCGGTGACCTGCGCGCGCGGTGATCGCCGCATCGACTGGGCGGCGCAGTTGGCCGCGGCCGTCGCCCTGGCGCTGTGCACCGATGCGCTGATCGCGGCGGGTGCGCAGTCGTGGCGGCATACGGCGTGGTCGCTGAGCGGCGCGGTGCTGGCGGCGATCATCTTCGTGTATCTCGAACGGCACAGTGCCGTACCGGTATTGAATCGGGAACTCTTGCGTGCGGGTCGAGTGCGTGCGGGTTTGCTGGTGGGGGCTGCGGTGAATTTCGCGCTCACCGGGGCACTTTTCGTCCTGCCGTTGCTGCTGCAGCGACACCTGAGTCCGCTGCAGACCGGGCTCGCCTTCTTGCCGCTCACCGTGCCGTTCGCCGTTATCCCGCCGCTCGCGGGCAAACTCGTGGCCCGCGTCGGACCGCGCCGACCGATCCTGACCGGGCTCGGCCTGCTCGCGGCGGGTGGTGTGGTGCTGGCCGTAGCGGTGTTCGTGGGACTCGGCTATCCGGTGCTGGCGGTCGGCCTGCTGCTGTCTGGATTAGGTGTCGCCTTCGCTCTTCCGGCGTTGGTCACCGCGATTGTCAACGCGGCACCACCGGGGACCGCGGGCTCGGTCGGCGGGCTGCTCAATGCCGTCCGCCAAGTCGGCGCGACCCTCGGTGTCGCGATCATGGGTGCGCTCGTCACCCCTGGTATCGGCTGGTCCTTGCTGACCTCCGCAGTGGTCTGCGCACTCGCCTGCATCGTCTTCGGCTACCACCGCGCCGCCGAATCCTGACGTCCCGAAGCGGAGTCCGACCACGAAGTACAGTGTCGGACGGACGCTGGGATCTGGACGTGTTCAAGGGGGGTTGCATGGGAAGCAAGGGCCTATGGCGGGCAGGCGTACCGGCGCTGACAGCGGCGCTGGTCGCGGCCTGCGGGGGTGCATCGACACCAACGGACCCGTATCTCTGGTTGGAGGAACTCGACAGTCCGCGCGTGCAACAGTGGGTCGCCACCGAAAATGCCCGCACGCTAGGGGTATTGGAGCAGGACCCGCGTTTCGCGGGAAACCTGGCCGAGGCGACCGAACTCGGCAAGTCCCCCGACCGCCTGCCCACTCCGACACTGCGCGACGGCGGCGTCGACAACTTCTGGCAGGACGGCGACCACGCCCGCGGCATCTGGCGCACCACATCTGTCGCGGATTATGAATCACCGCAACCGAATTGGAACACGGTCCTGGATCTCGACGCCCTCGCGGCGGCGGAATCCAAGAATTGGGTATGGAAGGGTGTCGACTGCGACCCCGTCACCCGCAAGCGCTGCCTCGTCAGCCTGTCCGAGGGCGGCGAGGACGCGGTGACGGTGCGCGAATTCGACCGCAACACCAGCCGATTCGTGCCGGACGGTTTCGTGCTGCCGCGTGGTAAACAGAATGCGGCCTGGGTCGACGAGAACACCCTGCTGGTCTCGCGGGAATGGCAGCCCGGGGAGACGACCACCTCCGGCTATCCCTATGTCGTCAAACAGTGGCGTCGCGGCCGATCTCTCACCGACGCAGTCGAACTCGCGCGCGGCAATAAGGCCGATCTGGCTACCACGCCGATGTTGCTGGACAATGGCAATGGTCGGCGGTTGAGTCTGGTGCGGCGCAGTCCGTCGTTCTGGGAGAACGAGGTCAGTCTGGTTGCCGAACCCGGCCTTGTGCGGGTGGCACTGCCGCCGAAATCGGATGTTCAGGGCTTCGCCGGCAATCGAATTCTGGTGTCGCTGCGACAGGACTGGACGACGGACGGTGCGACATTCACCGCCGGATCACTGGTTTCGCTCGACGCCGATGAACTCACCGCGGACCCGACGCGGCTGCGTGCGCGGCCGGTCTATGTCCCGAGCGCGTCGCAAACACTGGAATCTGTGCTGACAACACGTGACCGGATCGTCGTGACCTCGCTCGACGACGTGAAGGGACGCGCCACCGTCTATACACCGCAACCGGACGGCTCCTGGTCAGGATCACCGGTTCCGTTGCCGGACAACGCGACCATCGACGCGGTGGATGCCGATTCGGCCGGTTCGCTCGCCTATCTGACGGTCACCTCGTTCCTCGACCCGGCCACGCTGTGGCGGCTCGATACCGTCACCGGATCGGTCATGCCCGTGAAAACCAGTCCGCGACAATTCGATTCGTCCCGCTACGTGGTCGAACAGCAGAAGGCGACCTCGCCCGACGGCACCAGGGTGCCCTATTTCGTCGTACATGCCGCCGATATGAAGTTCGACGGCACCAACCCCACGATCATGTACGCCTACGGCGGTTTCGGCTCGTCCATGACGCCGAACTACAACGGCCTGATGGGCAGGCTCTGGCTGGATCGTGGGGGTGTGTTCGTGCTGGCGAACATTCGCGGCGGCGGTGAATTCGGACCGGCTTGGCACGAGGCCGCACTGACCACCAATCGCCAGCGCGCCTTCGACGATTTCGCCGCCGTCGGCCGGGATGTGATCGACCGGAAAATCACCGCCCCGAGCCATCTCGGCATCCAGGGCGGTTCGAACGGTGGCCTGCTGATGGGGGTCGAGCTGGTCCAGCATCCGGAGCTGTGGCAAGCGGTGGCTATCGAGATACCGCTGCTCGATATGGTCCGCTACGAGCAGATCGCCGCGGGTGCTTCGTGGGTGGGCGAATACGGCACCGTCGCCGATCCGGTACAACGCGCCTTCCTCGAATCCATATCGCCGTACCGGAATCTGCGTCCGGGCGTGCGATATCCGGAGCCCTTCGTCTGGACCACCACCAAGGACGATCGGGTCGGCCCGCAGCACGCCCGCAAATTCGCTGCCCGGCTCGCCGAATTCGGTGACCCCTATCTGTTCTACGAGGCCACCGAGGGCGGGCACGGCGGCGGCACCAATATCGACGAGACGGCTCGCACCAGCGCACTCGAATTCACCTACTTCATGCGCAAGCTCATGTAGGGATGGTTGACCATGCGCGGTTCGGCGGTGCATGGTTGGCCGATGACCGGCGAAGAGGTCCGTGCGGGTGTAAAGCTGACCAATCTCGACGCACCACTGTTCGACGGTGCCGACGCGACGAAGCGCGATCTGATCGACTATCTCGAATTCATCGGTGATCGGCTGGTCGGACAACTGCGCGACCGTCCGCTCTCGGTGGTGCGCATCCGGCCTGGCCAGGAACCGTTCATGCAGAAGAATCTGCCGAAGTACACCCCGGACTGGGTGCCTCGGGTGACGATGTGGGCCGAAACCTCCAAACGCGAAGTGACCTACGCCCTCTGCGATGACGTGCGCACCTTGCTGTGGTTCGGCAATCAGCGTGCGGTCGAATATCACCCGACCCTGCTGCTGGCCGATCACAGCGCGGGCCCGACCCACCTGATCCTGGATCTCGATCCCCCCGAGGGTGGCCCCTTCCGGCAGGTCGTACTCGCCGCCGAACTGATCAGGCAGGCGCTCGCCGATGACGGACTCGCGGGAGCGGTGAAAACCAGCGGCGCAAAGGGGGTGCACGTCTTCGTGCCGATCGAGCCGCGTATCCCGATCGAGGATGTCGCCGCCGCCACCCGGGCGATCGCGGCCAGGGCCGAACGCATCGATCCGGATCTGGCCACCACCGCATTCATCCGCGAGGACCGCGCCGGCAAGGTCTTCCTGGATTCGACGCGCGCGGGCGGCGCGACAGTCGTCGCAGCCTACAGCCCGCGCGTGCGTCCGGGGGTGCCGGTGTCCTTCCCGATCGAATGGGCTCAGCTCGCAGATATCAGTCCGGGCGACTTCACCGTGCGCACCGCATCGAAGCAGCTGGGCGATCGGGATCCGTGGGTGCAGGAAATGCCCGCGCCGCAGGCCTTGCCCGCCGATCTCGTCGAGGAGGGCCACACCATCCCGGTGGCCCGGGTCCAAGCGATGCACGAGGGCAAGCGCCGGGCCCGGGCCCGCAGGCAGAGTTAGCTTTTCAGTGCTCGATGACGGTGCGGAAGTGCGCCGCACCGTCGGTGATCGCGTCGACGGTGACCAGAGCCCGGAATTCGACGCCGTCGTAGGTGACCGTGCAGACCTCCGTCGCGCCGAAATAGGCGTCGAGGGAGTTGGGGCAATGTACGTTCTGCGGGGTATGCCCGGTGTCGTCGGTGAAGTCGATGGCGACCCGCCGGGCGAGCTGTGAACTGGAGATCGCGTCCATGTCGTCGTCATCGTCATTGCCCCAGCCCATGGAGGTTTGGGCGAGGCTGCCGAGAATGCCGACGACGAGCATGACGATCAGCAGCGTCCGGCCGCCGCTCGAGAGCACAAGCGGGCGAGTCGGCGACCGAGCAGGTTCGGGCCCGCCCGTCACTCGAGCACCCGCGATCGAATCGCCGGTGTATATCGGACCGGATGGGGCCGTCTGCCTATCGCCGAAAACTCCCGTCAGGTACGTCGGGGTCAGTAGGTACGCGTAGGCGGACACCCGCATTTCGATGCGCAGCACCGCCGAGGTGGCCTCGAAGATCGCTCCCGGCATCCGGCCGGTGATCAGGACGATCAGCCACAGAATGAACGAGATGATCCCCCATCCGGTGGTGAACCAGCTCGACAGCACCAGGATCGGGAAGGCCAGGATGAGCCGGAACAGCACGGCGAGCCGGTTCAACGGCGTGGGCGCGGGGAACAGCAGGCGGATCGGATAGTCCGGTGCGGTCCAGGCGAACGGCGGGTAGTCGTCGACCAGCAGCATGGCATAGCCGTGCACCCGCACGGTGTAGCCGTAATATCCGCGCAGGAACTCACCGCACCAGTCGGGCAATCGGCCGAGCACCAGTGCACCGAACCAGCCGCAGACGATCACCACGAAAGCGGCGATGCTCAGGAACCAGAGCACGATCAGCTGGGGTATGGCCAACAGCAGCCGCAGCAGAACGGTCCAGCGGCGGTGTTGCTCCGGCGGAAAGACATCCAATTCGACCAATGCTTCGCCACTGGTCGGTGATCCCTCTTTCATTACCACGGCGACCCACTCACTTCCTTCGTCCAGCGGAATTGTCCAGAACTCGGACGAGTGAGATCGAATGTAGCCCGCGGATTGCCGATAGATCGGTAACCGCGCCGACCGAGCCGGACCGTGACGCGCGACGAGCTCTCTGTTAAGGGATTTTAAATAGCCGTCTCCAGACAGGCGCCGCCGATGGGTACGGCGCACAATTCCGTTGTCGGAGAGAACGATCCACTCCCGACGGTACGGGTCCTCAATGGATCTGGTGAGACAGTTGTCAGCGGAGGAACCAGTGCCCCCACATGTAACCGTGATTCATAGAGTGCGCGGTGTCGATGTCCCCTACCTGGAGCATATCGACCACAATGCCAATGTCGTCACCTACGTTTGCGCGAAGGATCTGATCGACGGAATTCCGCGGCATGCGGCCGCCGCCGTCGAATTGCTCGACGATATGGTGAACGCGCTGGATGCCGTGCACGCGCTCGCGGCTCGATTTGGAACACCGGACCGCATTGTCGCGTTGCACGAATTCGATTTGCTGACCGCGGCCCAGTTGCGGAGGGAATTCGGTATCGCGGGTGACAGTCCGGACTATGTGCTCCCATTTCGCGACAAACTGGTGATGGGGGCGACGGTCGCCACCGCGGGCGTGCCGACTCCGGCCTTCACCCACGTCGGCGATGTCGAATCGATCATGGACTTCGCCGCGGCGCACGGCTTTCCGCTCATCGTCAAACCCCGTCTCGGTGCCGGGAGCAAGGACGTCATCCGGCTGAATTCCATAGATGATTGCGCGGCATTGCCCGACCTGAGTGTGGAACCTTTTCTCGTACAACGTTTCTGCCCGGACGAGGTCGGTGCCGTCGACGGCGTGTGGACCGGCAGTGAGCTCGGTCCGTGGCGGGCTTCACAGTATCTCGGCAACTGCCTCGAATTCGCCAATGGTGGCACAACTCTCGGTTACGTCGAGCTCGACGATCCGGAATTGCTCGAGCCGCTGGCGGGCTTCGTCGAGGCTGTGCTCACCGCGCTCAGCGCCGACGTGCCGACGGTTTTCCACCTCGAATTCTTCCTCGGTCGCGACAGTGCCGCGCCGCGCATCCAGTTCCTCGAAGTGGCCGCGCGGGCCACGGGTGGCGAAACCACACATATGTGGCGGGAGGTGCACGGCTACGACCTGCTCGGTGCGGCGGTCGATATCCAACTGGGCCGGATTCCCGACGCCGATCCGCTCAGTGATGAATCGGTAGTCGGTGAGTTGCTGATCCACCCGCCGGTGACCCCACCGTGCACCGTGGTGGACGTCCAGCTCCACGTACCGCAGCAGCATGCGCCGTACCATGTCTCGGTCCCACAGCCGGGGACGACCATCACCCAGACCTTCGGCTATGCCGATATCGGTGCCGCCTTCCGTTTCCGGGGCAACTCCACGGTAGAGGTCATCGACTCACTGCGACGCACCGCGGCCGGATTCCGGATGGATTGCGTGGCATACGATCCGGCCGCCGACCGGGCCATCGCCTGAGTCGCGGGAACGGATCGTGTCACGGCTCTCGGTTGCCCTGCCGCCGGTCGGCCCGCAGCGTGTGCTGACGCTGATCGCGGCGGCATCCGCCGTCTTCAGCGGAATCTATCTGTCCACCGTCGTTCTCTACTTCACCCGGATCGTGCACATCCCGCCGATGCAGGTCGGCATCGGCCTGAGCGTCGCCGGGGCCGTATCCATCGCCGTCTCGATACTGGCGGGAAAGCTGTCGGATCGACGCGGCCCGCTGGGTGTGCTGCGGGTCAGTCTGATCCTTGCGGCCTGCGGCACCCTCGGCTTTCTCACGGTCGGTGAATTCGCGTGGTATCTGGTCGTCATTCCGGCCACGGCGGCCGCGCAGACCTGTGTGCAGCTGATGATCTCGACGATCATCACCCGCGTCGTCACCGATCGGGCCAATGAATTCCGCGCTTACATCCGTTCGATTCTGAATGTGGGCATTGCTATCGGCATCGGCCTATCCGCGGTTGCCGTGCAATGGGATTCGGCGAACTTCTATCACGCGGCCATCGTCATCGGCGCTGGTTGTGCTGCCGGGGCCGCCCTCATGGTCGAGCGGCTGCCGGCCTTGGGGCCGGTGTCGGTGGAGTCCGGCGCGCCAGGACAGCGCTGGGCGGTGCTGCGTGATCGGCCGTATCTGGCGCTCACCGTATTGGATGGGGTGCTGTCGCTGCAGTACCGGATTCAGTCGGTCGCGATTCCGCTGTGGATCATCGGTGCGACGACGGCGCCGCGGTGGTCGATCGCCGCGATCGACATGCTCAATATCTTCATCGTGGTGTTCTTCCAGGTCCGCGCGAGCCGCAGCATCGATACCGCCCGCGCGGGCGGTGCCGCGCTGCGGCGCGCCGGGTGGGCATTCCTGCTGGCCTGCATCGTGCTGGCGGCGGCCGAAGGCCAGTCCGGCTGGCTCGCGGTGCTTACCCTCGCCAGCGGTGCGGCGGTCTTGAGCGTCGGTGAATTGTGGCAGACGGCAGGGGGTTTCGAGGTCTCGAATACCTTGGCGCCGCCAGCGGCCATCGGTGAGTATCTGGGCGTATTCGGTACCGGACTCCGATTGGCCGATGCGCTCGGTCCGGCCTTGCTGACCTGGTTGTGCATCGGGATCGGCGTCGCGGGCTGGTATGTCGCGGGACTGATCCTGCTGGCCGCCGGTCTGCTCGCACCGGTGATCGTCGCGAAGGCGGAGTCCAGGCGAGACCGGTACGCCCTCGTGGCGGCATCGTAGGCGGCTATCCGGTGGCCGAGACCGCAGTATCAGCCGGACCGATCGGTAGGACGAAGTACAGTTCGCTGCGCCGGGCCACCCCGAGTTTGCGATAGACGCGGGTGAGATGTTGTTCGACGGTGCTGGTGGTGATGGCGAGTTTGTCGGCGATCTCGCGATTGGCCTTGCCGCGGGCCGCCAGCTCCGCCACCCGGCGTTCGGCGGGGCTCAGCGTCGCGAGCCCACCCGGAATCCGGTGCAGTGCGGGCATGGGTTGGGTCGGCTGCGTCGCGGTTTGGGGTTTGCCGTCGAGTAGATCGTGCAGCAGCACCTCGGCGCCGCAGGTTTCGGCGATACGCGCCGCGTCGCGGATCAGTGTGCGAGATCGCTCGTGATCGCCGACGCTGCGGTGTGCCTTGCCGAGTTCGCCGAGTGCGGTGGCCAATTCGACATCGTCACCGCCGGTGCGGGCGATGGCGGCCGACTCACGCAGCAAGCGGAAAGCTTGATAGCGATCGCTGGTGGTGGCGAGCAACCGGAGTGCGACGCCGCCGGAGCGGTGCCGGTCGGCGGTGCCGAGCAATTCGAGATGTCTGGTCGCGAATTCCTGTGCCTGCCGGTGCTCGCCGAGTGCGAGATGGGCGGCGGCAATGTCATTGCGCCACGGCACCAGCCAGGGGAAGTCCATATTCCACCGGTCCATGAGATAGCCGCAGCGGCGGAAACTGCGCAATGCCTCGTCGGCGCGGCCGACGGCGAGGTGATGGTGGCCCTGCGCCTGCAGATACGGCAGGCCGAAGCGCGATTCGAAAATCGTTCGGGGCAACGGCCTTTCGAGTTGGGCCGCGGCCTCGGCATGCCGACCGGCGATGGTCAGCGCGTGCACCATTGTGGCGATCGGCGTGCCGGTCCAGAGGCCGAGGTGTTCGGCGGGTACGTAATTGAGGGCCAGCGCCGCGTCGCTGATCGCATCTCGAATATTGCCCTTGCGCAGCATGGTTTCCGCGCGCAGCCCGGCGAAGATCGACTGCCAGGTCGGGGCGCGGCGGGCATCGGCCTCGGCGAGCAGCGATTCGCACCAGGCCGCCGCGGTATCGAGCCGATTGCTGTAGATGAGGCAATGCACCGCCGCGACCAGGGTTTCGATCGTGGTCGAGGTGAGGCGATGACTGGTGAGCAAACGCTGTGCGAGCGTGGCGATCTCGTCGAGCGGATGAGTGAACAGGCCGGTGAGCAGATCTGCGCCGTGGCGATGCGGTGAATGCTGGTCGATGCGCACCTTGGGCGGCCGGGCCGGGGCCGCGAACAGTCGCGGATGACGTTGGACGTGTGGGGGATAGGAGTACCGCAGCCAGGCGCGCAGGAAGTCGATCTCCGGCGTCGCCTCATCCGGTTCGCCGCTGTTGAGCTGGCCGAGTGCGTGATCGGCTTGCTGCACCTGCCCGTGCCACAGCAGATACATGATGGCGGCGGGCATTTCGTGGTGCGGCACCCGACCCGCGCGCAGTGCCGCCTTCAACCGGGTGAACTGGCGCGAGCGGGTCGACGGGTTGATCCGCCATTCCAGGCAGACCAGCCGGATCGCGATGGTGGCCCGCTCGCCCGCGTCCCGAGTGGCGCGATAGGCCAACTCCAGCCGATCGACCGCCGGTTCGATCTGGTCATCGGTTATCGCATCCTCGGCAGCGGTGCGCAGTACGTCGACGGCCCACGGGTAGCCGGCGGCACCGGCGTCGACCAGGTGGTCGGCGACGGTGCTCGCCGGAAAACCCCGATGGTGCAGCAGTTCCGCGGCCCGGATGTGCAACTTCTGCCGGACCTGGTCGGGGGTGTTGCGCAGGATCCGCTCACCGACCTCCGGATGTTCGAAACGCGCGGTTTCGGCGAGTTGTCGGACGACGGCCCGCACCGCGGCCTCGTCCACCTCCAGCAGCTCGGCGACCAGGCCGACCGTGCTCGCGGTGCCGAGCACGGCCATGGCCTGACCGACCCGGGATTTGGCGAAGTCGGCCCAGTGGTCGCGATGCACTGGGTTGTCGCTGCGTGGCGGGACAGGCTGACACATACTCTGAGCCCTTCGTCGAGGTGGTGAGCCCGACTGAGGGAGAGCACCATCGAAAACGAGCAGCTCGAGTGCGCTGAGGATGCGGCATCGTCGCAGCGGGAAGGACGCGTCAACGCGCCCGATGATCCAGCCGGTGAACACAGGTTAATTCGCCCGCCCGATCCTGTCACGACAACTGATGACACCTACGTAATATGAGGTGTTTCAATGCCTTTCGTGTCATTGACTCCCGGCGTGCGCGAATGCGTGCTGGTGGTAGGCCAGACAGGCGGCCGAGGTATCGTCGGCGGCCAGGAAAAGCACCGCGCGTGCCGCGTCGAGAGCGCCGCTGTCGCGTGCGCTCACGTACGCGTGCACCGGGGCCGCGGAGTACGGATTGTCCACCGAGGGATCCACGCCGACGACCGATTCCGGTGTCAATCCGAGCGCCGCCGCGAGGCGGGCACGGAAGGCGAGGGTCCAGGTGGGTGCGAGCAGCACCGCGCGGCCCTCGGTGAAATCGGCGACGTCGAGTCCTTCGGCGGTCAGGCAGTCGCGCACGGCCACCGCGGCCAAGTCGACCAGATCGTCGGCACCGGCCCGGGTGCTCATGGCCGAGCGGCCGTTCGCACCGGCCTCGCCCATCGCGACCCATGCGGTCGGATCGGCGGGCCCGGCGGTATCGGTGGTATGCAGCCCGCCGAATCCGCCTGCGGTGCCGGATGTTCCGAGCAGGATCGCCGCCGCACTGGTGCTGTAGGGGAAGCCGTCGACATGACGCTCGGTCGACGGGTGCGTATCACCGGCGACCAGCAGCGCATTCGATATTTCGCCACTGGCCAGGAAGCATTCGGCGGTCGCGATCGCGTGTAGTAGTCCGGTCCCGCCGTTCATCAGGTCGAAGGAGAATGCGGGCACCCGGCCGGGGGCGTACTCGAGGCAGATGCCGACGCGCTTCTGGATCAGCGCCGACACCGCGGGTTCGGAGATGTTCTGATCGCGGAAGACCCCGGCATTGATCAGCATTCCGACCTGCTCCGGGGCAACGCCCGCCTGCTCGAGGCAGGCGGTGGCCGCGCGCGTCGCCAGTTCGAAATAGCTGCCGGTATCGAGATCGGCATTGATGGTGGCCGCGAGGATGGTTGTCGGCATGGTTCAGGCCTCCAGACGGGAGATAGTGGCGGCGAGGTGTCCGGAGACGAGGCCGGATGCCGCCGGAATCATCAGCACCTTGGAGCCCTTGGGGATCTTCTGCTGCGCGAGATATTCGTGCAGGACCACGAAATGTGAGGTCGACGCGGTATTGCCGAAATCGTGCAGCACATTGAGGGCCTGCGGCATCGGGGTGCCGAAGTGTTGTTCGGTGAGGTGTGAGATGTACTCGATGGCGGGCGCGCTGAATTGGTGGTGGATCCAGTAGTCGAACTTCTCGCTCTCCCAGGTGCGCCCGGTCTCCTCGAAGAAGGTGGAAATGCGGTGGATGGCCTGCATGTAGCGGCCCTCGGTCTGCATCGCGCGGTTATCGGTGTATAGCGCGATTCCGGGGGCCTGGTCGCTGGGCATGCCGATGCAGTGTTCGGCGCCGTCGGCGGCGGTCAAGAGTTCGACGTAGTGGATTTCGTCGTCATCGTCACCGCGATCGTCCAGCATCACCGCGACCGCCGCATCGCCGACTGTCAGTGCCGCGAACTGCGGGTCGTAGGGCTTGCTGATCTCCCGCGCCGCGGTCTCGGCGATCGGGGTGATCTGCTCGCCGCTGACCACCAGCCCATTGCGGACCACACCGGCCTTGATCATGCGATCCAGTACCAGCACCCCGGTGAGCATGCCCGCACAGGCATTCGAGACATCGAAATGGCGGGCCTTCGTCGTGCCGATCTCCTTGCCCAGCATGACCGCGAAAGACGGTGCGTAGCAGAAGATTTCCTTCCCGCGAGTGCGGGTGATGGAGGCCGAGACGACCACGTCGATCTCGTCGGGGGCGTAATCGGAGTGCGCCAGGCAGTCCTCGATGGCGCGCAGGGCCAGATCGAAGGAGGATTCGTAGCCCTCATCGCTGGAGTCGTAGACGCGCCGATTCTTGATACCGGTAATCCGTTCCAGGTCAAGGGATCTCGGCACCGCCAGTCCGGCGATGATCTCCTCGGTGGAACGGACGGTGGATGGTGTGTACGAGCCGATGGACTCGAAACGTGTGCGCAGCATTACCCCTGCTTTCTGTATCGCATTTTTCCCTGTGTTGCCAGGAGTTTCGACGGCGCTGTCGTCGTGGACGCCCTATTCGGGCAGCCCGACCAAACTTGCGCTCACCGCGCACAATTGGCGGCCCCGCGCATCGTCGCGGGCCAGCCTCGACGGTTCGCGCTCGCGGGTCTTGCGGAAATAGGCACCGGTCACCTCGGCGACGCTCGGATCCGTCGCGAGGAAGGTGAGTGCGGCGGCACCCTCGGCCGCGGTGATGAAGAACAGGCGTTTGCCGAGCGCGACGATCGGTTGCCCGAACCATGGCAGCGAATTCCAGATGCCGGTCGAGACCGCGCCGGGATGGAAGGCATTGACCGTCACGCCGGTGCCCGCCAGCCGATCGGCCAGTGCGCGCGCGTAGAGCACATTGGCCAATTTGGATCGGCTGTACGCCTTTTCGCCCGAATAGCCTTCGCGGAACCCGAGATCGTCGAAATCGAGGGTCGCGCCGTAGTGCATCACCGAGGAGGTGAACAGAATGCGCGCGGGGGCGCTCTGGACCAGCAGATCGATGAGCAGTTCGGTGAGCAGGAATCCGCCGAGATGGTTGGTGGCGAAAGTCGCCTCGATACCGTCCTCGGTTTCGGTGCGCGTCTGGTGATAGCCGCCCGCATTATTGGCAAGTACATCGATGCGGTCGTAGTCGGCTTCGACCGCTTTGGCGAGTTGGCGCACCGACGACTGCGATGCGATATCGCATTCCAGCGTATCGACCGCTCCCGCCCCCGCGGCCAGCACCAATTCCGCACTGTCGGCAAGCTTCTGCGGATTCCGGCCGACCAACACCAGCCGATTGCCCCCTGCGGCGAGCTGTTGCGCGGCTTCGAGACCGATGCCCGAGGTGGCCCCCGTAATCAGGATCGTCTTCATGTGGGATCACCTTGCCATCGATGCCATGGCCGAAATCCGTTCTCGGGGTGGCTTCGGCGAGTTGCCCGATGTGTGCGAACGCACCCGATGGCCGCGCGTGCTCGATCGAACGTGCAGATCAGCTCGCACGTACCGAATTCGGCCCAATGATGCTGCGCCGTAGTAGTAGCCATCGCGCATGACTGTCGATAGGGGTGGATAGGGGTAGGTCGTTCCATTTGAGCCGTTTGGGGTCGGCCCGACCTGCTCGCCCAACCACTCACGGGCAGTTGCCGATCCGACGAAATTCGACATGGTGGCACCGGCGACGGAAGCGCCGGTGTGCTCGGTGAGTAGAGACGCCGCCTCGGCGCTGTCCTGAGCCGGTTACGACGAACTGGACGTGTCGATCGGTTCAGTGCGATGCGTCTATCCGGGCGATCTGTCCGGCCAGGCTGTTGGGATCGGTGAGCAATTGTTTCGGTGGCGTCAGCCAACATTGCGCGAGCAGGTCGTATCCGATCCGCCCGATCTCGGCATGTCGAGGCCATTGTGCACGCGTCCACACCGGTTCGTCGCGATATGCCGCGACACCGCTGAGGTGATTGCCGACGAGTTCGAACTGCAAATCGCGACGCAACCGCATGGCGGCCGGATCGGCTGGTGGCCTCGTGCGCAGGATCTCGACCAGGTCCGCGGCCACTCGCAGCACCCTGGATTCGTTCCACCGCAGGTCGTGCCGGTGCGCGCGCGGCACGATCACCCACATTGCCGCAACCGCGACCAGCGCACCGACCAGCGTCTCGATCAGCCGATCGCGGATGGGAACCAGTATCGGCCCACCGAGCGCGCCACCGATCAGCAGCGCCAATGGCGTAATGAAGACGACGGCGATCCCGTAATTGCGCACTACGAACAGATCCGTCAGGAACATCAGAGCCATGAGCACGAGCACGAGGACGACGCCCGACGGCGCGAATGCGTGCAGCGCCGCGAACACGATCAGCCCGACGACCGTGCCCCCGACGCGATGCAATGCGCGCACGGTGCCGACAATGCGATCCGGCCCCAGATTCAGCACCAGGACGGCGGTGATCACGGCCCAGTCCGGCCGGCCGAGGCCCAACAGCACACTGAGGCCACCCGCGATCACCGCGGCGGCCAGCGTGCGCAGTGCCGTGGTCGCCGCATGCGAGCGGATCGTCAGCGACCGTCGCAGTCGCTGACCGACAGTCGGGCGGGTCATCGGCACCGGCGCGTCGAGCACATCCGGTGCGGAGTCCGATATCCCGATGAACTGGCGATGTGCGGCCAGCAGCGTCCGGACGATCTCCGAATCCGGTTCGCGGGCAGGCAGACCCGCATCATGAACCGTGGCCCACGCCGAATGCAGCGCCGCACCCGCCGCGTGCCGCTCGGCGGCGGACGGTTGCCCATTCTTCCGGTATTCGACATAAGTATCGACGGCACGCAAGGCCGATGCCATCGCCGCCTTTTCCGGCGCACGCGCATCGCGCAATATCGGACTCATCGAAACCAGCACCGAACTCAGCACACCGAGCGCGGTATATCCCACGATGACCGGTACCGAAATACCGGTGGCGGCCATCCGCG
This sequence comes from Nocardia vinacea NBRC 16497, assembly GCF_000308835.1. GTDB lineage: Bacteria > Actinomycetota > Actinomycetes > Mycobacteriales > Mycobacteriaceae > Nocardia > Nocardia vinacea. The sequence continues at coordinate 44,439 of NZ_BAGN01000180.1, read as the reverse complement.
TCGCTACCGCGCATACCAGCACGAAGAAGAACATGCCCGGCGGTCCGGCCCGCGTCGCGACCATGACATAGCTCGCGACCAGCGCCACAACGGAAAGTGCCGCCACACCGATGATTCCGGCCGTCGCGTGCCACAGATCGCCGATCACGGCACCGAGCGCCGCCGCCGTGAGAAAGCCCGCCCCCGCGATCAGCACTATCCGCCAACGCATTCGGTAGGCGCGCGCCTCGCCGTAGAGCACAGCGAACGCACCCAGCGCGACGATCATTGCCTGCTGCTGATGCCCCGTCGCGAGCACGATCAGCGCGGGCAACCCGAATGCCAGCGCGGACCGCGCCGCCACCGGCCACCGCCAACCCGTTTGCGCCGACCCGAGCAGCAGGGCGCGCCGCCGCGGCGGCGTCGGCACCGGATGGTGTGACGGATCGGAGGTCGGGTCGTCCACCAGGCCATTCAACACCAACCGACCATTGGGTTTTGTGTGTCGGGACACGCGCTCGACCCTTTTGCTCTAGCGTTGGCCAAGTTGCTGCCGAGAGGGGTTATCGATGCGTACGGGGATGCTGGAGCTGGTGCAGTTGCGGGCGCTCGTCGAGGCGGGGGAGATCGACACGGTGCTGGTGGCAATGACCGATATGCAGGGCCGCTTACAAGGAAAGCGTTGTGCGGCAAGGTTTTTCCTGGACGAGGTGATCGGGCACGCGACGGAGGCGTGCAACTATCTGCTCGCGGTGGATGTCGATATGGCCACGGTCGACGGGTATGCGATCTCCTCCTGGGAAACCGGCTATGGCGACTTCGTATTGCGGCCGGATCTGAGCACCCTGCGGCTGGTGCCGTGGCAGCCGGGAACGGCGCTGGTGCTGTGTGATGTGGAGCACGTGGAACCCGCACATCAGCCGGTGACGGTTTCGCCGCGGCAGATATTGCGGGCGCAATTGGCACGGTTGGCCGAACGTGGGCTGCGGGCTTATGTCGGGACCGAACTCGAGTTCCTGGTCTTCGATGACAGCTACGAGGAAGCGTGGAATTCCGGCTATCGCGATCTGCGGCCCGCCAACCAGTACAACGTCGACTATTCGATGCTCGGGACCGCACGCATCGAGCCGCTGCTGCGTCGCATTCGCAATGAAATGGCCGGTGCGGGATTGTATGTCGAATCGGCCAAGGGTGAATGCAATCCGGGTCAGCACGAAATCGCATTCCGCTATGACGAGGCGCTGGTGACCTGCGACAACCACAGCATCTACAAGAATGGCGCCAAGGAGATCGCCGCTCAGGAGGGCCGCAGTCTCAGCTTCATGGCGAAATACAATGAGCGCGAAGGTAATTCGTGCCATATTCACATAAGTCTGCGTGCCGAATCAGGTGCGGCGGTATTCGCGGGTGACGGCCCGCACGGCACCTCCGCGCTCATGCGCCATTTCCTCGCCGGGCAACTGGATTGCCTGCGCGAGTTCACCTATCTGCTCGCGCCGAATATCAACTCCTACAAGCGATTCGTGGCAGGGAGTTTCGCCCCGACCGCACTGGCCTGGGGACGCGACAACCGGACTTGTTCGCTGCGCGTGGTGGGCGAGGATTTATCGCTGCGGATGGAGAACCGGATCCCGGGCGGCGATGTGAATCCGTATCTGGCCGTCGCCGCGACTATTGCCGCCGGATTGCACGGTATCGAGCATGCGCTCCCGCTCGAGCCGGAGTTCCACGGCAATGCCTACCGGTCACAGCGCCCGCGGGTGCCGCGTACGCTGCGGGAAGCGGCGAAATTGTTCGGCGAGAGCAAGGTGGCACGGACAGCGTTCGGCGACGACGTGGTGGACCATTATCGGAATGCGGCACAGGTCGAGCTGGACGCCTTCGACGCCGCCGTCACCGATTGGGAGCGAATCCGTGGTTTCGAGCGGCTCTGAGCAGATCCGTCCGGTCATCGGCCTGCCGACCTACCTGGAACAGGCTCGATTCGGCGCCTGGGATGTGCCGAGTGCGGTGCTTCCACACAACTACCTGCAGTTGGTGGAGCGCGCGGGCGGCATACCGGTGCTGCTGCCGCCCACCGGCGTGGCGCGCGCGGAGCTGGTGGATCGGCTCGACGGGTTGGTGCTGACCGGCGGCGCCGATATCGATCCGGCGCGCTACGGCGCGCCGCCGGATGCGGCCCTCGGCCCACTCCGCGCCGACCGGGACGATTCCGAATTCGAGCTGTTGGCTCTGGCACGCGCCGCCGGTCTGCCGATCCTCGCGATCTGTCGCGGCCTGCAACTGGTCAATGTCGCGTTCGGCGGCACCCTGATCCAGCATCTGCCGGATCTGCTCGGCCACGACGACCATTCGGGTACGCCGGGCGGCTTCCACCCGAACCGGATCACGACGGTGCCGGACAGCCTGGTCGCCACGATCGCCGGACCGGAGGTGAAGGTGAATTGCCACCATCACCAGGCCGTCGCCATCCTGGCCGATGGCCTGGTCGCGACCGCATACGCGTCGGACGGCACGATCGAGGCGGCGGAGGCGCCGGACGGTTCGTTCCTGGTGGGTGTGCAGTGGCATCCGGAGGCGGATGCGACCGATACGCGATTGATGCGAGCACTGGTCCAGGCGGCGGCCAGCTATCGAAAGGAACGGAATTCGTGACGACAACGCAGGTGGTCAACCCGGCGACCGAGCAGGTCGTCACGACACTCGAACTGGTGAGCGCGGCCGAGACCGATGCGGCCATCGAACGGGCGCAGCGGGCCGGGGTCGATTGGCGCGCGGTCGCGCCGGGGGATCGGGCTCGATTGCTGCGGCGGTTCGCCGAGGCCGTCGACGCGAATCTCGAGCAGCTGGCCCAGCTCGAGGTCGCCAATGCCGGGCACACCATCGGCAATGCGCGCTGGGAGGCGGGCAACGTCCGCGATGTGCTGCATTTCGCCGCCGGGATTCCGGAACGTCTGCTGGGCAACCAGATTCCGGTCGCGGGCGGGGTCGACATCACCTTCCATGAACCGCTCGGCGTGGTCGGTGTGATCGTGCCGTGGAACTTCCCGATGCCGATCGCGGCATGGGGATTCGGGCCCGCACTGGCCGCCGGGAATACGGTGGTGCTCAAACCTGCCGAGCTCACACCGCTCACCGCGATCCGATTGGGTGAGCTCGCGCTCGAAGCCGGTGTGCCGGAAGGGGTTTTCCAGGTGCTGCCCGGCAAGGGGTCGGTGGTGGGGCAGCGGTTCGTGACCCATCCCGCCGTGCGGAAGGTGGTATTCACCGGGTCCACCGAGGTGGGCAAGGAGATCATGGCCGGATGTGCGCGCCAGGTGAAGCGGGTGACGCTCGAATTGGGCGGTAAGAGCGCGAATATCGTTTTCGCCGATGCCGATCTGGAGCGTGCTGCGGCGACCGCGCCCTATGGTGTTTTCGACAATGCCGGGCAGGATTGCTGTGCGCGGTCGCGAATTCTAGTGCAGCGCAGTGTGTTCGACCGATTCCTGGAATTGCTGGAACCGGCGGTGCGTGGGGTTCGGGTGGGTGATCCGGCGGCGGAGTCCACCGAAATGGGGCCGCTGATTTCGGCCGCGCATCGTGCTCGGGTGGCCTCGTTCGTCGAGCCGTCGACCAAGGTGGCATTCACCGGTACCCAGCCCGACGGACCCGGATTCTGGTATCCGCCAACGGTTGTGCTGCCCGACGCGCCATCGGATCGGGTGCTCACCGAGGAGGTGTTCGGGCCGGTGGTCGCGGTTGTTCCATTCGAGGACGAGGCCGATGCCGTTCGCATTGCCAATGACACCGAATACGGTCTGTCCGGCTCCATCTGGACCAATGATGTGGGCCGGGCGCTGCGGGTGTCTCGCGGTGTGGAAGCCGGGAATCTGTCGGTGAATTCGCACTCCTCGGTGCGGTATTGGACGCCGTTCGGCGGATTCAAACAGTCCGGGCTCGGGCGCGAACTCGGACCCGATGCGGCACTTGCCTTTACCGAGACCAAGAACGTCTTCATCGCCACCTAATTAAGGAGATGTGTTGCAGCGCTTACAGGATCGAGTCGCCGTCGTCACCGGCGGCGGGAGCGGTATCGGCCTCGCCACCGTTCGCCGGTTCGCGGCGGAGGGTGCCAAGCTCGTCGTCGCCGATATCGATGCCGCCGCGGGAGAGGCCGCGGCCAGCGAAGTGGGCGGGCTGTTCGTGAAGGTGGACGTCACCGACGAGGCCCAGGTCGAGGCCATGTTCCAGACCGCCGTCGACACCTATGGCGGACTCGATATCGCCTTCAACAATGCCGGAATCTCACCGCCGGAAGACGATTCGATTCTGACCACCGGCATCGACGCCTGGCGTCGGGTACAGGAGGTCAATCTGACCTCGGTGTATCTGTGCAGCAAGTACGCCATCAATCACATGCTGGAGCGGGGTAAGGGCTCGGTGATCAATACCGCGTCGTTCGTCGCGGTCATGGGTGCGGCGACCTCGCAGATCTCCTACACCGCATCCAAGGGCGGTGTGCTTGCGATGAGCCGTGAACTCGGAGTGCAGTTCGCGCGCAATGGGATTCGGGTCAACGCGCTGTGTCCCGGACCGGTGAACACGCCATTGCTGCAGGAGCTGTTCGCGAAGGACCCCGAACGCGCCGCGCGCCGCCTGGTACACATCCCCGTCGGACGCTTCGCCGAGCCGGAGGAGATCGCCGCGGCCGTCGCATTTCTGGCCAGTGACGACTCCTCGTTCATCACCGCATCGCAGTTCCTGGTGGACGGTGGCATCTCCGGCGCATACGTCACACCGTTGTAAAGGTACGGTTGATTCGGGCGGACCGCTGCGCAGCAAGCCAGGGTTCGCCATACGCCGATCAGAGGGAGGCTCGTGAGATGAGTACGGAAGATGGGCTTTCGCCCGGGCTGTTCAGTCACGACGCCCTGACAACCGAGCCGTCCGTCCAAACCGACACCGGTGGTGCCGATTTCCGCCCGGTATTCAGCCGAAGTGACGGCAGCGCACCCGGTTCCTATCCCCAGCCGGATCAAGGAAACTGAGCACGCGTAGCGCCGGACTCAGTGCGGCGCTACGCCTACTTCTACGTGGCTGGGTCCCCGAAGCAACCCGAAGCACCGACCGGCGCCGCAGGCGCATGACAGGGTCGCTGACTCGATGGCACGCCGATGCCCGTCGCCGCACGCGGAAAGTCGGCGGCGCGTCCCGACGTCGAAGAGCCCAGGACGGCCTTCAGGGAAGGTGCATCAGCTGACCGGCGAGCGTGAACAGGCGACGGCCGAGCCGCATGACAGGGAGCCCCAGCGGAATGAGGATCAGCGTCACGCAGAGCACCGCGCCGACAAGCCAGACCACGGCCGCGAGGATCCCGACTACCGTGCCGAGCACGGCTGTCACGATCCCCAACACCACGCCGAGCAGGCCCTTTAGCAGTTGCATCATGACCTCCTGCTCCCATTCTGCGCTCTTTCGAGCCCAATGCCGGAGTCCGGGACTGCCGGATTATGTCCAGGCTCGGCGCGCCGGCACAACGCGTCGCGGAGCGCGGTGAAGCCCACCAGATCCGTCTGGTCCGGCGGCGCCTGCTTAGACTGACGGGGGAGAAGGAAGGACCGCTGATGAAGCGAAATCTGAACTGCCCCTGCGGCGAACAGATCGTCGGGACGGATGAGGACGACCTGGTCGAGAAGACCAAGGCGCATCTGGCCGAGAACCACCCGGGGCACGACTATTCCCGGGACGAAATTCTGTTCATCGCGTACTGATCCACCACACCCGGCTTTTCGTCACCCCTTGTGACAAAAAGCCGGGCGAGGTGGGTCATTTGGGGGAGCCGAGGCGAGCGCCGCCGTCCACGCGTACCACCACACCGGTGGTGAAGGTGTTGTCGGTGAGGAATTCGATGGCCTTGGCGATATCGTCCGCGCTGCCGATCCGGCCGACCGGGGTCTGCGCCGCGATTCCGGCGAACACCTCGGCACGGGCGTCCTCGGGGAGGAAGCTCCACCATTCGGTGTCGATCACACCAGGGGATACGGCGTTCACACGCACGGGTGCGAGTTCGACCGCGAGTACGGGAACGATGGCTTCGACACCGGCATTGACGGCGGCCAGTGCGGCGGTTGTCGGCATGGCGCCGCCCGCGGATGCGGCGGAGACCAACGTGATCGACCCGTCCTGCGCGAGATGGGGCAGCGCCGCCTGAATGGTGGCGACGTGCGGCAGCAGTTTGCCGGAGACGTGGGCCTGCAGTTGGTCGAGGCCGAGTTCGCGGAACGGGGTGGTGCCGGACGGTCCGGTCACGGTGACCACCACATGGTCGACCGGCCCGACTTCCGAAAATAGTTGTGCCAGTTCATTTTCGGCGCGCGCATCCACGACCTTGCCGGTGACCTGCGGGCCGAGCTCGGCCACTGCGGCGGCGAGTCGTTCTTCGTTGCGTCCGGCGATGACGACCTCCGCACCGTTCGCGGCGAGTCGGCGAGCGGTCGCCAGGCCGATTCCAGAGGTTCCACCAACGATGACGACTTTGCTCACAAGATCCTCCTGAAGTTCGAAACACGATGATTTTCGAACCACCGTGCCTCGTTAATATATTCGAGGCACAGTGTCTTGTAAAGTGACCCGCATGACAGGAACCCGCGGTCGACCCCGCAGCGAGGACGCCAGGCGCGCGATCCTGCACACGGCGCTCGAGCTCTGCGAGCGGGATGGCTACCAAGACCTGACCATCAAGGCCATCGCGGATGGTGCGGGCGTCGGGCGGCAGACGGTCTACCGCTGGTGGCCGGATAAGGCCGCGATTCTGATCGAGGCGTTGATCGGTTTGGCCGAAGAACATGCGGCACTGCGGGTTTCGGACGAATCGGTGGATGTGCTCGTCGCTGTCGAGCGCCTGCTGACGGCCACCTTCGACCTCGCGCAGAAAGTGACGGGTCAGGCGCTGGTCGGTCTGATGGCGGACGCGCAGCGCGATCCGGCCCTGTCCGAACGATTGCAGGACACCGTGATCGGCCCGCGACGAGCGACACTGCGCGCACTGCTCCAGCGTGGTGTCGACGCCCGAAAACTGACCCCGGCCGTCCCGCTGGATCTCGTCGTCGATTTCGTCTTCGGCGCCATGTGGTACCGACTGCTCAGCCACCACGCGCCGGTGAATGCCGCGTTGGCGAAGGATGTCACGAACAGCGTCGCGACCATGCTCGCGCCGTGAGATCGCACACCTGGGCAATGAACGCCTCACTCGCGAGGATGAGTGTCGGGTCATTCGGGCGAGGGAGGCGGGTTGGTTCGGGTGCGGGAGAAACTGGATTCGCTATGAGTTCTCCCGGTGTGCTTGCTCGGACCGCGTCCTGGTCGTCGAGGCGGGTGCGCGCGTTGCCGTCAGGTGCGGTCGATATCGTGCTCGCCGTCGCGGTCACGGTGGCCAGCGTCGGGCCCGCGATCGTGATGCGCGCGCCGTGGTGGGTGGTCGGCTGCTGTGTGCTCGCGTCCGTGCCGGTGCTGTGGCGGCGGCGCGCGCCGATTCTCGTATTGCTCGTGGTCGGGCCCGCGATCACCGTGCTGGCCTGTTTGCACGCCATGCCCGCATTGCCGTACGGAACCATCATCTGCGTGTACACGATCGCGGCCTACAGCCCGACTCGGCCGCGGCGGGTTGCGCTGACCAGTGTGAGTATCGGGATCCTGATCTCCCTGGTCATTCCGAACGAGAGTCCGGATTCCTATGGTTATGCGGCCATGTTGTTCGTCACGGCGTGGGCACTCGGCACCGGTGTGCGGGCGCGGCGGCTGCAGATCGAGATGTTGCAGGAGCGGGCGCGGCGGCTCGAGGAGGAGCGAGGTGCCGCGGTCGTTCGGGAACGACTGCGCATCGCTCGGGATATGCACGATATCGTCGGCCATTCGGTCGGGCTGATGATCGTCCAGGCCGAGACCGGGCCGCTGCTGACCCATACGGATCCGGCGCGCGCCGATGCCACCTTCGCTGGCATCGCCGATACGGGTCGCGAAGCGGTGCAACAGCTTCGGCGCAGTCTCGGTCCTTTGCGCGGCACCGATGATCCGCCGCACCAGCCCGGCGTCGAGGCAATTCCTGATCTGGTGGCGATGTCGCGGCGCAGTGGGCTGGTTGTGTCGTTCGACGAATTCGGTGAGCGCCGTGTGGTTTCCGGTGATATCGGAGTCACGGCGTATCGGGTGGTGCAGGAAGCGTTGACGAATACGATGAAGCATGCGGGAGCCACCGATGTGCGAGTGTCGTTGCGGTGGTTCGAGGATCGGCTGATGGTGCGGGTCTCCGATGATGGTCCGGCAGGCGCGGTTGGTGGTGGCATCGGTTCCGCGCTGGGGCATGGCTTGATCGGGATGCGAGAGCGCGTTACCAGCGCGGGTGGGCGGCTGCGGTATGGGCGTTCGGCAAGTCTTACCGGGGGCTTCGAAGTCACCGCCGAACTTCCTATCGCACAGGGGAATTGAGCATGCGCGTGCTCGTCGTCGATGACCAGGACCTGTTCCGTGCTGGTTTCCGGCTGATCCTGGATGCCCAGCCCGACATCACCGTGATCGGTGAGGCCGCCGATGGACTCGAGGCCGTCGAGCAGGCCCTCGAACTCCAACCGGACGTCGTGGTCATGGACGTGCGCATGCCGCGCATGGACGGCGTCACCGCAACCGCCCGAATCTGCGCCGAGACCAGTGCAAAAGTGCTGGTACTGACCATGTTCCACCTGGACGAATACGTCTACGCCGCCCTGCGCGCCGGTGCCAGCGGATTCCTACTGAAAGACATACGCCGCGAACAACTGGTCGAAGCCGTACGCGTAATCGCAGCAGGCGACGCACTCCTCGCCCCAACCGTCACCCGCCGCCTCATCGCCGACCTCGCTCACCGCGGCCACCCCCGCCCGGACCTCACCCGTCAACTCGAAACCCTCACCGACCGCGAACGAGAAATCCTCCGCCACCTAGCCCGCGGCCTCTCCAACGCCGAACTGGCCGCCACCCTCGTCCTCAGCGAACACACCGTGAAATCCCACATCAGCTCCGTCCTCACCAAACTGACCCTCCGCGACCGCGCCCAAGCCGTAGTCTTCGCCTACGAATCCGGCCTGATAATCCCCGGCTGCGACTGAACCACCGCATTCTTTGTGGGTATGCGGGTCCTGGGAGTGAGGTGGGGTTCGCTCTTGCGGGCGATGTGGAGGAGGGGTGAGCGGCGGGAGCATCGAAGAGCATCCGATCGAATGTGGAGCTCTCGATGAAGCGTTACTCGGTCCTGGCGGCCATCGTGGTGTCGGCACTGCTGTGGTATTTCGGCACCGGCCTACATCCGTTGCCCGGCTTGGTATTTCTCGCACCACTGCCGGCGCTGCTGATAGCTCCGCGCGTCAATGCTGTCACGGCGTTCCTCGCGGGATTCCTGGCATGGTGTGGGAGCGGATTGCGGTATTGGTCGTACTTCATCGACACGATCGAGCAACCTGTACTCGTCACGTTGCTGCTGCTAGGCGGAACCGCCACGGTATTCGGCGGATTGGTGGTGATGACGCGTGCACTGTTGCTGCGTGGCCGTGCGGGTTCGGCGGTGCTTGCGCTGCCGACCGGTTGGGTCGCATTCGAGTTCTCGGTATCGCTCGCGGGGCAGTTCGGTGCGTGGTGGAGCATTGCCTACACCCAATTCGAACTACTACCGCTGATTCAGACAGCGGCGTTGACCGGTCCGTGGGGAATAAGCTTCCTCATCATGCTGGTGCCCGCGACCATCGCTGTACTTACGGCACCCGAAGTCACTGGCGCGCAACGGCTTCGTTTCGCAAGCGCGACCACCCTGCTGCTCGTTGCGCTAGGTGCATTCGGCTGGTGGCGCTTGGCCGTTGCGCCGGAGCGGGATACCGTGCGCGTCGGGCTCCTCGCGGTTTCCACGCCGCCGGAATATGTTCCGGTGCATTCGGCAGACGGTCGCGATATGGTCGCGCGTGCGGTGCGCGAGATCGATCGGCTCGCGGATCAGGGCGCACAGGTAGTTGTGCTCCCCGAAAAGGCTTGGACCGCAGATGAATCGACGCTGACGGCACTGTCTGGTCCGCTCACCGAGGTCGCCACGCGGCGCGGTATCCATGTCGTCGCGGGACTCGTGAAAACCACCGGCGGAATCAGTGTCAACGCCGCCATCGCCTACCCGTCGGGCGTCGAATACGCCAAGCACCGCTTGATTCCGGGTCTGGAGGACGACCTCGAGCCGGGTACCGGCTGGCAGCGCATCCCGGGCGAACCTTGGTCGCTCGCAGTGTGTTTCGACCTGGACGGTCCGGATCTGGTGCGCGAGAACCGCAACCGCGGGGCAACATTACTGCTGGTCCCGGCTCTGGACTTCATCAACGATCGCTGGTTGCACAGCCGCATGGCCGTCATGCGCGGCGTCGAATCCGGTGTCGGCATTGCGCGCGCACCCCAACTCGGCGAACTCGTGGCCAGCGATTCTCGCGGTCACATCCTGGCGTCGGCGCGGACCGATGTCACAGTGACCCGATCGGTGCTCGCCACGATCCCCCTGGACTCGGACAAAACGGTCTACGCGCGATTCGGCGACTGGTTCGCATGGCTGTCCGTGGCTGTGTTCGCGGCATCTCGTTCAGGCGGCGATCGCGCCCGGTATCCGGCCGCCAGGACGGCTGATAACGAACAGCATTCGTCGCCCAAAAACGCAAGTGTGACCATGCTCACATTTGTCCGAGATGCCGCAGGTGGCGGCGGGCCCGTCACCGGCCCGGCGAGCCCGCCGCTTGTTTGCCCGGTTTGGAACCTGGGTACCGGTTAATTCCGTGCCCGCACTCGGAAAACCGGATCGGGCCGGTCGAACGAATCGAGGCCCGTGACCGGGGCTGTTGAGGAGGCGCAGGTGACGGATCGCGAATCGGAGAAGAACACGCTACGCCGATCGGTCGCCGCCTCCGCGATGGGCAATGCCACCGAATGGTTCGACTACGGCGTCTACGCCGCGACCGCCACCTATCTCACCGACGCGTTCTTCCCGGGCGAACTCGGCACCCTCGGCACCATGCTCGGGTTCGCCATCTCCTTCCTGCTGCGCCCGCTCGGCGGCATGGTCTGGGGACCGCTCGGCGACCGGCTCGGCCGAAAAGTGGTGCTGGCCACCACAATTCTTTTGATGGCCGCTGCTACCGGATGTATCGGCCTGATCCCGACCCATGCCCAGATCGGTTGGTTCGCGCCGGTTCTGCTCATCGCCCTACGTGTCGTGCAAGGCTTCTCGACCGGCGGCGAATATGGCGGTGCCGCAACATATCTGGCCGAATGCGCCAATGACCGCAAGCGTGGATTCCTCGGCAGCTTCCTGGAATTCGGCACCCTCGGCGGGTTCGTCGGCGGCTCAGCGGTCGTGCTGCTGTGTCAGCTCATCTTCGGTTCGGATGCGATGCACGACTGGGGGTGGCGCGTGCCGTTCCTGTTCGCGGTGCCGCTCGGCCTGATCGGCTGGTACCTGCGCTCGCATCTGAACGAGTCGCCCGTGTTCACCGAGGTGGCCGATCAACCGCACCCGCCGGGCGGCGTGTGGGAGGTGCTGACCACCTACCGCCGCGAAACCCTGACGCTGATCGGTCTGGTGGTCGCCCTGAACGTGGTGAACTACACCCTGCTCACCTATCAGCCGACCTACCTGCAGAACACCATCGGCGTCGGCGAATCGACCACCACCGCGATGATGCTGATCGGGCAGTTGGTGATGATGATCGTGCTGCCGTTCTTCGGCAGGCTGTCCGACCGGGTGGGCCGCCGCCCGCTCTGGCTGGTCTCGCTGGTCGGACTCGCGATACTCGCGCTGCCCATGTACTGGCTGATGGGGCAGGGAACCGGTTGGGCCATCACTGGATTCATCGTGCTCGGCCTGCTGTACGTCCCCCAGTTGGCGACGATCAGCTCGACCTTCCCGGCCATCTTCCCGACGCATGTGCGCTATGCGGGTTTCGCCCTCGGCTACAACATCTCCACCGCGGCATTCGGCGGCACCGCACCGCTCGTCAACGAGGCGGCGATCGAATCGACCGGCTGGTCGCTGTTCCCGGCCGCGTATATGGTGGGCGCCAGCCTGATCGGACTCGTCGCCTGGTCGTTCCTGCGCGAGACCGCGGGAACCTCGTTGCGCGGCACTGTCGTTCCCGATGCGCAGCAACTGACGCCACCGGTCGCGGCGGCGCAGACGGTCTGAACCTGGGAATCTGCTGAGCGCACACCTGTGCGAGTAATGTCGGCATTGCCGGCGGATTGCTGAGTTCGCGCTTCGCGAGTCGGTAACCGTGGGCAGACACCTATCGGATTGGAGACGCTCGTGCAGATTCAGGTCAACACCGGCAGCAATATCCACGGCGGCGCATCGCTGGCCGAGCGCGTGGAATCGACACTCTCCTCGACACTCGACCGATTCGATGAGCAGCTCACTCGACTGGAAGTTCATCTGACCGATCTGAACGCCGATAAAGGCGGTCCGGACGATAAGCAGTGCGTACTGGAGGCCCGGATATCCGGTCAGCCTCCGGTCGCCGTAACCCACCGCGCGGCTACGGTCGAAGAGGCTTATACCGGCGCCGCCGACGCCATGGCCAACCTCCTCGAGAGTCGCTTCGGCCGCCTGCACCACACAAAGGGTGGCGAATCCATCAGGCACTTGCGCGTCGAATAATAGACAAAATCGACCATATTCCCATCGGTGGGAATCGGCTTACGATATCGGCGCAGCAGGTTACCCAGCCGGCCGTGGTCGTAACCATTCTCATAGGTAAGTCCGCCGCGCCCCGAAACTTGTTGATACCGAACAGATTAAAAAGCCCACACCGGCACGGAACTCGTGTGTAATACCGATCGGTAACTGGTGTGTGGGGGCTGATGAGGGTCCGGTGATGCATGTGAATGCCGTCGATATCGCGCCTCGACCGGAGGGTCCGGTCAACCGTCGGCGTACGGGAGCTTTCTGGTTCGGTCTGGTGTTGACGGTGCTCGGCACCGCCCTGCACCTTCCGATGTATCTCATGGCCCGAGACATGGGCTATCGGTTGGCGGGCATGCCCATGGACGGCGCCATGATCACCGGGATGATCCTGATCGTGATCGGTTTGGGCGTCACCACTTATGGCCTGTTCCCGCAGCGCGCTGTGCACGACACGGTGGCCGGGCTGCGGGTGCGGGCACTCGACGACGCGCCGCTCAATCGCGTGCACGTGGTGCTGCTGTTGATCATGGCCGCCGCGATCACCATCGACGTGATGAAGCCGACGACCCTGGCCTTCGTCGTTCCTGGTGTCGGCGCCGAGTACCACCTGCGCACCCCGGCGAGCCCGCATCTGGACGCGCTACCGGTGGCGCTGCTGCCGCTGTCCGGTATCACCGGCACGGTGCTGGGGTCGTTCCTGTGGGGTTGGCTCGGTGACCGCATCGGCCGCAAGGCGGCGATCCTGCTGGCCGGAATCTTCTTCGTGGGAACCGCGATCTGCGGCGCCATGCCGAGCTTCGAGCTGAATGTCGCGATGTGCTTCATCATGGGCCTGAGCGCGGGCGGGATGCTGCCGATCGCCTTCACGCTGCTCTCGGAGACCATTCCGGCGCGCCACCGCGGTTGGCTGCTGGTGCTGATCGGCGGCGATATCGCGGGGGCCTACGTCATCACCAGCTGGCTGTCCTCGACGATCGGCGAGACCTACGGCTGGCGCAGCATGTGGCTGATCGGCTTGCCCACCGGACTGCTGCTGGTGCTGCTGGTCCGCTGGATTCCGGAGTCGCCGCGGTTTCTGATCGCCACCGGCAGGCACCGTGCGGCCGAAGAGGTGCTGCGCACATACAATGCCGAGGTCATCGAGGTCGAGCAGCCGCAAACCGCTGCCGAGGATGATCTGCAGGGTGGGTTCGGTCAGCTGCTGCGCCGTCCCTTCGCCGGAATGACCATCGTGCTGGCGCTTTTGGGACTCGGGGTCGGACTGGTCACCTACGGCTTCCAGCTATGGCTGCCGACGAATCTGCGCAGCCTTGGATTCACCGGCGTCACCGCCGACAAGATCCTGCGTGACTCCGCGCTGATCGGTTTTCCGCTGAACTTCCTGGTCGCCTACTGCTACCACCGCTCGACCAAATGGACGCTGATCACGCTCAGCACGCTGCTCGCCGTCGCCCTCGGCGGTTTCGTAATCCTCGGTGACCACGTCGCCGGCAACACCACGCTGCTGTATGCCCTTCTCGTGGTGCCGATCTGGGGTTCGAGCTCGGTGGTCGCGGTCATCGTCGCCTATGGCGCGGAGATCTACCCGACCCGGATCAGGTCGCGCGGCAGCGGTGTCGCGGCGGCCATGACCAAGGCGGGCGGTGTGCTGGTCATCGCGCTGGTGGTGCTCGCCGTGGCCACGCCATCGATCACCGTGACCGCGCTGATCAGTGCGGCGCCGATCGCGATCGCGGCGGTAGTGGCCGTCGGGTTCATCGTCGAAACCCGGCGCAAGCCATTGGAAGAGATCACCGCCGAGGAATTGGGCGTCGCGGCGGCATAGCAAGGACGAGCACTGCTAGGTGAGGTAATGATCGACACTGCAACAGCGTTGGAGCCCGCACCAACCGGCTCGATGCGCGATCGCCTGATAGCGGCCACAGTTCAACTCATCTCGACGGAAGGACTCGCCTCGTTGACCGTGCGTCGCGTGGCGCGGATATGCGGGGTCTCGACCATGGCGATCTACTCCAACTTCAGCGGTATGCCGGGCTTGATCCAGGCGGTCGGCTCGGAAGGCTTCGCGCAATTGGTCGCGCGGCTGGCCGAATGCGAGGTCAGCGACGATCCGATCGCCGAAATCCTGGTGCTCGGCTTCATCTTTCGGGATGAGGCGGTGCGCAAACCCGAATTGTTCCGGCTGATGTTCGCCACCGAGTCGCCGAAGGCCGAGGTGAAGGTGCACCGCGGCAATGTGCTGGCCGATGGCAGCGATTCCGACTTCGAGAACTTCGCGGAGAGCTTCGATTTCGTGGTGCGCGCGACCCGGCGGGCGCTGGCGGCGAATCTGTTGCACAGCACGAATGAGCGCTCGGCCGCGGCACAGTTCTGGACCGGGCTGTACGGGTTCATCCAGTTGGATATGGCCGGCCTGTACGGCGACCAGGGGGTGTCGGAGGTGCTGTTGCCTTCGATCGTGAACATCCTGATCGGTATGGGCGCCGAACGCACGACGATCGAGCGGTCGGTGGCGCGTGCCCTCGAACAGGTCACCGCGCTGACCGGCCCGCACACGTGATCAGCCACGGAGTTTGACCGCGAGGCGCTGGGCGCGGGCCATGGCTCGCTCGGCGAAACCGTTGCGCTTGGGCAGCAATTCGAGTTGCAGCAGTAGTTCGTTCAGATCCCAGGTGGCCTTGCTGCGCCAGATGAGTCCGGAGCGGAACTGCCAGATGTCGACGACGAACAGATCGAACTTCTTGTTGGTGCCGGCGAATCCGGGCGGATCGATCATGCCGAGGTGGGTGCCCGTCATCCGCCACGGCACGATCGCCGCCAGCGCGTCCGAGGTGACGACCGGCTCGAAGACCGTGGTGTAACTGACATCTGGAAATGCCCGCTTGGTGTCGTGGACGAACTTCGCGACCCCGGCTCGGCCGATGATCGGTTCGCCCTCGGACGGGTCGAGCCAGCGAGTGTCCTCGGTGACGCAGGCAGCTACCGCGTCGCCGTCGCCGGTGTTCCAACCGGCGATGTAGCGCTCGACGAACTCGCGCAGCCAGTCGGTGTCCTCGATGGGCTCGGCGGCCGGGTCGAGGGCGAATTCACCAGAGTTCATGGCCGACACCGTACTTGGATAACAATGTCATGGGTTCGAATTACATTGTTATTCGAACCCATGACATTGTTATTCTTGGAGTCCGCTGTGAGGTGCGCCGACGTATAACACTGTCAGCCCCGGCGATAACAATGTCATGGCTTGTCAGATAACGCTGTAATTCCACTATGTGGACCCGATCGGTGCTCGTTGCAACAGGTTTCAGCCATTTTGTGCTGCCGATCGAATATCGAAAGTATGCTGCCTACCGTTCAATGCTCAGGGTAGAAATCGAGGACTGCGCAATGTCCGATGCAGCAATCGTCGGCATCGGCTGTCGATTTCCGGGTGGAATCGACGGGCCGGGCGCCTTTTGGGATTTCCTGATTCGCAAGGGTGACGGCATCGTCGAGGTGCCGCCGGACCGCTGGAGCCTCGACAAGTTCTACGATCCGGATCCGGACGCGCCCGGCCGGATGTACACCCGCAGTGGCGGATTCCTGACCCAGTCGCTGTGGGAGTTCGATGCCGACTTCTTCGGTATCTCCCAGCGCGAGGCCTCGATCATGGACCCGCAGCAGCGGTTGCTGCTCGAGGTCGCGTGGGAGGCGCTCGACGATAGCGGAATGGCCGGACGAATCGCGGGTCGCGATATCGGCGTCTTCGTCGGCGGTTTCATGAACGACAATGCGGTGGGCCGCAACGTGGTCCGCTCCGCGATCAACAGCCACACCCCGACGAGCTCGTCGCACACCCTGCTCTCGGCGCGCATCGCCTTCCTGCTCGACCTGCACGGCCCGGCCATGACCATCGACACCGCCTGCTCGTCGTCGCTGGTGGCACTGCATCAGGCCGTCCGATCACTGGCGCTCGGCGAATGCGACTCCGCCATCGTCGGCGGCGCCAATGCGATGCTGCAGCCGGAAACCTTCATCTCCATGTGCAAGGGCCGATTCCTGTCCGTGGACGGTCGCTGCAAATCGTTCGACGCCGCCGCCGACGGCTACGGCCGTGGCGAGGGTGCGGGTGTGGTGATCCTCAAGCCGCTCGAAGCCGCGGTACGCGACGGTGACCGCATCTATGCGGTGGTCCGCGGCAGCGGCGTGAATCAGGACGGCCGCACCTTGGCCATTCCGGTCCCGAATCCCGTTGCACAGGAAGAACTTGCCCGGCGCGTGCACACCAGCGCGGGCATCGCACCGCATGAGATCGGCTATGTCGAGGCGCACGGCACCGGGACACCGGTCGGCGATCCGGCGGAGATGACGGCCCTCGGCAAGGTGTACGGCGCAATCGACGGCCGGACCGAGCCGCTGCCGGTCGGGTCGGTCAAGAACAATATCGGTCACACCGAGGCGGCGGCGGGCGTCGCCGGAGTCATCAAGGCGGCGTTGACCGTTCATCATCGGACGATCGCGCCGCAGGCCCGGCTGGATCAGCTCAATCCCGAGATCCCGTTCGACGAACTGCGGCTGCGGGTGCCGATGGCGGCCGAACCGCTGGTCCGGCCGCTGGTGGCGGTCAACAGCTTCGGCTACGGCGGCACCAACGCGCATGCGCTCATCGGCCCTGCGCCTGCCGCAGTCGAAACCCGTTCTGGCACAACGGCAGTGCGGCTGCCGATCTTGCCGCTATCGGCGCGCAGCGAATCGGCGCTGCGCACACTCGCCGCAGGGCTGTTGGCTGCGGCCGACACCGAACCGCTCGACACCCTGACCGAGGCGGCCTGGGTGCGCCGCGCCCATCACCCGTTGCGAACCGCCTTCCGCTGCCGCAATTCCGGCGAATTGCGTTCCCAACTGGCGGAATTCGCCGCTGGCGGTGGTCAACCGCCCGCCCGTGCCATCGCGGAGGGCCACACCGACCCGGTTTTCGTCTTCAGCGGTATGGGGCCGCAGTGGTGGGCTATGGGCCGTGCCCTGCTCGCGGGCGAAGGCCCAGGAGCCGAACTGGCGCGCGAAATCGATAGGGAATTCACCGAACTCGCCGGCTGGTCGATCCTCGAGCAGATGGGCCGCGACGAGGCGGACTCCCGGATCGCGCTAACCGAGATCGCACAGCCGGCCAACTTCCTGCTCCAGGCCGCGCTGACGGCGGAACTCGCCGAGTTCGGCATTCGACCCGCCGTCACGGTGGGACACAGCGTCGGCGAGGTGACCGCGGCGTACATATCCGGTGCGCTATCGCTGACCGAGGCCGTCACGGTCAGTTATCACCGGTCCCGCTTGCAGGCCACCACGGCGGGGACCGGTGGCATGCTGGCGGTCGGGCTGACCGAGGCCGAGGCGCGTGAATTGCTGTCGGACCTCGACGCTGTGTGCGTTGCCGCGGTGAACAGCCCGTCGGCGGTCACCTTGGCCGGGGACAGTCAGGTACTGGCGGACCTCGGCGAATATCTCACCGCCGAAGGCGTTTTCGCCAAGGCGCTGCGTGTCGAAGTCCCCTACCACAGCCATCTGATGGATTCGATCCTCGATGATCTGCGCACCGCACTGGCGACGCTCGCACCGAGGGGTACCACCGTTCCCGCCTACTCGACGGTCACCGGTACGCAAGCGACGCAACAGGATTGGGGTCCGCAGTACTGGGCCCGCAATGTCCGCGATCAGGTCCGGTTCGCGGACGCGATCGGTGAACTGCTCGATGCCGGACATCGGGTCTTCCTGGAAGTCGGCCCGCACCCTGTGTTGAGCGGCAGTATTCGGGAAATCCTTGTGCAACAAGGTATTACCGGTGCCGCCATCAGCACGCTGACGCGCGGCGGCGACGACGGCGAGAACATCCTGACCGCGATCGGCGAGTTGTACCGGGCGGGCGCACTGGACGGTGACCGCCTGCCCGGTGCGATCGATCCGGGTGCCGGGCACGTCGACCTGCCGCACTATCCGTGGCAGCGGCGGTTCGTGTGGACCCAGGAGCCGGAAACGGAGCTGGATCGGATCGGCACCCCGAACGGATATGCGATGCTCGGCGATCGCACTGCCTCGGTGGCCACGGAATGGGAAGTCCAACTGTCGGTTTCGAATCTGCCGTGGCTGCGCGATCACGTCGTGGCCGGTGCCGTGGTGCTGCCGGGTGCGGCCTACCTGGATGCCGCCATGAGCGCCATCGCGCGACGCACCGGCCGGGAATCGTTCGGGCTCGAATCCGTCGAATTCATCAGCCCGCTGGTCGTCGACGAGCACGATGTGCCGGTAGTGCGGATCGGCGTGGAGGAGAGCACCCGCCGGTTCACCATCCAGTCCCGGCCCGCAGATGGTGGGGGGTGGACACTCAATGCCCACGGCCGTCTCATCGAGGCGGACGTCGACGCCACCACCGTCGCCATCGCGCCGCCCGCGGACTCGGTGGAGGTCGCGGTCGAGGAGCTCTACGAGAGCATGGCCGAGTACGGACTCCGCTACGGCCCGGCCTTCCGGCTGCTGAGCCGGGTCTGGGTGGGGACGGATAGCGTCGTCGCACAGCTCGATTCGTCTGCGACGAGCGGGCAGCGGCATCTCGCCCACCCGGCGATAGTCGATTCAGCCCTACAGTGCTTTGCCGCGCTGTACGCGAGAACGGCTGCGACACAGGCGAATTCCGGAACAGATGCCGAGGTGGTCGTGCCTGCCGCGATCGCCGGGATCCGTTGGAGTGGACCGATTCCGGTCGATCCGTTCGTGGTCCTCACCCGTGTACCCGGTAATCCGCTGCGCGCCGATATCCGCATCGCGTCCGCGAGCGGCGACGTCGCACTGGCCATGTCGGGGGTGCGGTTCCGCACTCTCACACCGCAGTCGGCGCTCTCCGAACAGCTCGACGGGCTGTTCTACGAGCCGGTGTGGGAGATCGTGACGGACTCCGCGGAACCGGCGATGCATGACCTGCCCGGTGCCGAGGAGTTCCTGCTCGTGGTCAACCTCGGCGCGGAAATCTCCCAGCGGGCCAAGGAAATCGCCAATGTGCGGATCCGGGCCGAAGTGGTGACGGTGGGCGAGCATGCCTCGGCGGCCGACAGCGAACAGCTGCTCGATCTGCTGCGCACCGCGCATTCCCGGCCCGAGGTCGAGCGCCTGCGGGTCGTCGCCGTCGCCGGGTCCGAACTCGACGGCATGCGCAATGTGTACGGGCTCGCACAGGTCGCCCAGGCGATCAAGGCCCTGCTGTCCGATGAGCTGCCCCTCGTGGTTCACGCCGTCGTGGTCACCGAACATGCGTTGTGCCTGCCGATCGACCGGTTCGCCCGGCTCGAGCATTCGGTGCTGACCGGCGCGCGCCGGGAACTGCTCAACGAACTTCCGGCCGGACAGTGGCGGCTGGTGGATACCGAACCCGCCTCCGCGGCGGCCGACATCCTCGAGCAGATCTACACCGACACCACCATCGACGAGGTGGCGCTGCGTGCGAGCGCGCGCTGGACGATCCGTTGGCGACAGACCCTCACCGATCGGCTGGCCGGATGGGATGTGCCACGGCCGCTCATCGATCCCGAACAGTCCTTCCGGCTCGATATCCCACGCTCGCGTCTGCTGCCGGAACTCGCACTGCGCACTTGCGATCGGGTCGCGCCGGGACCGGACGAGGTCGAGATCCGAATGCAGGCGGTCGGCCTGAACTACAAGGACACCCTCAAGGTGCTGGGTGTGCTCACCGAAAAGGAGCTGGACGGAACGTTTTTCGGCACCGAGATCGGCATGGACGGTTATGGCGTCGTGACCCGGGTCGGCAGCAATATCACCGATATCGCACCGGGAGACGAGATTTCGGTCGTGGCACCAGGAATCGTGCAGCGCTATGTGACGATCCGGCCCGACACCGGCGCGACCACCCGGATGGATATCTTCCCGCCCGGTACCTTCGATCCGCTGCACTGCACCTCGGTAATGCCGCTGTTCACCGCCGAAATCGGGCTCGGCGAACTGGCGCGGGTGCAGCCGGGCGAAACCGTGCTGATCCACGGCGCGGCGGGCGGTATGGGTATGGCCGCCGTTCAGGTCGCACTGCGGATGGGGGCGCGAGTGATCGCCACCGCCGGTACCGAGCAGCGGCGCGCCCAGGTGCGGGCGCTCGGCGCACACGAGGTGCTCGGTTCCCGGTCCATCGGCTTCGTCGACGAGGTGCTGCGCTTGACCGACGGTGCCGGCGTCGATGTCGTCTACAGTTCCGCGCCCGGCGAGATCCTGCAGCAGAACTTCCGGGTCGCGGGCGAATTCGGCCGCATCGTGGATATCGGCAAGGCCGACATCTACGGCTCGGGCACCATCGACCTGCGTCCCTTCGACCGGAATCTGGCATTCTTCGCCGTCGACATCGACCGCATCCTGGCCCGGCGACCCGCGCAGGTCCGCCGGGCGGCCCGGCGGGTGGTGAACGCGATGTACCACGGCGAGTACACCGCATTGCCGAACACGCCGTTCGCACTCGACCAGCTGACCTCGGCATTCGAAACGGTGGCGCGCTCGGCCCAGATCGGCCGGGTCGTGCTCGATCTGCGCGAAGCACATCCGGCGGTACGCCACATCCCGGGCGAATTCGAATTCGATCCCGCCGCAAGCTATCTGGTGACCGGCGGGTTCGGGGCCTTCGGTCTGGCCACCGCACGTCAGCTGGTGCGTGCCGGAGTCCGTCACCTGGTGCTTGTCGGTCGCAGTGGCGCGTCCACCGATGCGGCGCGAGAACAGTTGGCGCGGTTCGCGAACGAGGGTGTCGACGTACGCGAGGAGCGCGTCGATGTCGCCGACTACGACGCGGTCGCCGATCTCGTCGCGCGCATCCAGGCCGGTGGTGCGCCGCTGCGCGGTGTCATCCATGCCGCGGGCGTGGTCAACAACACCGAGATTCCCGAGGTCACTGCCGAGTCGCTGCGCGAGATCTTCGATCCGAAGGTGATCGGCGCGACCAATCTCGATCGGGCCACCACCGCCGCGGGCGTCGAGCTCGATCTGTTCGTGCTGTACTCCTCGGCCAGCGGGATCGCCGGGCTCTCACCCCAATTGGGTTATGCGTCAGCCAATTCCGCGCTCGACGCACTCGCCTGGGCGCGACGCGCACAGGGCAGGCCCGCACTGTCGGTGGATTGGGGATTCATGCGCGGCGACGGCGGTATGGCCGACTCCCGCGCGGTGTCCCGCTATGCCGAGATGACCGGATACGGCTCGCTGGATATGGATTTCGCGACCTTGCTGCTGCGGGAATGTCTGCGCTTCGACATCACCCAGCTCGCCCTGCTCGACATCGACTGGGCGCAGTGGGCACTCGCGCACCGCTCGTCGGCGCGCGCGCCGCGGTTCGTCGAACTGGTCACTGCCGCGGGTGGCGGCGCGGCGGGCACGAGCGCACTGCGCGCCGAAATCCTGGCGCTCGATCCGGAATTCCGCGGCGAGGTGGTCGCCTGCCTGCTCGCCGAACAACTCGCGGTCGTACTCGGCGTCGACGCGGACACCGTGGATCTGGCGACTCCGACCATGGAGCTGGGGCTGGATTCGCTGATGGCCATGGAATTCGGTGCGCGCGTCGTGAAAAGCCTCGGCGTCAAGATGTCGGTCCTCTCGATCGGGGCCGGACTCTCGCTCGCGGGCCTCGGCGTCAAGATCGCCGCTCAAATCGCGCACGAAGAAGCAGGTACCACCAATGACAGCAGCGTGAGGACTACTGCATGACAACTGAGAGCATCGATCCCCGTGCGCTCGCCCGTGCCCTGATAGCCAAGCACGATGCGGGCAATGGTGCCGGCACCAATCGTGCAGGCACCACGACGGCGCCGGGACCCGAACGCGGTGCGGCCGATGTGCGGGCCGCTCGCGGCCCGAGCCTGCAGACCTCCTTCCGCGATCATCCGGGTGTGCTCGAGGCCAACGAGAAATTCACCGCCTTCGATGCCTGGACGCGCGAGGCCGGTGTGCTCAATCCCTACTACCTGCCGCACGACGGCATCAGCGGGGCGGTGACCAGCTTCGCGGACCGGGACATGCTGAACTTCAGCAGTTTCGGCTATCTGGACCTGGCCGCCGAGCCGCGCGTGCATGCCGCCGCCATTGCCGCGATCGGCCGCTACGGGACGTCCGCGGCCGCGGTTCGGATGGTCGCTGGGGAGTTACCGCTCTACGGCGAGTTGGAACGCGAGCTCGCGCGAATCTACGACACCGAGGCTGCCATCGTGACGGCCAGCGGCTTCCTCACCAATGCGGCGGCGGTCGCCTTCCTGCTCGGGAAGCGCGATATCGCGGTCTGCGACTCGCTGATCCACAACAGCATCGTCTCCGGCACCGAATGGGCGGGCTGCAAACGAGTCACCTTCCGGCACAACGATCCCGAATCGCTGGACGCGATTCTGGCGATGTCGCGGCGCAGCTTCGATCGGGCCCTCGTGCTGATCGAGGGTGTGTACAGCATGGACGGCGATGTGGTCCGGCTGCCCGAAATCATCGAAGTGGCAAGAAAATACGACTGCTCGATCATGATCGACGAGGCGCATTCGTTCGGTGTCCTCGGCGCGCGCGGGCTCGGCGCGCGCGAGCTGTTCGATCTGCCCGGCGATGCCGTCGATGTCTGGATGGGCACGCTGTCGAAGGCGCTCGGCAGCGTCGGCGGATACCTGGCGGCCAATCGCGAACTCGTCGAAGGGTTCAAATACTCCGCCGCTGGCCTGAGCATGTACACGGCCTCACCCGCGCCGTCCGCGGCGGCGGCCGCACTGGAGGGTCTGGCCGTGCTGCACGACGAGCCGCAACGCGTCGCGGCACTGCGGCACAACGCCGAGTACTTCCACCGCCGGGCCCGCGAACTCGGCTTCGACACCGGTAATGGCCAGGCCACACCCATTACCCCGATCATCACCGGCGCGAACGAACCCGCGGTGCGCGCCTCGATGGAACTGCTGGAGCGCAATGTGATGGCCAATGCCATCGGGCATCCGGTGGTCCCCGAGGGCGAGGCGCGCTTGCGGTTCTTCATCAACTGCCGTCATACCGAGGCGCAGCTCGATCATGCGTTGGACACCCTGCGTGCCGTGTTCGACGGTCTCACCACGGAAGAGAGTCACCACTCGTGAAATTGCCGGTCAGTTCTTCTCTGTTGCGAAAAGCGTTGGTGCCGTTGGCATCACTTACGCTGATGGCGGTGCTGTTCGTACCGGCCCACTCGGCCATGATCGCCCCGGTCGAGACCGATCCGAACAGTCCGCTGGCGAGCCGGTTCCATTTCACCGAGATGCCGATCGCGCTGCCACCCGGCTTGCCCGAGCACAAGATCCGGCATATCGAGCCACGGTACGAGCACGTCGTCGCCTGGATGTCCTCGGTCAACTCCGCGGCGGCGATCAACGATATCGACGGCAACGGCCGCGCCGATGATCTGTGCCTGGTCGATTCCCGATCCGATACGGTGATCGTGACGCCCACACCGGACAGCGACACCAGCCGCTACGCGGCGTTCGTACTCGATCCGGCCCCGCTGCCGACCGACGACCGGATGGCCCCGACCGGCTGCGTCCCAGGCGATTTCGACCATTCGGGCCGCATCGGTCTGATGGTGTACTACGGCGGCCGCGCCCCGATCCTGTACCTGCCGCGCGCGGGTGCCAAGCATCTGGACAACAAGGCATTCCGGCCGGTGGAAATGGTGGAGCCGCCCGCTACCGAGGACGGCAGCTATCAGGGCGCGCGCTGGTTCACCCTGGCCGCCTCCGTCGCCGACTTCGACGGTGACGGCAACCCGGACATCTACCTCGGAAACTATTTCCCGGACAGCGATTTCATCGGTCCGGACGGTCAGCACAGCCTGACCCTGAACGAATCGTTCTCCAAAGCGACCAATGCCGGGACCGACCGCATCCTCACCTTCCAGCGGAGCACCGGCGGCGCCGAGCCGACCGCGGTGTACCGCGAGGTGGTCGATGCGCTCCCGGAGGGGAAGGCGAACGGCTGGACGCTGGCATCGGCGACCCAGGACCTCACCGGCGACCAACTGCCCGAGCTGTATGTCGCCAACGATATGGGCCCGGATCGCCTGTTCGTGAACAAGTCGACACCGGGACACATCAGCTTCGGCCTGGCCGAAGGTGAGCGCGGCCCGACCGATCCGAAGTCCTTTGTGCTCGGCCATGATTCGTTCAAGGGGATGGGCGCGGACTTCGCCGATCTCGACGGCGACGGCATGCCCGATCTGTTCGTCAGCAATATCGCGCAGCGGTGGGGCATCGTCGAAGCCAACCTCGCCTTCTACAACACCGCAGCCGATCCGAAACAAGCTGCGGCGCAACTGGAGTCGGGTATTGCCCCGTTCCGGAACCGGGCCGTGGAGAAGGGCATCGCCTGGGACGGCTGGTGCTGGGATACCAAGGTCGCCGACTTCGACAACAGCGGCCGACCGCAGATCGTGCAGACCAACGGCATGTTCAAGGGTTCGAGCACGCGCTGGCCGCAGGTGCAGGAAATGGCCACGATGAACGACGACTTCAGCAAGTACCCGTGGGCCTGGCCGAAGTTCACCGAGGAATCCGACCTGGCGGGCAATAACCGGATCGGTTTCTTCGCCCAGGACGACAGCGGCAAGTTCACCAATATCTCACCCGCCCTGGACACCTTCGCGGCGACACCCACCCGCGGCATCGCGGTCGGTGACTCGACCGGAACCGGCAACCTCAGCTTCGCGGTCGCCAGGCAGTGGGAAGCGCCGGTCTTCTACCGCAACGACGCACCGCATCCCGGGCAGTACCTCGGCCTGCGATTGTTGACCCCACCGACTACCGCTGCCGCCGGTGAGACATCGGTCGCAGGCAAGCCGGTACTCGGGTCTCCGGCTCTCGGCGCCGAAGTCACCGTGACGATGCCGGACGGCAAAACCCATGTGGCACAGGTCGATGGCGGCAGTGGGCACGCCGGTAAGCGGTCCACCGATATCCACGTCGGACTCGGCGATATCGATTCCGCTACCGCGCTGTCGGTACAACTCGCGTGGCGCGATAACCGTGGCGCCGTGCACACCCAGCAGCTGCAGCTGCAACCGGGGCAACACACCCTCGTTCTCGACTCCGATGCCCGGGAGGTGCACCAGTGAGTGTCCAAGGAAACGGCACACATTCGAACGGAACAGCCGTCGTCGAAAGTACCAACGGCTCCGCACCCGCGCCCGAGCCGACACCGGCGCAGGCCTGGCGGCGAAAGTGGTTGGGCGTCAATATCGAAGGACGTGATCCGCGCTATCTCGCGCTGCGCAACTTCGCGGCCTCGCTGACGTTCTTCAATATTCTGGGCTTCCTGTGGCTCGGATTCGAGCAGCCATGGCTGTGGCCGTTCCTCAGTGCGGGCACCGCGTACGCGGTGGAGTTGATCCTGGAAACGCTGGCGGCATGGGCCTATCGCCGCCCGGTGGGATACCGGGGCAACGGACTTCGCGGTCTGATCGTGTTCCTGCTGCCGGCGCATATCACCGGTGTGGCCTTCAACTTCCTGATGTACGCGGCAGACCAATTCCTGCCGATCATGTTCGGCATCACGGTCGCGGTCGGCACGAAATGGGTGCTGCGGGCCAAGGTCAACGGCAAGGTCAAGCACTTCATGAACCCGTCGAACTTCGGGATCGTGGTCGCGCTGCTGGTCTTCCCGACGATCGCCGTGGTCGGTCCGTATCACTTCGTCGAGAACGTCTCGGGTCCGGCCGACGCGCTGATCGTGCTCGGTCTGCTCGGCGCGGGCACCATGCTCAACGCCAAGCTGACCAAGAAGACACCGCTGATCATGGCCTGGCTGGGTGCATACGTACTGCAGGCGGTGGTGCGCGGCCTGCTGGACAGCAATATCTCGATCATCGCCGCACTGCTGCCGATGACCGGTATCGCCTTCGTGCTCTACACCAACTACATGATCACCGACCCGGCGACGACACCGTTCGCCAAGCGCGATCAGATCATCTTCGGTGCCTCGGTCGGTCTGCTGTACGGCGTGCTGATGGCCCTGCACGTCTCGTTCGGCTTGTTCTTCGCGCTGGTGATCGTCTGCGCGAGTCGCGGAATGTTCTGGTGGAGCCGGAATATTCGAGAGTGGCTGGCCGATCGCGCGACCGTCGTGGTGGTGGACGTCCAGGAGGCGACATCTGAGTCGGGCGAGCCGGTGGTAGCCGAGCCGGGAGAGCTGGTGGCGGTTGAGTCCGGAGAGCTGGTGGCAGTTGAGTCCGGCGATCCGGCGGTGGTCGAGCCTGGCGATCCGGTGGCAGTCGAGTCGGGAGAGCCGGTGGCGGTTGAGTCGGGTGAGGCGGTGGTAGTTGAGCCTGGCGAATCGGTGGCGGTTGAGCCGGGCGATCCAGCGGCGGTTGAGTCCGGCGATCCGGTGGCGGTCGAGTCGAATGAATCGGCGGCGGTTGAGTCGGGTGAGCCGGTGGTAGTTGACTCGGGCGATCCGGTGGCAGTCGAGCCTGGCGATCCGGCGGAAGTCGAACCGGAGAAGGAACCGGCGCGGTCCTGATAGCCGAAACCAACACCACCGCAACAGAATCGAGGTCGTATGCCATCACTGATCGGACCACTTCGCTCCACCCTGCTCGGCACGAATATCGAGCAGGAACCGCTGAAACGGCCCGGCTTCGCGCCACCGAGCCCGGCGACCGCCGCCGAACTGGAGCGGGTCGCCACCCACCTGTCCACCAGCATCCACGTCGCCGTATGCAGTAAGAACAACGCGGAGCTGATCGAGCAGATCCAACAGCTGCCCGAGCAGTACCAGGGCTTCGCATTCGAAGGCGCCGCAACGGGTCTCGCGGCCGTCGACTCGATCACCCCGTTCAGCCATCGCGCCGCGGACCTGTTCACCGGACCCGCGGCCAAACACGACCTGACCATGTATGTCGGCGTCGGTCTGGCGATGGGCAAGATTCCGAAACCGATTTGGAAGAAGGTCTTTCCGAAGCATCCGGTGTACCGCTGGCTCGCTATCGACGGATACGGCTTCTACAACGCCTTCTTCCGAACCGAGAAATACATCGACCGCCAGCACGTCGACGAGCGGTACCCGTCCTGGATGGGGGATACCGCACCGTTGAAACGGGCTGCTGATCAGGGCATCGGGCGCGCACTCTGGTTCATCGGCGGCGGCTCGGTCGACGGTGTCGCGTCGCGGATCGCGGAGTTCGACCCGAGCAGGCATGCCGACCTGTGGAACGGCATCGGCATCGCGACTACCTTCGCTGGTGGTGTGGAAGTCGCCGACCTGGAAGCGATCCGATCCCTGGTGCCGCAGTTCCACCAGCAGTTGGCGGCGGGATCGACCATGGTCGCGAAGATCCGGCAGCAGGCCGACAGCGCCACCCCGCATACCGAGGTCGCGGTGCGGACCTACACCGGCCGCACCATCGACGAGGCCGCGGCCTTGATCGATAAGGCCTTCGTCGGCATACCGGAAGACGGCACGGCCACCAGTTATCACGCCTGGCGCGACCGTCTCGGTGAGCTCGCCGTACCTGGCGGGAACTGAAAATGACTGTGCGCTGGACGGATAAGCATGTAATCGTCACCGGCGGCTCCGATGGCATCGGAGCCGCCGTGGCCGCCGCGTTCGCCATGCGCGGCGCGCGCGTCTCGGTCATCGCTCGGCGGGAGGCGCCGCTGCGCGCCACCGCCGAGCGGATCGGGGCCGACTGGCGCACCGCCGATGTCACCGACCGAACAGGGCTGGCGGTCGCCATGAAGGAACTGGAGGAACGCAACGGCGCCTGCGCGGTGATCGCCTGCTGCGCGGGGCTCACCCTGCCGGGACTGTTCCTCGATATCGACAGCGATGAATTCGGCATCCAGAGCGATGCGAACTATCTCGGCTCGGTCAATGCCGTTCGATGTGTACTGCCCGGCATGGTCGAACGTGGCGAAGGGCGTGTCCTGCTGACCAGTTCGACGGCGGCCTTCCTCGGCATCCCCGGATATTCGAGCTACGGGCCGACCAAGGCGAGCGTCCGCCAGCTCGGGCTGTGCCTGCGCTACGAAGTCGAGCCGGCCGGAGTGACGGTGTCCGTGCTGTACCCGGCCGACACCGACACTCCCGGACTGGCCAGGGAGAACCTGCGCAAACCGGCCGAGACCAAGGCCATTACCGGTTCGATCAAGCCGATGCCCGCCGAGAAGGTCGGCGAAGCGGCGGTGCGCGGCCTGGAGCGCGGCCGCCATCACATCACGGTGGATCCGCTGACCGCCTTCTTCATGCGATGGGCCAATCTCCCGGAGGACCTGTCCCGGCCGTTCTTCCGCCGCAGTATCGCCCGAGCACGTCGACATGCGCAGCAGGAGCAGACCTGATGTCCACCACAGTCAGCGGCGGGGAAGCCTCGTTGCGTGCACAGTTACGCCGCATCTTCACCGCGGGCCCCGGCGAGGAGGGGCGTCCGCTGCCGCTGCGCACGAAGATCAACTACGCGCTGTGGCTGACCCGCCCCGAAATCGCGCCGATGTCCGGTGCGGTCATGGTGGCCGATGTCCTGTTCAGCGCGCACACCGGAGCCGAGATCTGGTCGGCGCCGATGATCGTGGCCGCGGTAATGCTGGCCGCCGCAATTCAACTCTTGCACGTCGCCAACTGCCTGGCCGATCGCTGGGTGGACGTCGAATACAAATCCAAGTTCTCCCGCATGGTTCGAGATCTCGGCGTGCGATTCGTGGCCTGGCAGATCTACCTCACCACCGCGGGCATCGGTGTCGCGGCCGTCTACCTCGCCGTGGCGACCTGGCATCTCGATCTGCTGCTGATCATTCCGGTCGGAACCCTGTTGCTGCTCGAATATTCGCTGCCACCTTGGCATTTCAAAGCCGCCGGATTCTGGCAGATCCCCTGGACCTACCTCATGACCATGGTCTTTCCGGGCGTGGTCGTGCTCCGGCTGTACGACCGACCGATCGAAATCCCCGCGCTCATCGCCATTCTCGGCTTGGGTCTGACGACCACCGGAGTTTTCGTCGCGAACACCGCCGAAGACATTCCGGAAGACACCGAGCACGGATTCCGCACCTCGGTGGTCGCGCTCGGTCTGCGCGTCTCGCTGTTCGAGTCGATGACGCGGGTCACCGTCGGCGCCGCACTCGTGGCCGGATCCGTCGTCGCCATGGCGGGATTCACCTGGACATTGATCGTGTATGCCGTTGGCGTGTCGATCGTTATCGGCTACCTGGGCCGGACCCAGCTCGGCACCTGGGGCAAGCCGCTGGACGATGCCATGCCGCTCGTCCGATCGCAGGCGAAACTGTTCGTATACATGGTCGCGCTCGTTGCCTGGGCGGCCGTCGTGCCCGCGGCCGCCGTGTTCTGCCTACGGTGAGCGACCATGGAGCCACGATCATTATGACCACAGAGATTCGCACCGATCGTGAGACTCTGCTCGTCGAACTGGTCGATGAGCACGGCCGCGCAATCGGAGCACGTTCCGTGGCCGAGGCACACCGCGCGCCCGGTCAACTGCACCGCGCCTTCTCGGTATTGCTGTACGACGCGTCCGGACGGATCTTGCTGCAACGTCGCGCCGCAGTCAAAACCCGCTTTCCGCAACGACTTTCGAATACTTGCTGCGGCCATCCCGCCCCCGGACCAGGACGTGCTGGCAGCGGCATCGATCCGGCTGATGGAGGAGTTGAACCTAGCGGTCACGGAGTTGACCGAGGTGGGCATCTACCGCTACCGCGCCGCCGACCCACGCGGCAATCAGGTGGAGCACGAATGGGACCACGTGCTGATCGGCGTCACATCCGACGACCTGCCCCGCCCCGATCCGCCCGAGGTCTCCGAATGCCTCTGGGCCGACCCCGCCGAGTTGCTCGAAGATATCTCCGCGGCACCCGACTCCTACACCCCGTGGCTACGCGGCGTCCTCGATATCGCCACGCGTGCAGCCGATTTCACTCATGCAGACAGCAAGAAGGCCCTCGACCGGGAGTTCGGTTAGAGGGCCTTCATGTTATCGAGCATAGCGGCTAGGGCCGATCGAACTCGCCATCGTTGACGCCAGCGGTGAGTGCCTCCCACTCGCCAGGAGTGAACACCAGCGCGGGACCAGTCGGGTTCTTGGAGTCCCGTACGCCGACCATGCCCCTGTCCAGATGTGCCACCTCTACGCAATCCTGGCCCCCGCCACTGTGGCTACTCTTGAACCACTTCGCCCCGGAAAGGTCAACGCCCACGATCGAACTCGCCGTTGTTCACACCAGCAGTGAATGCGTCCCACTCAGCAGGAGTGAAGACCAGTGCTGGGCCAGCTGGATTCTTGGAGTCCCGGACCCCGACGACATTGCCATCGAGAAAGGCGACCTCTACACAGTCCTGACTGCCGCTGCTGCGACTGCTCTTGAACCACCGTGCCCCCGATAGATCAATACTCACCGGGTCAACTCCTCTGCAATCTCGAGAATGAGGCGTCGGCTGGCGGCCTCATCCAATGCCGAACGCTGTAGCCGAGTGTATGCGTCTCGGTACTGCTGTACTTCCTCGGGTTTCTCGAGATACAGCGCACCGGTATACCCCTGGACGTACACGATCGGCGGTTCAGTGAGGTGGGCTGTCGGATGTTTCGGGAATTCGAGCAGGACGAACGTACCGATCAGCAGCCCCATGTGCGTGCCCACTGAAGCTGGAACGACTCGAACCGACACATTGTCCAACCGGCTGACTTCGGCAAGATGCTGGAGTTGAGCCGCCATTACCGCAGGTCCCCCAATCGGTCTACGCAACGGCAACTCGTCCACGATGACATCCAACTTGATTGGATTCTCATCATCTGTGATCCGAGCTTGCCGCCGGGACCACAGCTCCACCCGCCGCTCGATCTCCGCTGTTTCGACGTTGGGGAACTCCGTCCAGAGCACCGCACGGCGATATTCGGGTGTTTGCAAGAGACCAGGGATCAGAGCTGACTGATACGTGGTCAGCCGATTAGCCGCCTGTTCGAGTCCGACGAAGAGATCGAAGTGCTTCGGGATGGCATCGCCGTAGGCGTGCCACCATCCTTTGCCCTGCGCTTCCTCGGTCAGTCCGAGCAGCACTTGGGTCTTCTCCTCGGTTGCCCCGTAGACCTGGCACAGCCTTTCGATATCGATGAGTCGCAGGCGCACGGGTTGCCCGGTCTCCATCCGCCAAATCGTTTGCTTGCCAACGGAGATGGCCGCTTTGGCCACGTCCATGGTGATACCAGCGTTCTCCCGCAGATCATGAAGCTCGCGCCCAAGCAAACGCCTCGGCAGCGTCGAACCTGTAGCCATCTGTCTTGCCCCTCCAAGAATCCGGTTGTGTTTGGAACCAGACTGACAGCCAATGTGGAACTTTGCTGGTTTTCGTTGGAAAGTTCCCTCTGGACCGTAGAGCTTCGGCGCGTCGAGTGGTGTCCTGAATACGCGCCCGGAGAGAACTTCCTACTCCCCAGGGTTTCAAGGGGCCGGGCGTACCCAAGCCACTTCAACCAAGCCGAGGTCTAAAAGCGATGGACCACAAAGCTTTTGGTGATACCCCCGTTTCCCGCTGTCACTTCTATCGGCGGGTGTGTGATCTGCCCGCGACGATCGACCCACCCCACCTCGGCCGAATCATTATGAAAGCCGAGCATGTCTGGGCGCTGATCATGCCCGCGCATCTCGGACAAGCGGTCAAATTCCATATGCAGCAGCGTGATTCGGATATCGGTCCGATTCTGTCGCATCCGCGCTCGGGTCGCTGGAGCTTTCTCATCAGACCGGACATACCCGATGACGTGCGCTTGTTCGCGGAGATGTTCCGGCTCAATGTCTCCGTGGTACGGACCGGAGGAACCGTCGCGCTTCCCTCGCCAACAGATCAATGTGTCGAGTTCCGGCGCTGGGTCGAGCCGCCTCGATGCACATTCCGGCCTTCCGGTCTCGTCGTGATCGACGCGATCCGCGCTTGTGCCGGTCAGCCTATCCAACGGAGGGCGGCGCATGCCTGAATGTGCTTGTGGCCCATGGATAAAGCTGTCCATGTGCGGGATCGGAATGTTCAGCCGCAAGACGGGGGAGTTGGTGTCGGTGGCATGTCCATCACAGCTGTGCGCGGGCATGGTCCCTCTTGTCGACGGCCGCCTCGATGACCATTCGCCGGTCATGCCGAATCCGCAGCCGTGCCCGTGGGCCGGTGTGCGGGTCGTCGACGACCGTGCCGACTTCGAGGCCCGCGGTATCGGAGTTGTGCGCCATGAGTGAGGTTGAACGGCAACGTAGGACCGAGATCGCGCCGTCGGTTGCCGCGTTGCTCGCGGTCTTCCACGAACACACGCCAGAGAAGTTGGCACTCGCCCCGGTCGACAGCGTCATACTCCGCCACACCGCCGACGGGATCATCGAGGTAGATGAAGACGGTTGGTGCGCGGACTACGACCGCAGCGACGAAGAGGACGCAATCGATATCGTGCCGGTCAGCGTTGTCGACAACGAGAACCCATGAGCGAGCACATATCTCCGCTCCCAGAAGAGCCCGATGTGCATCTGAGTGTATTCCTGCACGGTGCCCGATTCGACTTCGCCGCCTGCCTCGCCGCAGCGCTGATCTTCGTACGCGAGCACCAGACACAGCATTACATCGACGCCGTCACCGTCGACCTCTGCGACACCAGCGGCTACCCGAGGCTTCCGTGTGAACGTCTCTATCTCGGACCGTAATCTTATCAATAAGAGTGTAATGATATGGCGGGGGTAGGAAACAAGATCAGGTGGAACTGGGGGCGGGGGTGTCTCGGGCGATGCCGCCATGGATTCCACCTGATCTTGTTCGGGCGACCACTCGGACATCCAGCGCGAGGGCGGATCCGGTCCGTTCCGGGGCGTGCAGTGTTCGCTGGCTTGGCTGAAGTCCGCAAACTGCTGAATAGTCTCCAAAGAGTAAAAATGGGTATACTGTTTGCTCGCTGGAACAAGCGGAGCACCAGGAGAGGCTGAGATGACGAGCAGCGAGCTGGCCGATATCGCGATCGAAGCGATGCGATTGCAGAACGGATACGCGCGTGCGATCGACACGCGCGACTGGGATCTCTTTCGGGCGCTGTTCACCCCCGACGTCGTTGCGGAGTACCCGGGCATGCCGTTCTCGGGGATCGACCACTGGTTGGAGTTCTTCGTGCCGTTCCACGACGACTGCACCTGGATCCAGCACACGATGACCAATCACGTCGTCGGTGCGGACGCCGACGGTATCTGGGGGACCTGTTACGGATTCGTCGAGTGGACGATGCGCGATCGACCGAAACTCATCAATCGGTCACGAACGCTCTACCGTGACCGATTGATTCAGCAGAACGGATCGTGGGTCATCGCCCGCCGCAAATGCGACCTTCTGATGAACCAGGCCGACGCCCCCATCCCTGATGGCATCACCTACCCCAACTCCGTTCTCGACCTGGCCGACATCTCATAGGCCCGCAGCGCGGGTCGCGGATGACTGAACGGTCGGCGGATAACTATCGAAAGCATCGGACGAGAATGTGATGGTGGAGGGGCGATGTTTGCCGCCACCAATACATTCTCGGTCGATAGTGGGGCACGGGCGCGATGCGCGCGGTGGATTTCAGGGCTTCCAGTTTGTTTCGCGCAGCCAGGTTGCCAGGTCCATCAGCTTCGGATGCTCCGCCCGCAGCGCCGCGAGATCCAGCGGTTCGTCGGGCCGCTCGTTGAAGTAGCTGAACATCTTCGCCACCTGCTCGTCGAATGCGCGGACCTGTTCGATCGGCACCTGGAAGCTGCGGGCGGGTAATCCTGCTGTGCGGCCGAAGGTTTCGGCGATCTGGGGCGGAGTCAGCCGGTCGCCTGCGATGGGGACCGTGCGGCCGAGGAAGTCCGCGGGCCGGTCGAAGGCGATGGCGGCGAAGCCGCCGATATCGTGAACCGAGATCAGTGATACCGGAATATCCGCTCGCACAGCGAGATTCAATACGAGCCCGTCCGCGTCGAGCACCGGGCGGTTGTACGAGTTGAAATTGTCCATGAAGAAGACCGGACGCAATACCGTGGCCGGAAGGTCCAGCGATTCGATGTGCGCCTCGATCGCTTCCTTGGCCGCGTAGTACTCGACCCCTGAATTCGCGCCCGCACCCTTCAGTGAGCTGTACACCAAATGCTCGATGCCAGACGCCGCGGCGATCTCGGCCACCGCCTTGCCCCGCCGCTCTTCGGCCGCAATACCCTCGGCGGTGATGTGCGCGCCGGTCATCATGGTCAGCATCAGGAAGGCGCCGTAGGCGCCGTCCATGGCCGCCCGCACCGACGCGATGTCGTCGAGATCGCCTTCGATGAGATTGGCACCGCTTCCGCGCAATGCGTGCGCCGCGGGGGACTCCAGATCGCGCACGAATGCGTGTACTTCCCAACCGCGTTCGAGTAGCTGCGCCATGGTCGCTCGGCCTTGCTGTCCGGTCGCGCCGATCACGAGAACCGGTCCTTTTCTGCCCGTCATGCCAAACTCCTTGTGCTGGGTGATCGTTTCTCGATCTCCTGTTGCACTCGACGCTAGAGACGGGCGGCGGCGCGGTCCTGTTACCGATACTGCTACCCACATGCGGAGTCAGGTGGGATTCGTTGGCGGAGTGCAGGTTTGATGCTGTCAACATCCGGCGTTTGATCATGGTGATCCTGTTGACGTTGCCCGGGATGTCGACTGCTCGTCGTAAACCCGACGCGCCGAATCGATCTCGTGTCGGTGACGATCGGCCCAGCCCGTCAACACCAGCAGCGTCTCATAGAGCTCTCGGGCCATCGGTGTCGCTTCGTATTCGGTCCTGGGCGGCACTGTTGGATAGACCGTCCGGACCAATAGACCGTCGCGCTCGAGGTTGCGGAGGGTCAGCGTCAACATTCGGCGACTGACACCCTTGATTTCGCGCTCGAGATGCGTGAAGCGCATCGGACGCTGCGTGGTCAGCAGTAAGACGCCGATAGCCCATTTGCCGCTGATCCGGTTGAGCACTTCCAGCACCGAACACGCCTTGTCGATGGATGAGCCCTCAGCTTCGCCAACACCGATTGCCTCCACCTGCGCTGGAACATCAATGTGCCCCTGGGACATGAAAGTGCCTCCTTCCGCTGAACGTGCTGGTGACAGATCATGCACTTAGTTACAAATAGTGCACCATGACAGCGGAGGACAGCCCGTGACCGACAACCATGAAACCTCGTACGAGCCAGGCCGCGGAGCGCCGCCGACACGACTCTCCGCAGAGAGGTTGGAGCGTTTTCTCGGCGCTAATCGGCTGGGGGCGCTGGGTACGATCAAGCGTGACGGGCACCCGCATCTGTCGACGGTTGCCTACAGATGGGATTCGGCCACACGCATGATCTCGATCGGTTCGACAGCCGATCGCGTCAAAGTACGCCAGCTCACCCGGGATCCGCGTGCCGCGCTCTATGTGAGCAGCGCTGACCAGCTCACTTTCGCGGTCGCCGAGGGCGCGGCCGAAATCTCCCCCGTCAGCACTACTCCCGGAGATGCCACCGGCCGCGAAATGCTCTCGATGTTCCCCGAATTCGACAACCCCGAGGACGAAGCGACTTTCCTGGCGAACATGGTCGAGGACAAGCGACTGGTGATCAGGCTTCATGTGTCCAAGCTGTACGGAGACACCCTCACCGCCGGGCACTGACTAGGCGAGAGTGCATGGGGGTGCTCGCGGCAGCGGTTCGGTTCCCCACCTCGGGCGGCGCGCGTTAGCGCACCGCCCGTCATCACGCCTGCGGCACAACAGATTTCGCGGGATCGACTGGATTCTCCGCACATCCAGCGACGCGACTTCGGCAGGCATCTGCGGCGCAAGGCTCCAGGAGTGGGGCGCGGCTGCCGAGTTCGGTGACAAGGCTGGACCGAGCTCAGCGACCAGGGTGGAGAGTGTGCCGAGTCGCCTGGCCTGCGCCGCGAGAATTGGCTCGGGTGGCGGGGGTGAGATGTCGGTTGGACACTCCGAGTGTCCAACTCGGCAAACGTACAACCCACAAGGGATCTCGATGACCGACAAGCATCGCGCCGAACTCGCCGACTTTCTCAAGGCGCACCGCTCCCGGTTGCAGCCCACCGATGTCGGTCTGCCTGGGGATCTGATCCCGGGGCGGCGGCGCACCCCGGGCCTGCGTCGCGAAGAGGTTGCTGAGTTGGCCGGGGTAAGTCTCACTTGGTACACCTGGCTCGAGCAGGGGCGCAAGATCGCGGCGAGCCCGCAGGTGGTCGACGCGCTGGCCAGGGTGTTGCGACTCGATGCCGGACAACACCGCCACCTGCGTCGCCTGGCCGGTCTCGCCGATCCGGTCGCCGCGGCCCAGCCCGGCGCGGCCATGTCCCGTCTTCAACGTCTGGTCGATTCGATGATGCCCAGCCCCGCGGTAATCCACGACGGCCACTTCGATTTCGTGGTCTGGAACCAGGCCTACACCCGCCTGCGCGTCGACCCCGCCGAACTCGACCCGGACCGCCGCAACATGCTCTGGATGATGTTCACCCACAAGGGGAACCGCGCCGCCATGCGCAACTGGGAACCAGCGGCCCGCGCAGTCCTGAGCCAATTCCGCGCCCTCGTCGGCCGCCGCCCCGACGACCCCCGCCTCACCGCCATCGTCGCCGCCCTGACCGAAGTCAGCCCCGAATTCCGCACCTGGTGGTCGGAATATCCGGTCCAGGACTTCCGTGCCGCCACCATCGCGATCGACCACCCCGAAGCAGGCCCCATGAACCTCGAACTATTCCAACTCCGCCTGGTAGAAAACCCAGATCTCCTTCTGGTCCTACAACTTCCAGCCACCGAAGCCGACCACACCACTATCACCACCCACCTCACCTAGCCCGCGGCCGTGTCCTCCCCAGCCGAATCCCACTGAAGCCGAGCGAGCTTCCGGTCACCGCGATCCGCGGGACAAACCGCTCGATCGTCGGGTCTTCGGAGAAGTGCGGTACCCGACCCGGCTCGGGGTACACCTCAGTCGTCTTCCGGCCAACCATCCTCGATGATCAGGCGGCCGGATTGCATTGCCTGCGTGTACTGTTCGGCGATCACGGGGGTGGGGTAGGTGGGCCAGTAGGAGATGGCGCCGGTGGGTTTGTCGATGACGCAGACCGAACCGCCGATGGTCGGGGGTAGTGGGGGTTTGTGCGGGTCGATTCCCGGTGGGGGCGGGAAGATGGCGACGACGGTGAACCCCGCGTCGAATTCGGTGAGCAGGTTACTGATGCCGTCATCGGTGGACAGGTAGTGGTCGGCAAGGCGTTGTGCCTCGGCGAGATCTACCGGGGTGCTCGCCTCGGTGGGGTAGGCGTGGATATCCATGCCAGAGAATTTACGGCCAAAGGCAAACGGGCCGTGGTCATTCGAAGTGGACGGTGGCGACCATCCGGCGGGCCAGGGTCTCCGGATCGGAGCTGTCACCGAGCGTCGAATCCTGTAGTGCCCCTTCGCGCCATAGGGCCGCGAAGCCGTGGACCAGCGACCAGGCGGCGAGGCGGGTGGCTTGTTGCTGCTCAACGGTGTTGTCGGGCTGCATGACCGAGACTCCGGAGCGCAGCGCCGCACCCGCCGCGGTGCGGGCGGCGACCAGGCGCTCGTCGTCGGCGTGCAGGAGTTCGCGCCGGAACATCACATCGAAATGGCCGGGATGTTCGCGGGCGAAGCGCGTGTAGGCGACCGCGACCTCGCGGAATTCCGGTCCGGCCGCGGCCAACTGCTCGGCGAGCAGGTCGAAACCTTCGATGGCAAGTGCGGTCAATAGTCCCGCGCGATCACCGAAGTGGTGCGCGGGGGCCGCGTGCGAGACATCGGCCCGGCGGGCCAGCCCGCGCAGGGATACCGCGTCGACACCGTCGGTCGCGATCTGATCGGCGGCCGCGGCCAGGATGGTGGCCCGCAGATCGCCGTGGTGATAGCCGCTCTTCGCCATGTCTCGATGGTCGCCCAAAATCTAGTCATTGACAAGTTTCCCGCTCAGGCCTAATCTAGCCACTGTCAAGATTGGTGCTCGACCCCACAGGAGACTCTGATGGCACCGCTGGTTGTACTCATCGTCATCGCCGGACTCGCTCGGTTCATCGGCTGGCTCGGCAACCTCGGTTGGCTCGACTCCTGGCCGCACGCCGCCGCACTCGGACTGGCCGCGATGTTCGCCCTCACCTCGAGCGCGCACTTCGTCGAGCCCAAGCGCGGCGCACTGATCGCCATGGTGCCGCCGCGGCTGCCCAATCCGGCGGGCTGGGTGACCTTCACCGGCTTGCTCGAAATCGGCGGCGCAATAGGTCTTTTGATCCCGCCCGTCGCCAAACTGGCTGCCGCGGGCCTGATCCTGCTGCTGATCGTGATGTTCCCGGCGAATATCCGTGCGGCACGGGCGGATATCGGCATCAAGACCATGCCGCTGCCGCTGCGCACCGTGGTGCAGTTCATCTTCCTCGGCGCGGCCGCACTCGTCCTGCTCGGCTGATCCGCGAAACATGCTGCTGGCATACCGAATTCGGTATGCCAGTACTGTTGTATACCCCCCGAGCGTCCACTGCAGCTCCGCCGAAGACAGACCGGTGCGTGCACCGGCCTTACCGCGAATAGCCCACGATTTCGACACCGACACGTGGCAGTTGCTCTGGCATGACCTGCGGTCGTCACAGCGCAATAGCGTGGGCGTCCGCGCCGGTATCCTCCAACGGGCACGAGGTCCGCGGTCCGGATCCGGTCCACGACTGCCCATGACCGCGCACGATTTCGATGCCGAACTCCGGCACCTGCTTGGCCTCGCCCACGTCTGGCCGAAGACGGCGGTGCGTTGAAGTTTGCACCAGGTGCCGCACACCACGTACGGCCATAGGCTGTTTTCCATGACCTACAAGATCGTTTCTCGGCAGTTCGACCTCGATGTGGACGGCTCATCGCTGACCGGCTATCTGGCGCGCCCGGAGGGCGACAGCACATTTCCGGCCGTCTTGGTCGGCGCCGAGTTGTGGGGACTCACCGAGGATGCGCGGCGGATCGTCGATCGGGTCGCCGAGCTCGGCTATGTGGCTTTCGTGGTGAACGTCTATCACCGCTCGGGTCCGGAGACGGCTGCGGGTCTGGCCGAGACCGATGAGAACCGGACGCGTGCCTTCGGTCTGCTCGGTGAGCTCACCCGCGACGGTGTCGAGGCCGACTTCCGGGCCGCCATCGCCTATGCCCGCGAGCACGGCGGTGCCACCGATAAGACCGGTGTGCTCGGCTTCAGCCTCGGCGGCCATCTGGCCTACTTCGCAGCCACCCGATTGGACCTGGATGCCGCGGCCATTTTCTACCCCGGCTGGCTGACCACGGCGGGCACCGCGCTGAGCAGGCCGGAGCCGCTGCTGGCCGCGACCGAAACCATTGCCAAGGGTGATGTGCGGCTGCTGCTGTTCTTCGCCGAACTCGATCACGTCATCGATGCCGAACAACGCGAACAAGTCGAGGCGGCCTTGAATCAGGCCGGTGTGCGGCACGAATCGGTGGTCTACCCGGGCGCGAAGCACGCCTTCTTCTTCCCCGGCCGGGAACCGTACGACGAAGCCGCCGCCCAGGATTCGTGGCGGCGCACCGCCGAGCTGTTCACCACCGAATTGGGCTGAGCCCGAACCGAATACGACGAGAGCCCGACCGGCCCTGTCTCCCCCTCCGAAGACAGGCCCGATCGGGCTGTAATAAATATTCCTCGGAGAGCTTGACAGGGCCTTAAAGGAGCCTTAATGGAGACGTGTCAAGCGGATCAGTGCCGCTTGGCGCCGATTTGAGCCAGGAATTCCGCATTGGTCGGAGCCTGGCGCAGGCCCTCCAGCAGCAGGTCGGTGGACTGCTGACCGTCCACCGCGGCGAGGGTGCGGCGCAACAGCTGGGTGGCCGCCAATTCGGCCGGGGTGAGCAGCAATTCGTCCTTGCGAGTGCTGGACTGCGCGATATCGACGGCAGGGAAGATCCGGCGGCTCGCCGTCGCGCGGTCCAGTTTCAGCTCGGCGTTGCCGGTGCCCTTGTACTCCTCGAAGATTACGGTGTCGGCCAGCGAACCGGTCTCCACCAGGGCGGTGGCGATAATGGTGAGCGAGCCGCCGTTCTCGAAATTGCGTGCGGCGCCGAGGAATTTCTTCGGCGGCGCGAGCGCGGCGGCATCGACGCCACCGGAGAGTACCCGCCCGGAGGACGGGGCGGCGTTGTTGTACGCACGGGCGAGACGGGTCAGCGAGTCGAGCAGTACGACGACATCCCGGCCCATTTCGGCCAGGCGTTTGGCACGTTCGATGGCGAGTTCGGCCAATGCGATCTGCTCGCGTGGGGTTTGGTCGAAGGTGGCGGCGGCGATGTCGGCGGGTACCGACCTGGCCAGATCGGTAACCTCCTCGGGACGCTCGCCGACCAGTACGAGCATCAGTTCGCACTCCGGGTGGTTCTTCGCGATACCGTGCGCGATCGCTTGCAGCACAGAGGTTTTGCCTGCCTTGGGCGGTGCGACGACGAGTGCGCGCTGCCCCTTGCCGATGGGCATGACCAGATCGGTGACCCGAGTGGTCATGGCATGCGGTTCGGTCTCGAGGCGCAGCCGCTGGTTGGGGTAGATGGGGACGAGGCTCTCGAAGTTGGGTCGGGTAGCGACACGGTTGGTATCCTGTCCATTGACCGATTCGATGCGGACCAGCGGGTCGAGCTTGCCGCTGCGTCCGGGTTCGGCGGTGCCGATAATGAAATCACCACGGCGCAAACCGAATTCGCGGATGAATCGGGGCGGCACGTGCGCGTCACGCGGGCCGGGGAGGTAGCCGTCGACCCGGAGGGTGGCGGCGCGGTTGTCGGCGATATCGAGGATGCCGCTGACGGATCGTACGGGGTGCTGAGCGGTCTCGGCCGCCGCGTCCCCGTCTTGTGATACGGGAAATGTGTTGTCTTTCATGGTTTTTCCTTTGCATGGGGTACGGCGAACGGCCGTGTGAGGCAGCGGCGATTGGGCTCGCTGCGGTGAATATCCCTGTGGGCTCCGGGAGCGAGGTGGACCACCATCGTGGTCGGGAAGTTGAGAGATCTTGCGGGAGTTCGGCTCTGATCGGCCGAGATACCAACATCCACAAGGACAGGCCCGAGGATACATCGTCCAACGGCTGTCGTGCAATGGTCACAGCTCGGTCACAGCGAACGGAGCAGGCCACGTTTTCATATCGGTAGCCGCTCGTGCGAACGGCTCGGCGGCGTGTCTCGTATCAGTCCATATCCGGCCAGGACCGACCGAAGGCAGGAGCTGCAATGGCTGAACTCGAACCGTTCTACCAGCAAGTCCAATCGCACTACGACGTCTCCGACGATTTCTACCGGCTATTCCTCGACCCGTCGATGACCTACAGTTGCGCCTACTTCGAGCGCGACGATATGACCCTCGAACAGGCCCAACTCGCCAAGATCGATCTCGCGCTCGGCAAACTGGATCTGCGGCCCGGGATGACCCTGCTCGATATCGGATGCGGTTGGGGCGCAACGATGTTCCGTGCGGTCGAGCGTTACGGCGTGAAGGCCGTCGGCCTCACCTTGAGCCGCAATCAGTACGAGCACGTCCGCTCGGAGATCGATCGGCGCGGTGTGGCGGGCGTCGAGATTCAGTTGCAGGGCTGGGAGGAGTTCGACGGGGGTGTGGACCGGATCGTCAGCATCGGTGCGTTCGAACATTTCCGCCGCGAGCGGTACCCGGCATTTTTCGAGCGCTGCTACCGCATGCTCCCGCCCGATGGGCGGATGCTGCTGCATACGATCATCGGCCACTCTCTCAACGACCTGCGTCGCATGAATATTCCGGTGACCAGGGAGGCCGCGCTTTTCCACATCTTCATCAAGCGCGAGATCTTCCCCGGCGGGCAGCTGCCCCAGCCCGCCGAGGTCACCCGCCTGGCCGGGCAGGCCGGATTCGGCACCGAACGGATCCAGCCGCTGCGCCTGCATTACGCACGCACGCTGGATCAGTGGGCGCACGCGCTGGCGGACCATCACAACGAGGCGGTGCGGATCGCCTCGGAGGAGGTCTACGCCAGATATTTGAAATACCTCACCGGATGTGCCCGGTACTTCCGCAGCGGGCACATCGATGTCATGCAGTTCACATTGGTGAAGTGAGGGATCAGAGGACGGCTTGGGTC
Organism: Nocardia vinacea NBRC 16497; assembly: GCF_000308835.1. Taxonomy (GTDB): domain Bacteria; phylum Actinomycetota; class Actinomycetes; order Mycobacteriales; family Mycobacteriaceae; genus Nocardia; species Nocardia vinacea. Next base: position 1,592 of record NZ_BAGN01000180.1, on the reverse strand, counting down.
TGGGTCACCTTGGCGACCAGCTTGTCCGCGTCGTCACGGATTTCGGTCTCCACCACGATGAACGACCGTCCCGCGTGCAGCGGTCGCGCCGTCGCGGTCGCATAGCCGGAACGCACGGCCCGCAGGAAATTCGTCTTGGATTCGACGGTCGTCGTGCCCTGCTTGCCCTCGGGCAGATTCAGGAACGCGCACACCGCGGCGGTCCCATCGGCCAGCGACATCAGCACCCCGCCGTGCAGCACTCCGCCCAGCGTGCACAGCGATTCGTCCCAGGCGATCCGACTGCGCACCAATTCGGTGCCGTGTTCGAGCACCTCGACTCCGAGGCGCTCGGTGAACGGCATGGACTGGTGAAAGAGCTTGGTGCCCACCTCATCGATCATGAAGTCAGCCTGCCCGACGCACCCGGCGCGCGTCGATTACTCCGGAGGTAATGAGCAATACGAGCAGTACGGTCGCACCGCCGCAGAGCAGCACCGTCCCGGGCGACGTCCGATCCACGATCACTCCGCCGACCAGCGCACCGACACAGAAGGTCGCCTGGAACGAGGCGGTGAACAGCACCGATGCCACCTCGGGCGCATCGGGCAGCGCGTCGGCGAACCAGGTCTGCAGCACCACCGGCACACCGCCGTATCCGATACCCCACACGATGAGCAGCGCGATCGCACCTAACTCCCAGCGCCCCAGCGACGGCAGCAGCAGCATCGCGGTCGCGATCGCACTCGCCGCGAAGCCGAGCGCGAGACGGGGACGGCCGAGCAGGGTGCCGCCGAGGAAGTTCCCGGCAATGCCCGCCACACCGTAGATCAGCAGCAACAGCGTGATCGTGCCCGCACTCACCTCGGTGACCTGCTCCAGGAACGGCGTGACGTAGGTGTAGGTGCCGAACTGCGCGATCACCACGAAAAACGTTGCCAGCAAAGCGATTCGGATGCCAGTACCGCGCAGACCGATGCGCAGCGTGGTCAGGCGAAGGGCCTGCTCGGCGGGCAGCGCGGGCAGTGCGACCGCGAGCAATACCAGCACCACGGCGGACAGCAGGCCCAAGACCACGAACGCTGCCCGCCAGCCCGCGACATCGCCGACGAAGGTGCCCGCGGGCACGCCGAGCACCGAGCCGAGCGGAACGGAGGAGAAGATCACCGCGGTCGCCCGGTGCACCGACTCCGGGGGCACCAATCGGCCGGCCAGTCCGGCCGCGATCGACCAGTAACCGCCGATGGTGATCCCGATCAGCACGCGGGCGGCCAGCACCACCCAGAACTCCGGTGCGAGCGCGGCCACCGCATTGGCGAACACCAGCAATAACGTGCATCCGCACAGCAACAGTCGGCGATCGATCCGCGCGGCGGCGACGGTCACCAGGGGCGCGGCGATCGCGGCCAGCAGGCCGGGCAGGGTCATCATCAGCCCCGCCAAGCCGTCGGAGATCGTGAAATCGGCTCCGATCGAGGTCAGCAGGCCGATCGGCAGAATCTCGGTGGTCACGATCGAGAAGATGCCGAGCATTACCGCGACGACGGCGAGCCACCGGATCAGCGGTGGCCGGGCAACGGTGGCCGGGGAGGCGCGAGAGCTGTGGACATGCG
>NZ_BAGN01000181.1 GCF_000308835.1 Nocardia vinacea NBRC 16497 | reverse complement strand
GAGGTGTAGAGGGCATCGGCCAATTCGGTCATGCGGAGTTGGCCCGCGGGTGCCGCGGCGAGGCGGACCAGGACCTCGTACTGGGTATGGGAGAGCCCCTCCTGTTTGAGGTGCTGTTCGACCTGTCGGCCGACGAGCGCCCCTGCCGCCAGGAAACCCTGCCAGGTGCGCATCTCCCGCTCGTTCAGCCATTTCGCGTCAGCCACGACAGCCATCCTACCGAGGTTGTTCAAATTTGAACAACGGGCTATAGTCGGTTTGCGTTCAAATTTGAACTAGTTGGATGGAGGGCTGCGATGGCCGGACAGATGCCGGTGCTCTACCTCTCACACGGTGCACCGCCGCTGGCCGATCACCCGCGGTGGCCCGGTGAGCTGGCCGCATGGTCGCGCGAATTGCCGCGTCCCACGGCGATTCTGATGATTTCCGCGCACTGGGAGGCCGCGCCGATCGCGCTCGGCGCCACCACGACGGTGCCGCTGGTCTATGACTTCGGCGGCTTTCCGGAGCGCTACTACCACGTGCGATATGCCGCACCGGGCGCGCCGGAACTGGCGGCCGCGGTGCGCAAACTGCTCGGCGGCGGTGTCGTCGATGTACCGGATCGCGGGCTGGACCACGGGGCCTACGTGCCGCTGAAGGAGATGTATCCCGACGCCGATGTCCCGGTATTGCAGCTGTCGATGCCGACGCTGGACCCGCAGCGGCTGATGGAATTGGGCCGTCGGCTCGCGCCGCTGCGTGACGAGGGCGTGCTGATCGTCGGCAGCGGTTTCTTCACCCACAACCTGCGCGCCATCACCACCGATGACGAGCACGTCTACGACTTCACGGCAGAATTCGACGATTGGGGCCGCGAAACCCTCGCCGCCCACGATCTCGACGCTCTGCTCGACTTCGAAAACAAGGCCCCCGCGGCACATCTCGCGCATCCGCGCACCGACCATTTCGCACCGCTGTTCGTCGCCCTCGGTGCAGGCGCCGACGATTTCACAAACCAACGCACCGTAATCGACGGCTTCTGGCTGGGCATGGCCCGGCGCTCCATACAACTCGGTTGATCCACCCGACAACGAAAGGCATCCCATGACCGCGACCATCACCGCCCCCGCTGCGAACACCGAAACCGCAACGCCCACACACACTTACGATCTCGGTCTACTTGTTCTTCGGCTGGCCGTCGGATTCACCATGGCCGCACACGGCGCGCAGAAATTGTTCGGCTGGTTCAACGGCGGCGGCCTCGATGGCACCGGCGCATTCTTCACGATGAGCGGGTACCCGTCGGGCAAGGCGATGGCCGTGGTTGCGGGCCTGAGTGAAACCCTCGGCGGACTCGCCCTCGCCATCGGCCTGCTCACTCCGCTCGCCGCGGCGGCACTGGTCGGAACCCTGCTCAATGCGATCGCCGTCAAATGGGGCGGCGGCTTCTTCGCCCCGAAGGGCATCGAGTACGAACTGCTCCTCACCCTGGCCGCCGCATCGCTCGCCCTCACCGGTCCGGGTCGCTACGCCGTCGACCGCGTGATCCCGGCTCTGCGCAACCACCGCCTCGTCTTCGGCATTGCCGCCATCGTGCTGGCCCTGGTCGTTGCGGCCGCGGTCCTGATCGTCCGCAACTGACGCGATCAACCGTATGGACCCGCCCGGCAGCCTGCGGGCCGGTCTATTCGTTCCTACGTACTCAGGGCTGGGTGAGGGATCTTCATCGGGCGTTAGGGATGGCCGCTACTTGCGCGGCCTGCGCCGGCAAGCCGGCATGACAATCGCGGCAACCGCCGAACTCATCGAACGAGGGGCGACGACGCTGCAGTGCTTGGAAACCGGACGGGCAGGCGGACCGAATCCGGGTTATGGGATATCCAGGCGTTCTGCCGAGTGCTCGGGGCATCCAAGGTGATCGTTTGCCCAATTCAGCTGCTCCGCAATCTATTTCGGAGGTCGTGCAGTCCCGGGGCGGCCGAAGTTGGCGGTGAGTTCGTATTCGGAGCCGAGACCTATCCGGACTTCGCCTGTCAGGGGCACCTTTTTGCCCTTGGGAATTCGTTCGCCGTTGATGAAGGTGCCATTGGTGGAGTTCTCGTCGCGGATCCACACTTGGCCGTCCTCGTCCATACCGATGGTCGCGTGCTTGCGCGAGACCTCGGTAAATGTTTCGAGCCGCGCCGCGAGCGGGCTGTCTTGCCGTCCGAGAACCAATTCGGTACCCGGATCCAGCCGCAGGGGCGGGCCGTCGTCGTTCGAAGACCGGACGAGTGCTGTGTGCGGCGCTGCGGGCATCTCGACCGCCGGATGCGGCAGACGTAGCTCCGTCTCATAAGTATGGCCGAGGAGAAGCCTGTCGCCGTCCTGCACCGGCACGTCCACGCCCCGGGGGATCCGTTCGCCGTTGACGTAAGTGCCGTTGGTGGAGCCGATGTCCCGGATCCAGCCGCGGTGATCGGCGTCGATCCAGATATAGGCGTGATTGCTGGAGACGTAGGGGTTCTCCCGCAAAGCGGACGGCAGCCGCGGATCGCCCGCGCGCCCGAGTTTGATCATCTCGCCCGGAGCCAGCTGGATCGGATCGCCGGTGTCGCCGAACCCGAGTGTCGGCCGCGGTGGTTCGGCTGTCATCGGTGGTGGTTCGACCGGTCGTGGCGGTTCGGCGGGCGGCTGCGGTGGTTCGGCTGGCTTAGGCGGTACGACCGGCTCGACGGGCGAATGTGATTCCGGCAGCGGCCGTTCGGGCAGAAAACTGATCGACGTTTGGAAATCGCGGCCAAGACGGACCCTGTCGTTCGGCCCGACCACCCGTATCTCGTCCGGTGCCAGTCGCTCGCCATTGACGAATGTGCCGTAGCGGGAACCGCTGTCGGCGATCCATATCCTGCCGTCTCGGAGCACCCCCACCCTGGCATGATTGCGGGACACACTGCTGAAGTTCTCGAGTATCGAGGAGCCAGCGGCGCTTCGGCCGATCAGCACCTCACCCCCGGTGGACGTCGGGAATGTTCGGCTGACGATCCCGAATGAGACGGTCAGCTTTCCGGGGACACGTTCGGCATACGGTGCATGGACGCCTTCGCTGCCGATGAGATGCGACGGCATTGCGGGGTGCGCGACCTTGGGATCGTGCATGGTGCTGTCGATCGGCCGGAGCACGCCGTCTTCGTCGATGCCGTGCGCGATTACCCAGGCTTTGTCGATCGCCGGGTGAAGCCGGAGTTCCTGCCAGCGACCGACTTCCAGCGGACCGCCCACGAGCGGGTCGAATACGATGACGTCCTCGCCCACTTTCGTCATTTCGATCCGGTAGGCGGCTGTGCCGTTGTCCAGCACGACGGTGTAGGTATCGGCTTTCGCGCCCGAGAGGACGGCACCGTGGTCGTCGCGTGCGACGCCCGCACGCAGATCGCCGATGAGTTGACCCATCGGATCGGATCGGCCCGCTCCTACCTCCGCGACCGGCACCAGCCGTCCGCCGACGCTGCCTTCGAGCGCCGTCCAGGCAATGGGACCATCAGGAACTCGGAATACGTCGTCTGCACCGAGTTCGACGAGTGTTCGGTTGCCCCTGGGTAGGTTCTGGCCGTCGGGTGCGAGGTTCCCGAAATGATCGGACAACTCTGGGACATACCTGGAGACGTCGCGGCCGAGGCCGACTCGGGCCATCAAGCGCAGTAGCGGGTTCGGTTCGCCGGCCTTCGGGTCGGCCGGATGGTAGGTGCCATCGACCGCGGCGAGTCGCTGTCCGCCGTGTACAGCCAGGGTCTCGGGAGGGTCCTCCTTCCGCGAGTAGGTGGTGTACATCGACACGTCTTGCGGTGGTGCCGCTGGCCCGTGCGACTCGGCCGGATTGATTGTGTAAATGGTGTGTAGGCCGTCCTCGCCGAGTGCCGCGTATGCCGCGGCCGAGCGTGGTCGAACGTGATCACATCGTGGCCGGCGACGGCATCGAGTTCGATGCCCGCGGCGGCAAGATCGGGATCTACTCCGCGGTGCTGCTGGTAAATGGCGTTCCCGACGGCGATGTCGCGTCGTAGCAGCGGCCCGCGGAGGGCATCGCCCGCGGCGCTGTCGGAACCGGTGCCGCGCACCCAGCCCACGACGGCCACATCGGCGCCCGGCTGCATCCGCTGCATTTCCTGGTAGAGCCGTTTGGCTGTCTTCCAGTTCGCGTGATAGTCCACCGTGAAGGTATGCGGATGTATCGGCGTCACGACGTAGATTCGCTTGGCCGCAGTGGCCGCGTTCCCGAAGACGAACGCCGCTTCGCCGGTGACCGGATCGAGATCCCGCAGGTAGTGCGGTGCCCCGTCGATATCCATAGTGATGCAGTCGATCAGGGATGGGGTCCGGAAGTACTCCAGGAGCTCGTTCCCGGTGAAATTGCTACCGCTGGCGGCCTTGTCGATGAGTGCCCGCATGCGCGCGTTCAGAACACGTAAGGACGCCTGGTTGCTGACGTCGTCGGGAATGCCGAGAGCGCTGGTGAGTAACTCGGGATGGGTGCGCAGCAGGGCGCGTTGGAGTCTACTCAACCCGAAGCCGGAGCCCTCGAAGCGCTCCTGTGCAATCTGCGCACGCAGGCCTTCCGGAATCGAGTCGTCGGACAGGCCGCGCCACCAGGCCAAGTTGTTCATGGCCTGGGCCTGTCCGTGCGCGGCGAAATCTTCCGGGCTGACCTCGCCGTCCAGATACGCCGAGCGGTCGAGTGGTCGTAACAGCTCGCCCGCCGATCCCGCATTGTTATCGTCGGCGCCCGGGAGCCGTGACAGCGCGTGTGCGGCGAGTTCGCGGTCGGACTCGTTCGGCGGATCGCCGTCCTCGAAGTTCATCCCCTCGGGCGGGTCCGGCGGGGGGATGTTGTCGCTATTGCCTCCCGCCGCATGGCCTGCGATGAGTCGAAGCGCGATCTCATCGGCAAAATCGTCGAACGGATCCGGCTCACGCGGTGGTTGCGGCTCGCTCCCGTTCTCGCCGTCCGGCTCTTCGTGTCGCGCGGTGGCCACATCGACGGAACTCTCGCCTGGCGCGTGTTCGCCGCCGGTGTTGCCAGGGGAATCGGAGTGGCCCGGTACCGGTGGTTCGCCGAGGTCGCTGTGCGCCCTCGCGACAGGTTCCGGTACTCGGGGCTGCTCGGAGCCGTGGCTCCACGGAAGGCCTACTCCGTCACCCGTGGGTCTCCCACTCCCCGGCATGCGGGATCCGACTGCGTGCGGACCCTCCCCGAGCGGAACGGGCCGGTCGCCGCGCGCCGAGACGAATGCACCGCGTTCCGGCGGCTGTCCGCGGTTGCCCTCCACCGTCTGCGACGGCTGTGTGGCCCGTTGCCGGTTCCTGTCGGTCTGAGTGTGGCTCGCGTTGCCCTCGACGGATCTTCCCGGTGCCACCTCCGTGAACAAGTGGTTGCCGACCACATGTATGGCGGGGGCGCGGGACGACGTGCGAGCTCCGGCTGCTTGGATGACTTGCTGTGGATTGTCGACGATCGTGTGGATGACACGGGTGCCGTCGTGGAAGGTGAAGTGCTCGACGGTCTCCGGCGGTCTATCGGGGGTACCGGCGCGGGTGACGCGCTCGATGCGCGGCGGTCGGCCCGAGCGCAATAGTTCGTCGATGCGGGTACTGAATTCGCGTTGATGTGTCGCCGACTGATGCGCTTCGGCTCCTGCTTTGTGTACGCGCAACGAGCCGGACGCCGCGCCGACGAAACCGCCGCCGAATCCGGTGATGGCAGAGTCGCGGACGGCTTTGAACAGGTCGCCGAGGCTGTGGATGTCTTCGTGGTGCAGCACGAGTGCCGGGATCGCGCCCGCGATCCCACCGGTGAGCCCGCCTGCCCCGCCGATGATCATCGTGCCGCCGATGTGGGAGGTAAGGCGGGCGAGGTTGCTTGTGCCGGTGAGTTTGCCGAGCACACTCGGGGCGATGCGACGGCCGACTTCCGCGCCGACAGCGCCACCGAGTGCGCCACCCGCCACTTGTTCGAGGAATGCGCCCACATCGAATGCCTTGCGGTTGCCGTCGATGAGGTCCCAAGCTTGGGCGCCGGCACTGGTAATCGCGCCGAACACCGCCCCGATCTTGGCGGCGTGAATGGCACCGTGCAGGGCGACGCGCTGAGCGGTGCCCGCCGCGACCCTTTCGCCGACCGCGAGCGGTAGTTCTCGGGCGGCGGCGCGCATGGCGGCTTCGGCTTCGACTCGGTCGGCGAGGGCCTTGAACCCGCCTCCCTGGAAGAACAGGAGTGCATCGTAAGAGACCTGTGCGGCGAGGGTCATGCCCGCGACGATCAACAGGTGTTGGGTCGACAGCGTGGAGTTGGCCGTGTCGTAGAACTGCTGGCCGAAACTCTGATGGACGGCGGCTTGGTCGCGCATGACCTTGGCGACCGCACGATGCCGCGTGGCCAGCCCGGCACGGCTATCGCCTTCGACCGCGGCCTCGGCCTTTCCCGCTTCGGCGTCGTACCGGTCGGCCGAAGTGTTCAGCGCCTGGCACAGCTGCATATGGGCATCGCCGCAGCGACGCATCGGTTCGACTTCGGTTTTCGGCCAGTGTCCGAGGACCAGCTCGCGGGCGAAGCCGGGCAGTTCGGCCAGCAGAGTGCTCACATCCGCCATCTGCAGCCTTACTCCTTCCAGCACATGCAACGATTGTTGCGCAGTCCGTTCGGGCCTAATCCTTACCAGTATTGGGAATGTATTGCGATTGCATCGCTGTCACGGTTCACAGATGGCAGGGCGAATTCCCATCCGTGGTAAGCGCGTGCGCCTCGGCTGACCGACAATGGCGAATCGGGGGTAAGGAGTACGGTGTGGGCGAGCGGTTTTCGGCCGATGGGGATCGGCTGCGGGATCTCGCGCCGCACTTCGATCACATCGGCGCGGATGTGCTGAAGGCCGTGAAACAACTGCGCGACACCTTGGCCCATGAAGGCGAGCCATGGGGGGACGACGACGCAGGGCGTGCATTCGCCGATTCGTATCTGCCGGAAAGACAGCGGACGATGTCCGATCTGGACAGCCTCGTGCAGGTGCTCCAACAGTCGGGCTCCGATCTGCGTCAACTGGCGGCCAACTTCGAGTCCCTGGACCTGGACAACGCCAAGTTGATCAACAACCTCGCAAACCAGACCTCGAACGAAGTGGTACCCCAGCTGTCGACGAATGGAACTCTGGTTCCGCAACTAAGGACGGGTGCGACGACCATGCCGCCGCCGACCCGACCATCGGCCATCGACGCGGAGACCGCGAACGGTGCACCGCATGCCAACGAAGTGGCGACGACACCGACACCGACTCCTACCGGAACGGCGGTGCCGACCGGGGCCTCGTCATCCGGCTCGCAGCAGCCGGGACGATCCGCTCGGGATGAGCGGGGAGTGAACCCGACCGACGCCAACGTGCCCGGCTCTGGTGCTCGTCCCAGCGCAGGTGGCCCGTCCCGCTCGGGTGACCAGGCTGTCTCCGGCATCGATGCGGCGCGGCAAGCCGAGGCCGCGCGGGAGCGGGCGCGGGCCGAAGCTCGTGCTGCGGCGGCCGCCGCAGTGGCGAACAAGTCGAGCACCGCCGCGCCGAGCACAACACCGTGGTCCAAAGGCGGATCCGGCGGTCCGCCGAAGGTTTCCGCGCCCGGTTCCGAGTCGAGTGCGCCGCGGATGCCCGGCAGGCCCGTTGCGAAACCGCCTGTTTCGGAACGGAAATCCGACAAGTCCAAGGCAGGCGATTCGCCAGAGTCTCTCGCGGCCCGGCTCGCCCGGGAACTGGCCGAGCGGCACGGAGTGCGGGCGTTCGGCTTCGAAAGCCCTGGTGTCGGCGACGATGTGCTGACACAGTTGGTAGCCGCGGTGGACGACGTGCTGCCGGAATACCCGAAGATCGACCTGCGCGCCATCGGCATCGACGAACTCCCGGACGGGGAACTGACTCGACTGGAATGGGATTCGGACCCGGGACCTGACGGGCCGGTGCTGTTCACCGCACGGATTGTGCTCGGGCTGTGGGCGGCGACCGATCCGGAGTATTTGGCGCAGACTATCGCCGGGGCCGAACGGGGCGGCATGCTCGCCCGGGGTTGCGCGCAGCGGCCGGTGTATTCGTCGATTGTGCGCGAGCTCGGCGGCGCGTTGGATGTGGCGGGCGGATTTCGTGCGCGTGTGGCGGCCCACCGTGCTCTTGTTACCGCGTACCTTCCACTACTGGCTTCAGAGGAGCGCGGTTCGCTGAGTCGCACGGTGTCCGGATTCCGCGCATGGCGTTCGCGATTGAGTGGGCGCAGTTTCCACCGCGGCCGGTTCGAGCCCGCCGCGGCACTGGCCGAGGCGTTCACCGAAGTGGTGATGACTAAGCAAGCCGTACCGCCCGCGCAGGTGTTGCACCAAGTATTGGTAGTCGCCGCCGAATCGGTTGGGCGATGACAGGGACGACCCTCAGCTGGCGGCAGGCCTATCGGTACGGATTTCGACGATCGTGAACCCGACCGGTCCAGCCTCGGTCTTCACCCCTGGCGCGTGGGATGCGTTCACTGCCGGGGTAGCCGATGGGGAGTTCGACTGTCGCTGGCGTCGCACCCGTCGGTGCGGGCACGACCTGATAGGCAATGGCCTGGATGTCACAGTCGCATGAGTGTTCGTGCGCGACTGTGACATTCAGGGGGCACTACCCGACGCGTGCCGCCTCGCGGGCAAGGATGCGGTCGCGCTGTTCTTCGAACTTGATGACGTCGAGAGTGAGTTTCTCGAGGTACTCGCCGAGTTCTTCGCGGCTGCGTTCGCCGCGTGCGGTGAAGTCCGTGCGGTTGAAGACTTTCCAGATTCGCAGGACCGGCAATACGACCTCGTCCAGATGCTGACGCAGGTCGTAGATCCCGTGCTTGACCATCAACACGCCATTGCGACGCCAGTTCGGCATTCCGGTGCCAGGCATGGAAAACGTTTTCAGGATCTTGGTCACCGATTCCATCGTCTGGTCAGGTGCGATGTCGAAGGCGGCGCCGGTGATGTTGCGATAGAACATCATGTGCAGATTCTCGTCGGCTGCGATGCGTTGCAACATCCGATCGGCGATCGGGTCGTCGCAGACTCGTGCGGTGGTTCGGTGGCTGATTCGGGTAGCCAACTCCTGGAAAGTCACGTATGCGACTTGATCGAGCACACCACCGAAGTTCTCCGGCGCGTGGACGCCGCGCGTCAAATGCACCATCCGGTCGTTCTCCAGGGCGACGGGATCGACAGCGCGGGTGCATACGAGGTAGTCGCGCATGGCGATGGCGTGGCGGTTTTCCTCGGCGGTCCAGCGGCCGACCCAGGTGCCCCACGCGCCGTCGTTGGTGAAGTTGTCGGAGATCACGCGGTGGTAGGACGGCAAATTGTCTTCGGTGAGCAGATTCGTGATCATCGCGACTTTGGCGACTTCCGAGAGCCGTGACTGCTCGGGATCCCAATCCTGCCCGCCCATTGCTGCAAAGTTGCGGCTCTCGTCCCAGGGCACATAATCGTGCGGATACCAGTCCTTGACCGTGGCCAGATGCCGGTCGATGTTGGCACCGACAACCGGTTCCAGCTCTGTCAGCAGTTCAAGTTGCGTCAAGTCCTCTGTCATGCAGCGCCTTTCGATTCGGTGGAACCAACCACGGAACGTACCGCTGTTCACGCATTACTGACGATGCGGGCAAGCCGCCCCCACACCCTAAACGAGCGCCATCGATTCAGTGCGCATCAGACCTACTTCCCGCCACCGGGTGGCCGTCCGAAACGAGAAGTGTGGCCGCGCGAAAACGGGCGATTGCCCCAAAGTAGCCTCTCGGCCGCGTCTCAATCGATATGCGCGGCGCCCGTTTTGTCCCGCCGCGCCGGAATGGCGGCCTGAAGCCTGCGAGGTGTTCGATCCGCGTCCACGAACGTCCCTGAGCCATCCATCGCTGCCGCTCGGTTGGACACCCCGCCCTTGAAGAGGTGCCGTCCGCAGAGGGGTCCGGCTCGACGGCGGGGTGCCGGGCGTGCAACCGATTCCGCACTGGGTGTCAGCCGATCGGGCAGATGGAAAGCCCGCGATCAGCTGGCGGCGGATTTGTGGGTACGGATTTCGACGATCGGGAGGACCAGGGCGGCCGGGGCGTCGGCGGGGACGACGGGCTTATCGGGGGCGATGGGCTGGATCTGTTGGTAGGCAACGCCTTGCGGCGGACGCAGGTCCTGTTCACCCTTGTTGGGCCAGTAGGCGGCGCAGCGTTCGGCTTGGGCGGTGATGGTGAGCGACGGGTTGACACCGAGGTTCGCGGAGACGGCGGCGCCGTCGACGACGCTGAGGGTCGGGTAGCCGAAAACTCGGTGGTAGGCGTCGATTACGCCGGTGGCGCGGTCCGCGCCGATGGGTGCGCCGCCGAGGAAGTGGGCGGTGAGCGGGATATTGAAGACTTCGCCCCAGCTGCCGCCCGCGACGCCGCCGATTTCCTCCGCGACCTTGCGGGTGACCTCGTTGCCCGCCGGAATCCAGGTCGGATTGGGTTCGCCGTGGCCCTGTTTGCTGGTGAGCTTGCGGCCGAACAGGGTGCGCTTGGTGTAGGTGGTGATCGAATTGTCGAGGTGCTGCATCACCAGCGAGATGATGGTGCGCTCACTCCAGTTCTTCACGCTCAGGAAACTGATGAGTGTGAACGGGTTTCGCACCACCTGGCCGAGGAAGCGCAGCCAGCGCGGTATCCGGCCGCCGCCGTCGACCATCAGGGTCTGCATCAGCCCCATCGCATTCGAGCCCTTGCCGTAGCGCACCGGCTCGATATGGGTGTCGTGGGTCGGGTGGATCGATGACGTGATCGCGACACCACGGGTGAAGTCGACGTCCGGATTAACCTTGCGGGTCGCCGCGCCCACAATGGATTCGGAGTTGGTGCGTGTGAGTTGGCCGAGTCGGTCGGACAATTCGGGGAGCACGCCCCGATCCCGCATAGCGTGCAACAACTTCTGGGTGCCGAGGGTCCCTGCGGCGAGTACGACTTGGCCCGCGGTGTAGGTCTGCGGGCGCTTGCGGAACCAGGCGCCGGTGCGTTCGGTCGAGATATCCCAGGTGCCATCGGGCAGCGGATGGATCGAGGTCACCGTCGTCATCGGAATCACCTGCGCGCCGGCCTTTTCCGCGAGGTACAGGTAATTCTTCACCAGGGTGTTCTTCGCGCCGTGGCGGCAGCCGGTCATGCATTCACCGCATTCGAGGCAGCCGGTCCGGTCCGGTCCGACACCGCCGAAGTACGGATCCGCGACGGTCTTTCCCGGCTCGCCGAAGAAGACGCCGACCGGGGTCTGCACGAAGGTTTCGCCGCAGCCCATATCGTCGGCGACCTTCTTGAACACCTCGTCCGCCGGTGTCAGATGCGGGTTCTGCACCACGCCGAGCATCTTCTTCGCGCGCTCGTAGTACGGGGTGAGCTCGGCGCGCCAGTCGGTGATATCGCGCCACTGCTGGTCCTGGAAGAACGGCTCCGGTGGCACATAGAGCGTATTGGCGTAATTGAGCGAACCGCCGCCGACGCCCGCACCGCCGAGGATCAACACGTTGCGCAGCGGGTGGATGCGCTGGATGCCGTAGCAGCCGAGCTTGGGCGCCCACAGGAATTTGCGCAGGTCCCAGCTGGTTTCGGGCAGCTCGTCATCGGCATAGCGCCGACCGGCCTCGAGCACACCGACCCGGTAGCCCTTCTCGATCAGCCGCAGCGCCGTGACGCTGCCGCCGAATCCCGAACCGACCACGAGTACGTCGAAATCCGTTTCTCGCTGGTCCATGTGGTGCTCCTCGATCCGTGTCGCCAGTGACACCGGTAACATTACTACCGAGTAGCAAAAGCTCAGAGCTGGGTCTGCCACCAGGCGACAGTGGCCGCGATGGCCTCGTCGATCGGCGTCGGATGCAGGCCGAGGCGTTGCTCGCTGGCGGACGAGTCCAGCACGAACGGCCGCGTGACCTGGTAACTCATCTCGGCGAGTTCGCGCATCGTCTCATTGGTGAAGCCCATCATGCGCAGCAGGGCGGCAGGTGCCGCGAAGACCTTGGGGGCCGCGACACCCGCGGCGGCGGCGATCGCGTCGAAGAGTTGCTGCTGGGTGATCGGCGGCGCGGTCGGGGCGTGCAGGAAGGAATTCCAGACCGATTCCTCGGCGGCCGCGCGGATCATGGCGGCGGCGAGGTCGGGCATATAGGTGTAGGAGTGCGGCAGGTTCAGTTTGCCCAATGCCTGCATTCGCTGGCCGGTGAGGATCGGGACGAAGACCTGCTCCCCGGCCAGCGATGCCCGCACATACGGGCCGAGGAAGTCCGCGGCGGCGACGCTCACCGTCGCGGCGGCGTGTGCCTCACGAGCGCGCACCAGCTGTGTGCGGACGCTGGGTTTGCCGAAATCGGCGTTGCGGGGCAGGGTTTCGGTGATCGGACCGTCGACCTTGCCGTAGGAATAGATGTTTTCCGCGAAAACCACTACAGTGCCGGCCTTTTCGGCCTCATCGAGTACGGTGCGCTCGGCCGGCGGCAGCTCCGCGCGCCAGGCCTTCGCCGTGTATTCCGAGCCTCCGAGGCAGTGGTAGACGGCCGTCGCGCCATCGAACTCGCCCGAAAGCTGTTCGGGCAGTGTCGCATTGATCTTGCGCCGCTCGACGAGCGGATGATCGGGACCGCTCCCGGAGCGAGTGAGTACCCGGACCTGTTTGCCCGCCGCGGCCAATTGCTCGGCGATGGTGGTTCCGGTGGGCCCGGCTCCGGTGACGATGTGCAACTCCGACATGGTGAGTCCTTGTCTACTTTGGTGAGCGGTGCTCTCGGTTGTGTACAAGCATGCAATCGCCGCGAACCAAAGTCAAGAGCAGTGCTCACATTAGTTGACATCGCTCTCTGGAGCGCGCATGGTGATCGGTATGGCGACGACACCACGTGCCCGTGCCAGGGCCCAGACCATGAACGATATCGTCCGGATCGGCCGCGAACATCTGGCCACCGATGGCGCGGCAGCCCTCTCGCTGCGCGCGGTCGCCCGCGATCTCGGTGTGGTGTCGTCGGCGGTATACCGCTACGTCCGCAGCCGGGACGAACTGCTCACACTGCTCGTGATCGACGGCTACAACGCACTCGGCGACGCGGTCGATGCGGCGCTGGCCGATGCCTCCGACGATCCGATCGAGGGCCTGCGCATCGTCGGCCGTACTGTCCGCGGTTGGGCACTGGCGGAACCGGCCCGCTACGGACTTTTATTCGGCACACCGGTGCCGGGCTACGATGCCCCCGCCGAGGAGACCACCGTCCCCGGTACGCGGGTCATCGCGACAATGCAAACCCTTTTCGCCCGCGCCTACCGCGAAGGCATGCTCACCGCTCCGGTCAAGGAGCGCGGGTTATCCTCCGCGCTCGCAGCCAATTTCGCGGATATCAGAGCCGCATTCGACCACGACCTACCGGACTGGCTCGTCGCACGCGGCATCACCATGTGGGTCGGCCTGTTCGGCGCCGTAACCTTCGACGTCTTCGATCAGTACGGCACCGACACCTTCACCGACCGCGCCGAACTATTCGAACTCCAACTCGACGGTCTCCTCGAACAACTCGGCTACCGCGGTTAGTGCCGCAGGCGGGGCGGAGGCGCGCCGTGGGGGAGCCGGGGACCGATGGCGAGCAGGCTGCCCGCGGTGCGCCCCTTGCCCCAGCCGATCTTCTCGCGGTAGCGGCCGATCTGATCCTGGGCGATCGGGCTGCCGGGAGGCAGTGGGGTCGATTCGGGGTCGACATAGAGGGCGTCGGTCGGGCAGTAGGCCTCGCACATGAAGCAGGTCTGGCAGTCGGATTGCCTTGCGATGACCGGGATTCCGGATTCGGTGCGGTCGAATACATTGGTGGGGCAGGCGTCCACACATTTATCGCAGCCGATGCAGGCCTCGGCGAGTACGACCTCGATCATAATGCGACCTCGGTGGTCTTGGTCCACACAGCGTCGAGGCCGCCGGACAGAATGTGATGGCGCTGCGCCGGGTCCTGTTCCGGATGGTCTGCGCGCTTGCTCATGCCGCGAGTCTCGGTGCGCGCCAAAGTCGATTCGTACATGAGCCGACCGACCGCGGTGATGGCGGCGGCCTGCCTGGCCCGGATGCGATCGTCACCGGTGCGGCCACCGAGCTCCTTACCTGCGCGCTCCCAGATCGTGTCGAGTGCATCGAGTGCGGGCCGCAGTCGCTCGCCATGGCGCAGGTAATTCTTCTGGAACGGAATCAGCTCGGCCTGCGCTGCCTCGACAACCTCGGCGGCATCGAGCGTGGGGGAGTCGCTGGGCCGCAAGCCGGTTCGTCCCGCGCCGCGCAGAGCGGCATCGTCCGGCCGAGACGAGCCGAGCGCGAACCGTGCCGCCCCCGCACCGGCCCAACTCCCCGACGACATCGCCCATGCCGAATTGTGGCTGCCGCCACCGGTGAAACCACCGCAGATGCGTTCCCGGGTCGCCGCATCGCCCGCCGCGAACAGACCGGGCACCGTGGTCGCGCAGTCGTCGTCCACGATATCGATACCGCCGGTGCCGCGCACCGTGCCCTCGGCGAGCAGATCGACCTCGAAACGATCGGTGAACGGATTGATACCGCGCCGATCGAACTGCAGAAAGAAGTTGGGCTGCCCGAGCCGCATCTGCGTCTGCACCGTCCGGTCGGCGCGGTCGAGTTGGGCGAAAACCTTCTCCGACAACAGGGTTCGGGCGATCACCGATCGGCCTTTCGTGGATCCCGCGCCCTCGAGTACCTGTCCGTCCTCGTGGAAGAACGTCGCGTAGCCGTAGTAGGCGGTCTTGGTGATGGTCGAGCCCTTCGGCACGATCGCGTAGGCATTGGAGAATTCCATCCCGGAGAAGCGCGCGCCCACCTCGGCGGCCATCAGCGCGCCGTCACCGGTATCGACATTGGTGCCCAACGCGCGCGACAGGAATGCACACCCGCCGCTGGCCAGCACCACCGCACCCGCCGCGATGCGGTAGTCGCGGTCGAGTTGACGCTGGTATCCGCACGCGCCGCGGACCGTGCCCGCATCGTCGACGAGCAGTTCGAGAGCCGGTGAATGGTCGAGGATCCGGACGCCGAGCCGCTTGACCCACGCGCGCATCCGGCGCATGTACTCCGGGCCCTGCACCCCGGTGCGCAGCTGCTCACCGGTCGCCGGGTCGGTCGGAAACGGGTACTTGCCTTCCACGGCAAGCCGATTCATGTTGGTGTAGGTCTGATCGAGGACCCGATCCATCCAATAGTGATCGGCGAGATGGCCGCCGAGAGCCTCCCTGCTGGCCTTGGCATTGGCACGGGCGGTTGCCTCCGGGGCGACATACCAAACGCCGGTCCCGGAAGGTGCTGTCGCGCCGCTGGTTCCGCAGTAGCCCTTGTCTACCAGGGTCACCTCCGCGCCGGCCTCCCGTGCGTGGATGGCCGCCCATGCGGCGGCCGGACCGCCGCCGATCACCAGTACATCGGTGCTGGTCTGCCAGAGTTCACTCATGCGTCTGCTCCTGATACGTCGGGATTGCGAAAGCGGCAATCGGCGGCGGAATGCGGGGTCAGCGCGGGGAATTCAATTCTGTGCACGTCGCCGCGATCGCAGAACCCTTCGAATCAGCGCGATTTTGACGCTACCGACATTCCTGGGCGAGGAATCGGCGCAGCGGGCGCAGAACCATTGCCGTGCTCGGATTACCCGGTGATAGTTCTGGCCACATCCCGATCGGTAGAAATATCAGGAGGAACCATGACTGCCGCCGATCAACCCCGTTCGGGTGCCCAAGCGGTCGACCGCGCGATTCACGTACTGAACTGCTTCGAGGGCGATGATCCCGAGCTGTCGGTGAGCGAATTGGCGCATCGTGCTGGATTTCCGGTCAGCACGACATATCGGCTGGCCCAGGCATTGGTGCGGGGCCGGTTGCTGGAGCAGGATCCGGCGACCGATCGCTATCGCATCGGACACGGGCTCGCCTCGCTGGCCCGACCCGCGCTGTCGCGGTTGGGCATCGACGCTGCCGCACCCCACCTCTACGCGCTGGCCGCAGGCATCAAGATCACCGTCAGCCTGAGCGTCGCCGACGAGCGGGACGCGGTCACGGTCTTCCAGGCGCGGCCGCCGGTGTACTTCTGCCCCAACCAGTTGCCGCAGGCCCGCCAGCCGCTGCGCTCCAGCGCCGTCGGCCAGGCCCTGCTGGCCTTCTCGCCCGTTGTCGACGGACTCGATCGACGGCCTGCGCCGCTGACAGATCTGGATCGCGTGCGGCGCAGCGGTTTCGCCGTGGAGATCATCGCGCGCGAGGATCCGGTCCGCTCGGTGGCGGTGCCGATCCTCGGCCCCGATAAGCAGGTGTGGGGTGCGCTCGGTGTGCAGGCCCGCTCGGCGCGGCTGAACGAGGAGCTGGTGCGCGGCATCGTGCCTGCTATGCGGCAGATCGCGGGCCGGATCGGGCCACTGTTCCAGTCCACCGCCGCCATCACCGACGCGCCGGCGGAGTTGTACTCACGGTGATTTTCACAATGTGAAATCGGCATTGTCGTCCATGGCGGGCGACCCCACCATGGACACAAAGCCGCGGGGTCGCCGCTTCTATCCGAATCCCACGAAGGTCGTTGACATGATCGAATCCATTGCGCTGATCCGCCGTCGCACGGTGGATTTCATGCGCCTGCCACATGGAGTCTGTCGCGCCTGAATCCGCGGTCGCCGAAATCGGGTCGCCGCATCAGTCGATCAGGTAATCCTCCGCGCTTACCTGCCGTTGTGGCGTGCCCTATTGCGCTGCGGCAGTGCGCATTCCGTGAAAGAACTTCCATGACGCTGTCCCAGAAAACCAGGCCACGGTTCGTCCGTGCGGTGGCCGCCGTACTCACCATTTCCACCGCGGTCGCGGTGCTCGCCGGCTGCGGCAAATCCGAGCCGGGCACCAATGCCGACGGCAAGGCCGTACTGCGCTACCAGGGCTCGACCGGTCAGGTCTCGCCCTACGAACTGGCGGACGATCTCGGCTACTTCAGCAAGATCGCGCTGCACTGGGAGGGTGACACCACCAGCGGACCGGCGAATATCCAGGCCGCCGCGACCCGCCAGATCGAGTTCGGCAGCGCCTTCAACGGCGCGGTCGTCAAGTTGGCCGCGGGCGGCGCTCCGGTGACGTCGGTTCTCAGCTCCTACGGCGCGGATGAGCTGTCGTTCACCGGTTACTTCGTCCGTGACGATTCGGGCATCAAATCGCCTCGGGATCTGATCGGCAAGAAGGTGGGCATCAATACCCTCGGCGCACACCATGAATTCATCACCCGGGAATGGCTGCATCAGCAGGGACTGACCGACCAGGAGATCAAGCAGGTCGAGCTGATCGTGGTGCCACCGGCCAATACCGAGGATGCCCTGCGCAAGGGGCAGATCGATGTCGGTGCGCTGGGCGGAGTCTTCCGGGAGAGCGCGGTCGGGCGTGGCGGCATCCATGCGCTCTACACAGACAAGGACCTGTTCGGTCAATTCGACTACGGCACTTATGTTTTCCGCAAGGACTACATCGCCCAGAACCCGGAGGCCGTCAAGGACTTCGTCCAGGGCACCGCGCGGGCGATCCGCTGGCTGCAGGTGACCCCGCGCGACGAGGTGGTGGCGCGTTTCGCCTCGATCATCAATAAGCGTGGACGCAATGAGAACACCGATCTGCTGAAGTTCTGGCGCAGCCCGGGCCTTCCTGTTCCCGGTGGCGTGATCGCGGAAAAGGAACTGCAGATCTGGATCGATTGGCTGGAACGCAACGGTGATGTGCCCGCGGGAAAGCTGTCCGCGAAGGATTTGTACACCAACAAGGACAACCCGTACGCCAACGGGACCTACGGTCCGACCACCGGGCCGACCGGAGAGGTGGTCGCGTCGAAATGAGTCAGGTGAAACTCGCACTCACCGGAGTGCGCAAACAGTTCCCGGTCCGTGGGTCGAACGAGGAGTTCACCGCTATCGAGGATATTTCGCTGGAATTGCGCGATGGCGAGTTCCTGGTTCTCGTAGGCCCGAGCGGTTCCGGGAAGTCGACGCTGCTCGATCTGCTCGGCGGGCTGAGCAAGCCGAGTGCCGGGCGAATCCTGTTGGACGGCAAGCCGATCAGCGGGCCCGGTCTGGATCGCGGCATTGTCTTCCAGCAGTACGCGCTGCTCCCGTGGCGCACCGCCCGGACAAATATCGAATTCGGTTTGGAGGCGAAGGGTATCCGGCGTCGGGAACGCCGGAAGATCGCCGACGAATACCTGGAACTGGTGGGTCTGGCCGGATTCGGCGACCGATATCCACATGAGCTGTCCGGCGGCATGAAACAGCGAGTCGCCATCGCTCGCAGCCTCGCCTTCGATCCGGAGGTGCTGTTGATGGATGAGCCGTTTGCCGCACTCGACGCCCAGACCCGGGAGTCGTTGCAGGACGAGCTGTTACGGATCTGGCGGGCCACCGGTAAGACGATTCTGTTCATCACCCACGGCATCGACGAGGCCGTCTACCTCGGTCAGCGAGTCGCCGTGCTGACCTCACGTCCTGGGCGAGTCAAGGCGGTGATCGATATCGATATCGACCGGATCTCCGGTGCGGATGTGCGCTCCAGCGAACCCTTCCGGGAGGCACGACACCAGATCTGGTCGCAGTTGCAGAGCGAAGTCACCCGGGCGCAGGGACTCGAACGCGAGTCGCTGTCGGCCACGAGCATCGAGAGGAAGCCGGTTCATGTCTAGCGCTGTGCAAGTCATCGAGAAGTCACGGCCGGTTGTCGTCCGCAGCCCGGCCGAGTCCGCGCCGACACAGAAAGCCGACGTGTCGCGGGTAGTGCGGACGGTCGCGCTGCTGGCGTGGCGAATCTTCAAGCCCACCTTCGCCATCGCCCTGCTGGTCGCGATATGGGAGGCGGCGCCGCGGCTCGGTTTGGTGGACGAGGTCTTTCTGCCGCCGTTTTCGACCGTCGCGCAGGCCTTCATCGATCTGGTGCAGAGCGGTGAGATGTGGGAGCACGTCTCGACGAGCCTTACCCGGTCGGCGACCGGATTTTCGCTCGCGCTCGCCGTGGCCATTCCGGTCGGTGTCGCCATCGCCTGGTACCGACCGGTGGCCGACTTCTTGAACCCGATCCTCGAGTTGTTCCGCAACACCGCGGCACTGGCGCTGTTGCCCGTGTTCATCCTGATCCTGGGCATCGGGGAGACCTCCAAGATCGCGCTCGTGGTGTACGCGAGCTTCTTCCCGATCCTGTTGAACACCATCACCGGTGTGCGCACCGTGGACCCGCTGCTGATCAAATCCGCCGTTTCGCTCGGCTTCTCGCCGATTCGGCTGTTCCAGAAGGTGATCCTGCCCGCTGCGGTGCCATCGATCTTCACCGGCGTGCGAATGGCGGCCGCGTCCTCGATCCTGGTGCTCATCGCCGCCGAAATGGTCGGCGCCCGTGCCGGACTCGGCTATCTGATCACCGCGGCCCAACAGAACTTCCAGATCCCGAATATGTATGCGGGCATCATCGCCATCTCGCTGCTCGGGCTGAGTTTCAACGGCCTACTCGTCGCTCTCGAACGCCGCCTGTCCCGGTGGCGCGCCGAGCCCTCCCGTTAAGGACTCCGATGTCGTTACCCCGCAAGCAATTCCACCTCAATGCCTTCCTGATGGGCGTCGGACATCACGAGGCGGCCTGGCGGCACCCCCGGACCGAGGAGCGCCGGGTACTGGATGTGCGGCACTTCCAGGAGCTCGGCCGGATCGCCGAACGCGGCAAACTCGACTCGGTCTTCTTCGCCGACGGGTTGGCGATCGGACCGCGGATCAAGCGCAATACCCTCGCCGTATTCGAGCCGATCACCTTGCTTGCCGCGATCGCTGCGGCGACCGAACGGGTCGGGCTCATCGCGACGGCGTCGACCACCTACAACGAACCGTTCAATTTGGCCCGCAAATTCGCCTCACTCGATCACATCAGCAGTGGTCGGGCGGGCTGGAATATCGTCACCTCGGGCAACGAGGACGAGGCCTTCAACTTCGGCTTCGACGCCATTCCCGAACATGCCAGGCGCTACGAGCGGGCACAGGAGTTCGTGGATGTCACCGTGCGGCTCTGGGACAGCTGGGAGTCCTCGGCGATCGTGCTCGATCCGGACGAGGGCGTCTTCGCCGACCCGGACAAAGTGCACACCATCGACTACGCCAGCGATCGGTTCCGGGTGCGCGGCCCGCTGAATTCACCGCGCAGCCCACAGGGGCGGCCACTGCTGGTGCAGGCCGGATCGTCGGAGAGCGGTAAGGATTTCGCCGCGCGGTACGCCGAGGCCGTGTTCACCGCGCAGCGCTCGCTCGCGGAAGGGCAGGCGTTCTATCGGGATCTGAAGGCGCGCCTGCCGAGGTACGGTCGCTCGGCCGATGAACTGAAGGTGCTGCCCGGTCTGGTGCCGTTCATCGCCGACACCCGTGAAGAAGCACTCGCCCTCGAACAGGAATTCACCGACCTCATCTCACCGGATTACGCCCTGCGGCAACTGTCCGCGCTGCTCGGCGTCGATCTCACCGAACACGCACTCGACGCACCACTGCCACCGCTGCCCGCGGAGAGCGAAATCGAGGGCGGAAAGAGCAGATTCACACTGGTCAAGGAACTCGCCGAGCGCGAGAACCTCACGGTGCGCCAACTCATCGGCAAACTGGGCGGCGGGCGCGGGCACCGGACCTTCGCCGGCACACCCACCGATATCGCCGACGAACTGCAGTCCTGGTTCGAGAACGGCGCCGCCGACGGCTTCAACATCATGCCGCCGTATCTGCCGGGCGGTCTCGAGGACTTCGTGGACCGGGTGGTCCCGATCCTGCAGGAGCGCGGCCTGTTCCGCACCGACTACACCGCGACGACCCTGCGTGGGCACTACGGGCTGGCACCGGTGGAAAGCCAATTCGCCCAGGTACGAACCGAACTCGGCGCATGAGTCCCCGACTGACCAGGCGCCGCGCCGTCGACTTCATGCGAATGGGCAGCAGCGGTTGTCGCCCGTGCTCCGCCGACCATCCCCAACCATCGCCGAAGAAAGTACGACTATGACCACTGTCAGCGAGCCCACGACCACCACCCTCCGGATCACACCCGTCGCCGGACATATCGGCGCCGAGATCGCGGGCGTCGACCTGCGGGCCGAACTCACCGATCAGGAGGTTGCCGACATCACCGCGGCCCTCTACGAATACAAGGTGCTGTTCTTCCGCGACCAGCACATCGGTCACGCAGAACACATCGCCTTCTCTCGGCGATTCGGTGCCGTCACGCCCTCACATCCCTACGACGATGACGCGCCGACCGAGTTCCCCGAAATTCTGGCCGTCGACAGTCGACTCTACGAAAAGCGTTTCGGCATCAAGAAATTCACCTACACCAACCACTGGCACACCGATGTCTCCGCACTGATCAACCCGCCCGCCGCGTCGCTGCTGCGGGCCGAGATCGCCCCGGAGCGCGGTGGGGACACCAGCTGGACGAATCTCGCCGCAGCCTACGCGAACCTGCCCGAGTCGCTGCGCAACTTCGTCGAGGGGCTGCGGGCGGTGCACCGGTTCGGCGGCAGCCGTCCGGTCTGGAACGAGGAAAGCGACTACGCCAAGAAGGTCGCCAATGCCCCGCTGGTGACCGAACATCCCGTCGTGCGCGTGCACCCGGTGACCGGCGAGAAGGTGCTCTTCGTCAACCCCGGCTTCACCACCCACATCGTCGGGCTGAGCCCGGCCCAGAGCGACGCGGTACTCCAGCTGCTGTTCGACGAACTCTCGAACCCGGCCTACACCGTCCGATTCCGTTGGGAAAAGGGCAGCCTGGCATTTTGGGACAACCGCGCCACCGCCCACCTGGCCCCGGGCGACCTCAACCACCTCGATGTCACCCGCGTGCTCTACCGCACCACCCTCGAGGGCGACATCCCCGTCGGCGTAAACGGCGAGCAGTCGCGCTCGATTTCCGGCGATCAGTTCACCGGGTCCTGAGATGGGGTCGGGGTCGGCACCACGGTGCCGACCCCGACGTCCAGTTCTATTCGCTCACTAGGGTGTTCGGCACCGGGACGGTGTCCGCCAGCGACGGGCAACTGTTCCCGCCCTGGGGCAAGTCGACCACGTTGCGGCCTATGAGCCGGTATTTTGCGAACGAGGGCCAGTCGACCGCACCGTCCTCGATGCGCTGCCACTCGGTCAGTTCGCCGCCAGGACCCGCTCGAGCGTGGCGTAGCCTGCTGGTTCCCAGGTCGGTTTGCCTCCGGGCAGACCAAGCCTCCCGTTCTGTCCGATCCGGATCAGGCCGAGGGCGCGCAGGACAGCCCAGCCACGGGCCCGGACGATGATCGCTTGGTCGGCCTGCCCATAGGCGTTGAAGAACCGGCTCGCTGCGCCGGCAGGCAACAGGATCCAGGCGGCGGAAAGATCGGTCGCGGGATCGCCCGCGCACATCTCGCCGAAGTCGATCACCCCAGCGAGCATCCCCTCCCGGACGACCACGTTCGCCGGATGCAAGTCACCATGCAGCCACAGCGGCGCGCCCTGCCAGACGGGCGCTGCCACGGCCTTCTCCCAGACGTCCCGCGCGCTATCAGCGAGCGCACGGTCGGCAATGACCTCGAACCCGATGTCGACCCCGTCCTGCAATCCGGCCAGAGGGATGCCGCGCGTAGGGTTGGCCGGCGCGTCGGCGGGCGCCTGTACGTGCAGCGCCCCAAGGAACTCCGCGAGAATCCCGGCCGCATCGAGGCGTGTGATCGGCGTGTGATCGGCCGGCTGACCCTCGACCCAGCGCGCGATCGTCCAGGTGTGCTCGAACAGGCTCGAAGGTTTGCCGATACGCACCGGGGTGGGCGTTGGCAGCGGCAGACGGTTCGCCAACACCGGCAGCCACGTCTGCTCAGTGTGCAGTAGAGCGGGCGCGCGCTCGGTGCGGGGCAAGCGCACGGCCAACTCCTGCCCGAGTCGCCATTGCTGGTTATCCCAGCCCCCGTCGACCTCTCGGAGCTCGAGATCTGCCAGATCCGGATGCTGCTCCCGCAGCAGTGCCCGTACGAGGTCCTGCTCGAACTTGAACTCGTCCATCAGTAGCCTCCGATCGCTGCACGCGCAGGCACGCTGGCACCGGTCGAACACGCCGCGGACGAAAGTGGCGGGCACGGCCCTGGTTCGCCGACGATCGCACTCCGGCTAGCGGGGGACGGTGACCGGGTCGGCGCAGCTGGCGGCGGCGTCGACGAAGGAGCAGGGTTTGGGGGCGCGGGTCGGGCGGTAGTCGGGGGTGACGCCGTCGTGGTGGGTGATGGCGGTGTAGGCGGGTACGGCGTCGGTGGGCTTGCGGGTGCGGGTGGGGTCGGTGCGGACGTCGACGGTGTAGAGGCCGAAACGTGGTGTGTAGGAACCCCATTCGTAGTTGTCGGTGAGGCTCCAGTAGTTGTAGCCGATGAGGTTCATACCGTCGGCCTTGGCGCGCTGCAGCCAGTAGACAGTGTCGCGGAGGTCGTCGGCGCGGGTGTAGCCGTCGGCTCGGGGCATGCCATTTTCGGTGGGCATGCCGTTCTCGACGATATAGAGCGGGCGGCCCGGGAATTTTCGTGAATAGTGTTGCAGGGCATAGTAAATGCCCTCAGGCTCCAAGGGGTTGTTCCACAGCTGGCTGAAGCTCAGCTTGGTCACGGTGTCGGGGGACGCGCCGTAGTAGTAATCGATGCCGATGTAGTCGAGTTTCGCGGCGACCGTATTGATGAACGAGCCGTTGATCGCATCCTCACCAGCTGGAATGTAGGCGACGTTGCTGGTGACCATCGCGCCCGGCTGCACGGCGTGGATGTAGTCGTAGATGGAATTGTGCGCCTGGGCGATTCGGTCCTGCATCACCGGAATGTCGGCGGGGGAGAGGCCGCCGTGCGAGGCCTCGTTCATGATGTAGGCCGCGGGTTCGTTGAAAGTGACCCACAGCGGGTCGGCCGCGGCGTATCGGTCGACGACGGTGTGCGCGTTGGCGAGCCAGTCCGCGACAATATTCGGATTCGACCAGCCGCCGCGGTCGACCTCCCAGCCCGGATACACCCAGTGATCGATGGTGAGCATCGGGCGCATACCGGCCGCCGTGATCGCGGCGATCACGTTGTCGTAGAAGCGAAGTCCGGCCTCATCCCATTCGCCCGGCCGCGGCTGCACGCGCGCCCACTCGATCCCGATTCGATAGACCTTGACGCCGAGCTGCGCGGCCAGTTCGATATCGGATCGGTAGCGATGGTAGAAGTCGACGGACTCCAGATAGGGGTCGTCCGTCTTGCCCGCCGCCACGTACCGGGACCAATTGCTATCCGGCGCATAGCCTTCGGACTGATATCCCGATGCGGCCACGCCCCAGAGAAAGTCCGAACCGAGCGGCTGCACCTGCGCGGGAGGCGCGGGCTGTGCCATCGCGGGCGTTGGACCACAAGCCATTACGGCGGTGGTGGCCGCCAGTGTGATCAAGGTTCGGCGGCTGGTCAGGGATCGCATCGAATTCCTGCTTCCTGGAAGGTGAGGGGCGCTCGTGGACCTCCGGCGCAGACCGGGGCGGGCGGGACCACGCGACGAGAGTAACTGGTCGGTCGTCTTGTGTCGGGGAGGATGCGGTTATCGGTGTTGTGCGCCGACCTGAACAGCAACACTTGCCCTGGTGAACCTGACTGGGGGAGCGGGGTATTGGGTCCGCAGGGTAGTGCAGTGGGGAAGCAAGCCGGGGCACAGGAAAATCGGTTCATGTCGACGTCCTGGGCGCCAAGCCCGGAGTCCATGGCGAAGGAGTTGAAGGCAACGGCAAGACCTGAAATTACATTCAGGTAGGTAGATATGCGCATCTACTTATGTAATCTCACCTCTGCAAACCCACCACAAATCACCTACGAACCGACGCCCAGCACTCAACAACCACAACCCGCCAAGAGGAGAGGAGGAACCGGACTCGTTGCGTTACCAGGAAGGTTCTTGACTTCGAGCGCGCTCTAAAACCTAGCGTTGCTGGCATGTCAGCAATACTGATCACCGGAGCGAACAAGGGCCTCGGCTTCGAGGCCGCCCGCCAACTCGTCGCGGCGGGTCACACGGTCTACCTCGGCAGCCGGGATGCCGAACGCGGTCGTCAGGCGGCCGAGGAATTGGGCGCGCGGGCTGTCCAACTCGATATCACCGACGATGCATCCGTGGCGGCCGCGGTGCAGACCATCGAGGCCGACGGCGGTCTGGATGTCCTGGTCAACAATGCCGGTGTCCAGGCAGAGATGACCGACCGGAACGACGTCATCGGCGCCGCGGACCTCACCGCGGATGTGATGCGAAAGACCTTCGACACGAACGTCTTCGGCACGGTACGCGTCCTGCACGCCTTCCTGCCGCTGCTGCAGCGCTCGGCGGCGCCGGTCGTGGTCAATGTCAGCAGCGGTCTTGCATCGCTGACCAGGGTCTCGACCCCGGGCACTCCTGCATACGCCTACCCGGGCATCGCATATCCCGCGTCGAAGACGGTGGTCAACATGCTCACCGTGCAATACGCGAAGGTGTTCCCGAATATCCGGATCAATGCGGTGGAGCCCGGTTTCACGAAGACCGATCTCAACGGGAATACCGGCACCCAGGCTGTGGAGCAAGGTGCCGAGATCATCGTGCGCATGGCGCAGCTCGGCCCAGATGGCCCCACCGGAAGCTACGTCGATGCCGAAGGTGCGCTGCCCTGGTGATCGACGACGGCCGTGGCGACGATGTACCCCTTGGGGTCGCGCCACATCTTCCCCGGATGGTGGGTGAACCAATCCTCGACGTCCTCCCGCAGGTCGTTCAGAATTGCCTGCCGTCGTGGGTGATTCGGCGTGACGCCGTAGAACGTGAACAGCGCTTGGGCGAAGCGCACCAGTGGATCCGGAGTATCGAAGACCAGCGCATTATCCGATCGCTGGATGCGCACCTCGCCGAAAACCTCGGACATCAGCTCCGGCAAGGTGTCGGAGTCGACGGTCATCGCCTCGCCCACGCGGAGACCGTAGGTCGCGGCATGCGCGGCCACGAGTTCGGTGGTGCACGGGTAGGTTCCGGGATGATTGACGACCACGGCAACCGTCCCGCCGGGTTTGGTCGTGCGCCGGAATTCCTCGAGCGCGGCGAGCGGATTCGCGAGGTGGTACAGCATATGTCGCGCGGTGAGAGCGTCGAAGCTGTTGTCGTCGAACGGGATCCGGTCGGCACTACCGAATACGCCGCGCACCCCGGGTACGGCATTGGCGGCGGCGACCATCGCGGGGGAGGTGTCGATACCGACCAGTGGACCCCGGTGACCGTTGCCGGCGAGGTGGGCGAGGAATCGGGCGTCGCCGCAGCCGATATCGGCTAGATGTTCGGTTCCGGTGAGTGCCAGCGCGGTGAGCACATTCGCGGTGGGGTCGTCGGGACGCTCCGAATAGCGCTCGTGGGTATCGATCCGCACCTTCAAAGGTGCCGGATCGGCGTATTCGGCATCGAGACGGTAGCTGCACATCGCGGTCGTCCTTCGGTCCAGTTGGCCGGTGGTTGACCAGGTCGCCGGTTCGGCGATCGGGTCCGCGGGCTTTCCGGCGGTGAGCGTACCTCCCGAGGCGACGTGCGGCGTTCCCTTTCGTGGGGGCGACTACGAACCGTTCGATCGTCCAGCGGTGACGGTGGGGAGCGGCAGCGTGATCGGTGTGGTCTCGATCGGCTCGTGCATATCCTCGGTGCCCGGGCGTTCATCGTCCAGGATAGGTTCGCCGAGCCCGATTTTCTCCTGGACACGTTTCATCCAGGCCGGCGCCCACCAGCAGTCGTCGCCGAGCAGTTTCATGACGG